>JAKORH010000333.1 GCA_029777935.1 Pseudomonadota bacterium
AACGAATTCTTCAGCGAGCGCGGCTGGTCGGACGCCAAGGCCGGCACGCTGGCGGCGCTGTGGGCCGATCGTTTTCCAAGAGCGCGCTTCAGCAGCAGCGAGGCTCGCGTGGATGCCGACGCCAATACCGTCGAGATCAGCATCGCGATCGAAAGCGGTCCGTCGTTCCGGCTCGGGCCGCTGGCCGTCACCGGCCTCGCGCGAATCCCGCAGTCGGCCGTCGTCAATCTGTCGACGCTGCGGCCGGGGCAGCCGTACAGCCAGCGCGCCCTGCTCGACTATCAGGAGCGGCTGCTCGCGAGCGGCCTGTTCGACGCGGCCTCGGTCGAGATCGACACCGCCAATACGGACCCGTCGTCGGCCACCGTACTGGTGAATGTGCGCGAACGCGCGCGCCACTCGCTGACGCTCGGCGTCGGCTACAGCACGCTGGTCGGCCCGCGCGTGTCGGCCGAGTACAAGAACCTGCGTGTGTTCGACTTCGACTGGCAGGCGGCCGTCACCACCAAGCTCGCGCGCGACGACCGCAGCTTCAGCATCGACCTGCTTTCGTATCCGCTGCCGGATCTCTATCGCAACATGGCGTCGGCCTCGCTCGCGCGCATCGACGTGAGTGGCGTGCAGATCATCCAGCAGCAGGTGCGCGCGGGGCGGCGACGCGATTCCGACACACTGTCGCGACGGTACTTTATGGCGGCGCTACGCGAACAGTTGACGACGCCAGTCGGCAACTCGATCCAGAGTGCCGCGACTGCGAACTATGAGATGCGCTGGGCGCGCGTCGACAACCCGGTGTTCCCGACCGACGGCTACGCGCTGAGCGGCGCCGCCGCGTACGGCCTGACTCTCGGGCCGGACGAGAAAGGCCGCAGCTTCGCGCGGCTGACCGGCAAGGCCTCGGCGTTCAAGTCGTTCGCAGACGGCTGGTTGCTGCAGGGACGAACGGAGGTCGGCCAAGTGGTCGCCAGGGACTCAACTGGTATTCCGCAGACGCTGCTGTTCCGCACCGGCGGCCCCGACACCGTGCGCGGCTACAGCCATCAGTCGAT
>JAKORH010000038.1 GCA_029777935.1 Pseudomonadota bacterium
ATGCGAACGGTCTGCAGCTTCGATAGTGCCTTGCGGCCTGCCGGCCGAAGTCCAATCTGGCTCGCTGGGGCTACGCGGGCTTGCGCGGCGCCTGCGCGGCCATCTTGCGCTCAAGTGCTCGCCGATGCCACTGGGCATCGGACTTCGCCCCTCTCGCGCAACCTGGCTCGCACATGCATCCGCGCAATTCCCGCGTCCCTCGCGAAATATCCGGGCTAGCCGCGCAGCACTTCCTGCGCCAGCGCGACTCCGGACAGATAGGCGTTCTCCACGCGCGGCCCGCCGCACCAGTCGCCCGCGATGCCCAGTCTCTGACCTGCGTCCCACAGGTGCGTCTGCGACAGCGGATTCAGTGGCGTGGCGTTCTGCCAGCGCACGGCCGTCACGTGCGTCGGGGACAGCGGCCGCCGGATACGCGCGGAAAACGCGCGGATCAGCCACTTGGCCACTTCGGCCTCGTCCATCTGGAAGAAACGGCGCGACCAGCGCGGCCGCGCGTGCAGCACCCAGCGCTCGGCCACGCCGGCCACCGTGCCGCGGCGCGGCTTGGAGCTGTCGCGCGCGCACCAGCCGAGGATCGGATCATCGTTGAAGAACGCAGCGTCGAACTCGGCTCCGCTCGCGCGCGGCAGCGCCATCATTGCCGCCCAGCACGGATCCCAGTTCACGGTGGCGGCGATCTCCGCCAGCGGCGTGAGCTCGCGCAGCATGGCCGCCGCCTGCGTCGAAGGCGTGGCCACGCACACCACGTCGCAGACGAAGGATTCTCCGTCCGGCAGAGCATTGACGCACTCCACGCGCCAGCCCGCGCCGTCGCGTCCGACCCGCGCCACCGTGCTCCGGTAGCGCACATCGAGATCGCGCGCGAGGTGCACTCCCAGGCGCAGCATGCCCGGCACCGCCACGAACCGCTCGACCGCGCGCGTCTTGTCCTCGGCACCGCCGCTGCTGAAGGACAGCATGCGTCCGTTCCAGCGCTGCACCACACCCTCGGCCTCCCAGCTGCGCACGGCGGCGCCGAAGCGTTCGTCGCTGACGGTGAAGTACTGCGCGCCGTGGTCGTACGCGCCGGCGTCGGACACCAGCGTCGCCACGCGCCCGCCCGGCGAATCGCCGGCGTCGAAGACCGTGACCCGGGCGCCGTGCGCCGCCAGTTCGCGGGCGCACCCCAACCCGGCCACGCCCGCGCCGACGACCGCAACGCGGGCGCGCTGGCGCGAGTTCACCGGTCGACTGACTCCTCCGCGGGCCAGTCGCGGATGTAGGCCTTCAGCATGCGGTTCTCGAAGCTCTGCTCTTCGAACACCGCCTTGGCCACGTCGTAGAACGAGATCACGCCGAGCAGCGCGCGGCCGTCGAGCACCGGCAGGTAGCGTGCGTGCCGTTCGAGCATCAGCCGGCGCACCTCGTTGACATCGGTTTCCGGCGTCACCGTCAGCGGCGCATCGTCCATCACCCGCCGCACCAGCGCGCCGCCGACCGCGCCGTTCTGCGCCGACAGGGTGTTGATCACCTCGCGGAAGGTCAACATGCCGACCAGTTCACCGTGCTCCATCACGACCACCGAACCGATGTCGTTGCCCGCCATCGTCCGCACCGCCGTCCACAGCGTCTCGTCGGGCGTGACCGTGAACAGTGCATTGCCCTTCACGCGCAGGATGTCGCTGACCTTCATGACGCCCTCCGGTTGGCCCTTCCGGCGCGAAGCCATTCGCCGTCCGGGCATCCTAGCCCAGCGACCGAGTCCGTCACAAGCGGGTGCATCAGGTCAGCGCCTGCTTGAACAACTCGACCTCGCGCATCACCGCGGAGCGGATCGCCGGCTCCCACACCGAGTGGCCGGCGTCGTTGACGACCACGTAGCGCGCGCCGGTCCAGGCCCGCGCCAGGTCGTCGGCGCTGACGATGGGGCACACCATGTCGTAGCGGCCCTGCACGATCGACGCCGGCAGATGGCGGATCCGGTACAGGTTGCTCAGCAACTGGTTCGGCGCGAGAAAGCACTGGTGCGCGAAGTAGTGCGCTTCCAGCCGCGCCAGCCCGACCGCCTCGTCGGCGAAGTGACGAACCAGGTCCGGGTTCGGCAGCAGCGTCGAACACATCCCCTCGTATTCGCTCCACGCGCGAGCGAAGGGCACGTGCACGCGCGGGTCGGCATCGAACAGGCGCTTCAGGTAACCGCGCAGCAGGTCGCTGCGTTCCGCCTCCGGCAGCATGCCGGCGAATTCGCGCCACAATTCGGGGAAGATGTGCCGCAGCCCGTACAGGAACCACTCGATCTCCGCTGCGCGGCCGAGAAAGACCCCGCGCAGCACGAACCCCAGGCAGCGGTCCGGGTGCGCCTGCCCGTACGCGAGCGCGAGCGTGCTGCCCCACGAGCCGCCGAAGACCAGCGCCTTGCCGATGCCGAGGTGGCCTCGCAGCAACTCGATGTCGCGCACCAGGTGCGGTGTGGTGTTATCGGCCACCTCTCCCAGCGGCGTCGAGTTGCCGGCGCCGCGCTGGTCGAACAGCACGACGCGGAACGCGTCGGGATCGAAGAAGCGCCGATGCTCGGGCGAGCACCCGCCCCCCGGCCCACCGTGCAGGAACAGCACCGGAATCCCGTGCGGATTGCCGCATGTCTCCCAGAACATCGTATGCACGTCGTCGAGCGCCAGCATGCCGCTGTCGTACGGCTCCAGCGGCGGATACAGGTCTGCGCGCATGTCCATGGCGAGGCAATATAGAACAGACTCGTCGGGCGCCGGGCGTTGGCGTCCGGCGTCTCCGGTAACCTACTGCGAATCGGCGCCCGACGCCCGACACCCGACGCCTGACGATGACCACTCCCCGATACCCCGGCTTCGACACGCTTGCGCTGCATGCCGGCCAGCGCCCGGATTCCGCCACCGGCGCGCGCGCAGTGCCGATTTACGCCTCGACATCGTTCTGCTTCGACGACTCCGAGCATGCAGCCGCGCTCTTCAACATGGAGCGCGCCGGGCACGTGTACTCGCGCATCTCGAATCCGACCGTCGCCGTGTTCGAGGAACGCGTGGCCGCCCTCGAGCAAGGGGTGGGCGCGATCGCGACCGCGAGCGGGCAGGCGGCGCTGCACCTGGCGATCGTCACGCTGATGGGCGCAGGCGCGCACATCGTCGCCAGCCGCGCGCTCTACGGCGGCTCTCACAACCTGCTCGCCTTCACGCTGCCGCGCTTCGGCATCGAGACCACCTTCGTCAATCCGCGCGATCTCGACGCATGGCGGGCAGCGATCCGGCCAGGCACGCGGCTGCTGTTCGGGGAGACGCTCGGCAATCCCGGTCTCGACGTGCTCGACGTGCCGCGCGTGTCCGAACTGGCGCACGCGCACGGCCTGCCGTTGATGGTCGACAGCACTTTCACCACGCCCTATCTGATGCAGCCGTTCGCCCTCGGGGCCGACCTGCTGTACCACTCGGCGACCAAGTTCATCGGCGGCCACGGCGTGGCGATCGGCGGCGTGCTGGTCGACGGCGGAACTTTCGACTGGCCCGGATCCGGCAGGTTTCCGGCGCTGACCGAGCCCTACGCGGGCTTCCACGGCATGAACTTCGCCGAGGAGAGTACGGTCGCGCCGTTCCTGCTGCGCGCGCGGCGCGAGGGCTTGCGCGACTTCGGCGCCTGCATGGCTCCGCATACCGCGTTCCTGATGTTGCAGGGGCTCGAAACGCTGCCGCTGCGGATGCAGCGCCACGTCGCCAACACGCGCAAGGTGGTCGAGTTCCTCGCGTCGCATCCGCAGGTCGAGCGCATCATGTATCCGGACTTGCCGTCGCATCCGGACCACGAACTGGCGCAAAGGCTGCTGCCGAAGGGCTGCGGCGCGGTGTTCAGCTTCGATCTGAGGGGTTCGCGCGCAGCGGGGCGCAGATTCGTCGAGACGCTCGCCGTGTTTTCTCACCTGGCGAACGTCGGCGACGCGAAGTCGCTGGTGATTCACCCGGCATCGACCACGCACTTCCGCGTGCCCGACCACGATCTGGCCGCGGCCGGCATCAAGCAGGGCACCATCCGCCTGTCGATCGGGCTCGAAGAACCGGCCGACCTGATCGACGATCTTTCTCGCGCGCTGAAGGCGGCAGGGAAAGTGGCATGACCGACGCCGGCGTGATGAGGCTCGACGGAATCTTCGCGTACACCGGCGGCAAGGCGTTCGACGCCGACCTGCCATGCGTCGTCTTCGTCCACGGCGCGCAGCACGACCACAGCGTGTGGATCCTGCAGAGCCGCTTCCTGGCCCACCACGGCTTCGCCGTGCTGGCGCTCGACCTGCCGGGGCATGGGCGCAGCGACGGCCCGCCGCTGGCCGCGGTCGAGGCGATGGCCGACCGCATCGCGCGCGCGCTCGCCCCACTGGCGACGCGGCGCTTCGTGCTCGCCGGCCACAGCATGGGCTCGCTGATCGCGCTCGAAGTCGCGTGCCGCCTGCGCGAGCGCACCGTGGGCGTGGCGCTGCTCGGCACCGCGGCGCCGATGCGGGTGTCGGATCACTTGCTGGCCGCGACGCGCGACGACCCGGCGGCCGCGATGCAGATGATCAACGTGTGGTCGCACAGTGCCTCGATTGCGCCGTTCGCGGTCAAACCCGGCAACCCCGCTCCCGGCTTCAACGTCGTGTGGGAGAACCTGCGGCTGATGGAGCGCATCGCGCGCGTAAACGGATCCGCGGTGCTGCCGACCGATTTCGCCGCCTGCCATGCCTATTCGGGAGCGTTCGACGCCGCGCGCTCGCTCGCGTGCGAGACGCTGTTGGTGCTCGGGGCCGCCGACGCGATGACGCCGCCGAAGGCGGCGCAGGCGCTGATCGATGCCTGTGCACGCGCCACGGTGGTCACGTTGCCCGCGACCGGCCACGCGCTGATGGCGGAGAACCCCGACGGCGTGCGCGACGCGCTGCACCGGTTCGCGCTGCGGGTGTGCGCCTGACCGTGCCGGACGCGGTCGACTGGAACACGTTCGGTCTTTACGTCGTCACCGAAGCGGCGCTCAGCCTGTCGCCAGGGCCCGCGGTGATGCTGGTGATCGCCTGCGGCATCGCACGCGGTACGCGCGATTCGATCCTCGCCGCGCTCGGCATCCTGTCGGCCAACGCGCTGTACTTCGGGCTGTCGGCGACTGCGCTCGGCGCGGTGCTGGTGTCGTCGTCGGCGTTCTTCACCGCCGTCAAGTGGGTCGGAGCGGCATATCTCGCCTACATCGGCGTCGCGGCGCTCGTTGGCCAGCCGTCGCCGATCACGGTTTCCCACGGCACCGGAAGCGATGCTTGCTCGCGTGCGACCTACCTTTCCGGCTTGACGCTGCAACTCGCGAATCCGAAGACGCTGATCTTCTTCATCGCCATCCTGCCGCAGTTCGTCGATCCGAGGCGTCCGATCGGCGCGCAGATGCTCTGGCTCGCCGCCGGATCGATCGTGCCCGAGTTCTTCATCCTGGCCGGCTACGGCTGGCTCGGCTCGCGCGCCGCGCGGCTGGCCGCCGATCCGCGCTACGCGCGCGCCACCGAGCGCGCCGCCGGCGTTCTGGTGCTGTGCGCGGCAGCGCTCGTGGTTTCGGTCAGCGCGCGCTGAACCGCGCGGGTCACCTGCGCGGCAACTTGATGCGCACGATCGTCCAGCGTTTGACCTGCGTTTCCCACTCGGCCGGGCTGTTGGTAAGGGGCAGCGCGAGGTTCGTCACGTACATCCAGTCGCCGACGATCACCGGGCTAGCCGGAAACAGCAGCCCGATCGGCGTGCCGTCTCCGCGGACGCCCCGGAAGTCACCGAGCCTTGCGACCACGCGGCCGACCTCGTTCAACCCGACGATCTGATCGCCCTGATTCGCCGCAACCCACAGTCGCCCGCTGTCGTCGAATACGACGCCATCGGCGCCGTGCAGGCTTTCCGCGAGCACGACCAGTTGCTTCGTCGCCAGATCGAGCTTCAGCAGACGGTTGTCGCCGGTGTTGGCGACGAACAGTTCGCTCTCGTCGGCATTCAGCGCCAAGCCGTTGGCGCCGAACGGCGGAAAGCCCGCCGTCGCCAGCAGCGGATCCTGGACGACCAGCGACACCGGGCAAGGCGTGCTGCACGTCGCAACGTTGTCGATGCGGAAGATGGCACCCTGAAACGAGTCCGATACGTACAGGCTGCCGGCGCGGCTGAAGGTCATTGCGTTCGGCGCGGGAAAGCCGCTGGAGCCGAACATGATCGTGTCGCTGCTGCCGTCGGGGTTCGCGACCGTGCGCGGCGCGGGTGCACCGATCGACGGGAAATTCGACACGTCCTCGACCGGCGTCGAGGCGTTGAAGTTCGCGTCGATGCGCTGCAGCCTGGAGGCGCCGAAGTTGAGGATGTAGACCTTGCCATGCGCGGCGTCGAAGTCGAGTCCGAGCATCGGCGTGCCACCGAAGTCCCTGATCGCGGCGAGATGCCCGTCCCGGGAGAAGCGCATCAGCTTGTTCGCGTTCGGGCCGAAGTCGAAGGTCGCGGCGAAGATGTCGCCGGTGGCTGGATTGGCTGCGATACCTTCCGGATAGCGCACGCCGTCCGGCAAGACGGCGAACGGGACGACCGCGTCGCGGTCGAGCACGAACTGGTCAGCGGCCCTCGCAGCGGGTGCGCAAATCGACAGCGCGCCCACGGCGAATGCAGCGAGAAAAAGCGCTTTGCTCATTGTCTCCTCCGCCGCGTGTTGTCTGCGTTCCGACGCCTGCAGCGCCGCCGCCCGATGCTCGGCGAAGGCGCCGCGAGATCGTACGCCCGCATGGGCGGCGCCGAAGCCCGGGTTCACGCGAGCGGGACAACCCAGATCGTCTCGAAGATGGCCGGATGGCTCGCGTCGTGCGACGGACTCACTCCGCCAGCCTCTTCATCTCGGCGTACAGATCGGACTTGCCTTCGAAGCCGATGCCGGGCAGTTCCGGCATCGTGATGTAGCCCTGCTGCACCCTCACGCCGTCTGGAAATCCGCCGTAGGGCTGGAACAGGTCCGGATAGCTTTCGTTTCCGCCAAGTCCGAGCCCCGCCGCGATGTTGAGCGACATCTGGTGCCCGCCGTGAGGGATGCAGCGCGCGGGCGACCAGCCGTGCATCTTCAGCACCTCGAGCGTGCGCTGGTATTCGCACAATCCATACGAAAGCGCGCAGTCGAACTGCAGCCAGTCGCGATCGGGACGCATGCCGCCGTAGCGCAGCAGATTGCGTGCGTCCTGATGACTGAACAGGTTCTCGCCGGTCGCCATGGGACCCGGATAGAACTGCGCGAGCGCCGCCTGGAGCTGGAAATCGAGCGGATCGCCTGCTTCCTCGTACCAGAACAGCGGGTAGTCGCGCAGCATCCTTGCATACGCGATCGCGGTCTCCAGGTCGAAGCGCCCGTTGGCATCCACCGCCAGTCGCGCCGCGCCGCCGATCTCCGCAAGTACGGCTTCGATACGCTGCCGGTCCTCTTCGAGCGAGGCGCCACCGATCTTCATCTTGACCACGCTGTAACCGCGCTCGAGGTAGCCGCGCATCTCCGCGCGCAGCGCGTCGTTGCCCTTCCCGGGATAGTAGTAACCGCCGGCGGCATAGACGAACACGCGCGGGTTCGCTTGCACGCCGTGGCGTTCAGCCAGCAGCCGAAACAGCGGCTTGCCGGCGATCTTCGCCACCGCATCCCACACCGCCATGTCGAGCGTTCCCACGGCGACGGAGCGCTCGCCGTGACCCCCCGGCTTTTCGTTGGCCATCAGCGCGGACCAGACGCGATCCGGGTCGAGATTCCCGCCACTCGCATCGACCAGGGATTTCGGATCGGCGTCGAGCAGGCGCGGCACGAAGCGCTCGCGGATCAGGCCGCCCTGGCCATAGCGGCCATTCGAGTTGAAGCCGTAGCCGACCACGCGGCGGCCATTGCGCTCGACGTTGGTCACCACCGCCACCAGGCTCGTCGTCATCTTCGAAAAGTCGATGTACGCGTTGCGGATGGCGGACGCGATCGGCTTGGTGACTTCGCGGACGTCGATGATGCGGACAGACATGACTGCTCATCCCTTCATTTGTCGTGCGCCGGCGATCGGCGCGCTTGATGATTCCGGTGGACTTGGTGTGGCTGCGTCGAACTGCGGAGGCTTTCCACGCGACGCACTATTTCCACGCGGCGAACTACAGCGAGGATCCGCCGCAGATCACGAGTTGCTGTCCGGTGATGGCCGCGGCCTCCTCGGAGAGCACGAATGCGGCCAGCGCGGCCACTTCTTCAGGGCGCACGAAGCGGCCTATGGGCGGCGTTCTCGGTGCAACCGTCCCGCGTGCCTTGTCCCGCAACATCGGCGTGTCCGTTGCAGCGGGTGCAATGACGTTGACCGTAACGCCGCGCGGCGCCAGTTCGATCGCCCATGAACGCGCCATTCCCACCAGCGCGGCCTTGGTCGCCGCGTACTGGCTGCGCCCGGCAGCACCGGCGGCAGTGCGGCTGCCTATCAGCACGATGCGGCCTCCTGGAGGAAGACGCGGTGCGATCCGGTCGGCGATAAGCGCCGCCACGTGAACGTGCAGGCGCCACATGCCCATGCCCTCGTCGGGGTCCAGTTCTCCGAGTGGCGCGACGCGCATGTACCCGGCCGCATGAACCAGCGCGGTGAAGTCTCCTTCGGCCGCGAGGTGTCTGGACAGCTCCGGCGCATCGGTGAGATCGACTCGAGTCGATCTGAAGCTCGGGGCCTCGAAGGTGGGCGGCGCGCGGTCGAACCCGACGACGTCCCAACCGTCATGCAGCAGTCGCCGAGCGATCGCCTCGCCAATGCCCGAGCTCGAGCCCGTGACCAGCGCCCGACGCCGCGTGCGATCGTTGTTGGACATTTCGTGCCGTGCCGCAGTCTTCAGCGCTTGTAGGCGACGGCCTGCGCCTGGATCTTCTTCAAGTCGTAGTTGTCGATCGCGTCGATCAGCTCGTTCGTGTAGAAACCGCTGTAGTCGGCGATCTTCCAGCCATTCAACTCGGCCTCGGTCCTGAACTCCTGCGGATTGATGCTGCCCATCCTGGCGTTCGGATAGGGCGGCTTGTAGAGCTTGACGCGCCGGCCGACCGCGACGAGCACCGCCTTGACGGCTTCCTCCGCGGAGCTGCCGCGCGGCGCGGTTTCGGGATACATCTCGAGGAAGGCCCTGGCGCCGGCAGCCGGGTCGGCAAGCAGGAACTGCGAGGCCTTGCTCACCGAGCGCCCGAAGCCGATCAGCAGATCGCGGCTGTCCTTGAACATCGATTTCTTCGCCATCAGGAACTGGCCGCCGACCATCGGCAAGTCCTTCGGGCGCGGCAGGAACTGCATGCCGATGCCCGCAGCCTCGATCTGGCCGAAGCCCGTGTCGTAATAGGCCAGCGCGTCGATCGCGCCGCGCTCCAGAGCGACGCCGGCCGGAACACCGTTGCCGACCGCAACCCACTTCACGTCCTTGTCGGGATCGATACGCAGCGACTTCAGCACGTTGCGCGTAACCGGGTATTCGGTCCCGGCAAAGTCGGACACGCCGATCTTCCTGCCTTTGAGGTCGCCGTAGCTCTTGATCGGTGATCCCGGCTTGACGACCACGTCCCACTTGTACGGATACGTGTACTCGTAGAAGTTGAGCGCCGCACCCCACTCGCCCTTCGCGAGCAGTGGAAGGCCGAACGACGGCACGCCCACGCCGATTTCGACGTCGCCCCGCTCGACCGCGACCTGCACGTTCGAATTGCCGCCAATCGCCTGCGGCTTGATCGTGAAGTTCTCTTCCTTGTTGTAGCCGAGCACCTCACCGATCACGCAGTTGATCACGTTGGGCGCCATCGCCTTCTGGCCGATGCCGAAACGCACCTGCCTGAGTTCCCCGGCGCGCGCGACACGGGGGCCGATGGCGAGCGCCGCCGCAAATGCGCCCGTCGCTCGAAGCCATTGTCTTCTCGTAACTTGCATGGTGCATTCCTCTGTTGGTCGATCAGTGCTTGCCGCGATGTGCCCAGTGAACGACGCGGTGTTCGAGCCGCCGGACCGAGCTGTGAAGCGCGATGCCCAGCACACCCAGAATGACCAGCGCGGCAAAGACGCCGGCCACGTCGGAAACGGCCTGCGCCTGCGTGATCACCACACCCATGCCCTGCTGCGCGCCGAGAAATTCGGCGACGATCGCGCCGAGCAGGGCGTACACGACCGCCATGTCGAGTCCGGCGAAGATGAACGGCGCGGCATTCGGCAGCTTCACGATGCGATACGTCTCGAAGCGAGTGGCCGACAGCGAGCGCATCAGGTCGATTCGCTCGGGCTCCGTCGCCCGCAGTCCCGTGAAGCTGTTGATCAGCACCGGGAAGAAGGAAAGCAGCGCCGCGATCGCGATCTTGCTGCCGTCACCGAACCCGAACCAGATGACGACCAATGGAGCGATCGCCACTTTCGGGAGGCTTTGCAGCGCGAATGCGTACGGCATCAGCAGCTTCTCCACCGTTCTGCTCTCCGCCATCAGCGAGCCGAGCACGAGCCCGAGCCCGGTGCCGATCGCAAAGCCGACCGCCGCGTTGCTCAGCGTGCTCCAGAGCGGCAGGTAGTAGCCCTTGGGGCTGGCGGGATCGATGGCCAATCCGGACCACAGTGCATTGAGCACCGCTTCAGGCGCGGGAAGAATGTAGGACGGCACGCGCAGCACTCGAACGCAGAAGATCCACAGCGCGATCAATCCCACCAGTCCGAGCCCCGCGATGACGGAACCGTTGACGGCCGATCGGCTGCTCTTGCGCGCCGCCGGGGCGGCGTCTTCCACGGCGCTCTGGATCGCCGCGTCGGGACTCAGATCGGCCTGCTCGATCACATCGGCCGTCGAAGCGACGGAGTGGGTTGCGATGTCAGTCATTGGGCGCTCCTTCCTGCGCATTCAGCAAGCCGCGGATCTCGCTCGCGAGCTTCGCGTAGCTCGGATGGCTCACGATGGTGTCGAAGCTGCGCGGGCGAGGAATCTGCACCTGCAGGTCCGCCAGGACGCGCCCCGGGCGCGCCGACATGACGACGACCCGATCGCCCAGGAAGATGGCCTCCGAAATGCTGTGCGTGATCAGCATGATGGTCTTGCGATGCTCCTGCCAGATCCGCTGCAGCTCGATGTTCATCCGTTCGCGCGTGAGCGCGTCGAGTGCGCCGAACGGTTCGTCCATCAGCAGAATCTGCGGATTGCGGGCGAGCGCCCGGCAAATGCCGGCGCGCTGCTGCATCCCGCCGGACAGCTCGTACGGATAACGACCTCCGAATCCTCCGAGTCCGGCCATGTCGAGCAGAGCATCGATGCGCCGGTCCTCCGCTTCGTGACGGCCGCCGACCCGAAGCGGCAAACGAACGTTCTCGCGCACGGTGAGCCACGGCAGCAGGTTTGCCGCCTGGAACACCACGCCGACCTTTCCCGACGGCCCGGTGACGGATTGATCGTCCAGTGCAACCTCGCCGGCATCGTAGGTGTCGAGGCCGGCCAACATGCGCAACAGCGTGCTCTTGCCGCATCCGGAAGGTCCGACGACGCAGACGAATTCCCCTTCTGCGATCTTCAGATCGACCTTGTTGAGCGCATGAACGCTGCCGCTCGATGCGGTGACGTAGGTCTTGCTGACGTTCTGGATTTCGATGAGCGGTCGCGCACGCTGACCGCCCACGTCGCGTGATGCTTGCGGGGTTGCCACTGGATGTGCCTCCTTGTTCATTGCGCTGCTGCGTCGCCGCGCTTCGCTTGTCGATGCAATGCGGCCGCGATAGGCGCAGCTTCGCTTCGGCGTCGCCTCGCCCCGCGGTCCTTCATCAAGCCGCCGCCCGTTCCGACAGGCCCGCCGCCTTGATCGCTGCGCGGATCGCTGCGCTTTCTTCCGCGGTCGGCGCGTGGGTGGGCGGGCGCACCCGGCCATTCGGCAGGATGCCGAGTGCTGCCATCGCGGCCTTCATTCGCCCGTGTGCTTCCCCGGTCGGCTCGCCGGCGCCGTACACGGCATCCTTCAAGGGGTCGATGCGCGCCTGAACCGCCATCGCCTTCTTCAGGTCACCTGCCTTCACTGCCTCGAGCAGATCGTTGATCAGTCCCGGGATCAACGACGCGAACCCCACCAGCGCGCCGTCGACGCCCTGCACCATCGACGCGAGCAGGTATTCGTCGTGGCACGTCAGAAGCGCCTTCTCCGGAGCTGCTGCGCGGATCGCCTTCAGGTCGCGCGCGTACTTGTTCATGTCGCGGGTGCCGATCTTGAATGCGCGGACATGCGGGAGCCTGGCAAGTTCCGCCAGCAGTTCGGACGAGAACGACGCCCGCGTCCACGCGGGATAGACGTGAACGATCAACGGCAAGCGGCTCGCTTCGCCGATCGCATTGAAGTAGTCGAGGCAGTGTTCGGGCTTGAAGCCGAAGCGCAGCCAGTGGTGCGGCGGCATGATGTCCAGCGCCGCGGCGCCCGCTTCTTTCGCGAGCCTCGCGTGGTCGATCGCTTCGGCGATGCCTTCGCACACGATCGACGACACGACCGGGCAGATGTCCTTGACGGCGTCGGCCGTGATCCGGGTTACCTCCGCCCTCTCGCGGGTCGTGAGCGAAAACACTTCGCCGGTGTGGCCATTGGTCATCAATCCGATGACGCCCTTGCGCTGTGCGAGCCACGCGGCGAGCCGGCGCAACTCCGGCTCGTCGATGCTGTAATCGGCGCGAAACGGCACCGCGATGGCCGGGATGATGCCGTGGAATTGAGTCATGACGGGCATGGTGGATCTCTCCAGAATGAAGTGGTGAATTCAGTGGTGGGTCGAATGAAGCGCGAAACTGCCGAGGGTGTTGAGGCCCCTCGACAATTGCTCCGCGGCGTTCAGTAGCGGCGCGGCTCCCGCCTTCTCGAAGGCCTGCGCGGAAACGCGCATTGCCGGCGCGGCGACGCTCAATCCCGCGACCGGAAAACCGTCGGGGTCGAGAACCGGCGCGGCGAGGACGCACAGCCCGGAGACGTTCTCCTGGTCGGACACCGCGTAGCCACGCTCCCGCACCTGCTTCAGGCGTTGCAGCAGCTTCCTGACGTCGGTGACGGTCCTGTCCGTCATCTTCTTGAGCGGCGCGGCGGTGAGGATGCGCTCCTGCTCTGCGCGCGGCAGGAAGCCGACGATGGCATGACCGATCGCGGTGGAATGCACGGGCACGCGACTGCCGATGCGGACGTCCACTCCAAGCCGGGTCATGCCGGCCTGCATGCGTTCGATGTAGACGACTTCGCTGCCCTCGAGGACGCCGATCGACGCGGCCTCGTTCACTTCGCCGACCAGGCTGCGCAGGATGGGCCGCGCCTGCGTGCGCAGGTCCGAGCGCGCGATCGCATTGAAGCCCAGGTCGAGGCACTTGAGCGTGAGCCGGAACTTCCGGCTGTCCTCGACCTTCTGCACGTAGCCGAGCATGACCAGCGTGTTGAGCAGCCGGAATGTGGTTGCGTTGTCGAGGTTCGCCCGCCGCGCAACGTCTGCCAGGACCAGTTCCGGTTCCTCGCTGGTAAAGGCTTGCAGGACGCGAAAGCCCTTGGCGAGAGAGTTGACGACGTTCTTGTCGGTGGATTCGGACATTGTTCGGAATGCGAACTTTAATTCGCTATACGAACGAACAATAGTCGGCACACAGCGTCGCGTCAAGCTCCACATCACCGACATGCGGGACGCGAGTCACCTTGGGGCCGGCCGGCGGCACTCGAAACTGCCGTACGTGGATCGTGCCCTCGAGACGCGGGTGAACGCAGCCGTCATGAACCGGCGCTGCACCCACCGAGCCGTTCAGGCGTGCTTCGTATCCGTTGCGCCCGGAGACACAGTCTTCGGCCCAGTGCCGCGCAGGCCGCGGCGTGGTGAAGTTCTACGCTCGCGAGGACGACATCCGGGCCCGATTGCGCGCGAGCAGGACGGTCGTCAGGGACATCTTCGACGCAGCCGCTGCCGCAGTGGCTCCGTCCAGGCGAACAGGCGGGGCTGCGACGCCGGCTGCCGAACGCGCCGAAGCGGAATCGGCTGCCGTGTCGCCGGCCGATCGCTTCAGCGGACCGCCGCTGAAGGGCCGCTCTTGACCATCGCCGCCCGCGTCGGTTTCCATTCGTGCGCCGCGCGCTGCAGCGCGAGCACCTGGTCACGCGGCAGGGCCGACAGCAGGTTGTCGCGCGCGGAGGCCGCGAATTCGTGCTTCTGCGCGGCCGCGAGGACGAACCAGAAGTACGCCTTCGCCCGGTCGCCTGCGACACCGTCGCCCTGGCGATACATCAGGCCCAGTCGGTATTGCGCTTCCGCATGATTCTGCTGCGCGGCCCGCTCGAACCATTCGAATGCCAGCGGAAAGCTCTGCGGCGCGCCGACGCCAGACTGCATGATGACGCCCATCCTGTACTGCGCTTCCGCGTATCCCTGGTTGGCTGCCCTTTCGACCCATTTGACGCCGATTGCTGGATCCTGAGCCGCGTCGCTGCCGTTCAGGTACTCCATGCCGAGGCGCAACTGCGCCATCGCGTCGCCCGCTTCCGCCGCAGCCTTGAGGTCAGCCACACCGACTTCGGGCGCGCGCTGCGGCCAGAATGCGAACAGGCCCAATGCCGCCACCGCCAGCACGGCCGAAGCCATCGCTGCGAGCAGCAGCGCGGAATTGCGGTGCATGAACCGCCGGCCGCACTTCCGGCAAAGGTAGGCGGTGTAGAAGAACGAGCGCCACAGGCCGACGGCCGGGTCGGGTGCATAGGACTCCAGCGAGTCGCTGTTGCACTGGTCACACTTCATCGAATTGCTCCGGGCCAGATGGGTCTCAACGTCCTGCCGGCCGGCCTCGGCCGGCGATCACATCCCCTCAAGCAAGAACCGTCCCAGCGCGGCGAGCGCCCAGCCAATCAACAACCTACATGGCGTTGGCACTGACGGCGACGTCCGATTTGTAAAGAGTTCCGACCATCGAAGCCGGTGCCCAGACTTGCGAGCGTGAGATTTGGCCCCGGCCTGCGCCGGGGCGACGACGGAGGACCGGCTGAGCCGGTTACGACGGCAGGAAGTCCACCGGCCACGACACGACCATCACCTCGACGTCCTTGGCGCCGAAGTCGAACTGGCGGATGCGCGCGAGCAGCTTCTGCTCCAGCTCCTGTGCCTTCAGTTCGCTCGACAGCAGGCGCAGGTTGGTGATGTTCCCGCTCGGCGCGATGGTGAGTTCCAGCACGACCTTGCCCTGCAGCGTCGGATCCTCGCGCAGCGCGCGGTTGTAGATGGCGTAGATCGCGCCCTTGTTGCGCTCGAACACGAGCTTGATCTCCTCGATCGAGCGCGAGGCCTTGCCGCTGCCGCTCTTGTGCAGCGTCCCACCCGCGCCCGTGCCCGTGCCCCGTCCACCGCCGCCGCGGAACCCGCCGCCGCCGCCGTAGCCGCCGCCTCCGCCGCCGCCTGCCACGCCCTCGACCAGCGTGGTCGCGCGGCCCGCGAGTCCGCCGCCGCCGGTGTCCCGGCTGTATGCCGCAGTGTTGATGCCGCCGCTGCCGTTGGTAGCGTTCGATGTGATCAGCGCGCGCACGGGAATTCCAGGATCGGTCCCGGCGCCCACGCCCGGTCCCTTGCCGGTGCCCACGCCCGGGCCCGGCTTGATGTCGGCCTTCAACTGCACCGCGGCCGGCGCGCCGCGCAGGTCGGCGATCTCGTTCTTCATCGCCAGCAGACCGATGCCCGAGGCCTTGCGGCGCGCGTTCTCCAGCAGTTCGCCCGGCGGCTTGTTCGGTTCGGGCTTGCGCGCTTCGGGCACGGGCGCCTTCTTCGGATCGAGCTTGACGTCGTCGGCGCGGGGCGCGAGTTCCTTGTGGTCCGCCTCGACCTTCGGCGCCGGTTTCACGGGCGCCGGGATCATCGGCATCGGCTTGTTCTCGAGCAGCAGCCGCGCGATCGGCGCCGGCAGTTCCTCGATCTTGCGTTCCACCTTCGGCACCGGCAGCCACGGCAGCAGCAGCCCGATGATCGCGGTGGTCAGCAGCACGCGCTGCTGGATGCGGCGGAAGCGCTGCTCGTCAGCTTCGACGCCGATCCAGGGCAGCGCCGCGGGTCGATGCCTGAGCATCATGGCGGCAGTCATCACGTCTCCGTCTTTCTGCGCACCGCGAACGCGACGTCGCTGAAGTTGGCGCGCGCGCAGGTCACCATCACCTTGCGCAGCAACTGGTACGGGATGTCCTTGTCGCCCATGATCGTGATCGCGTTCTTCTGCGCCGCGTTCTCGAGCCGGATGACCTGCTTGCCCGCCTGGAACTCGAGCTCCGCCTTCAGCGGCGCGATCAGGTCATCCGGCGCCTTCATCACGTCGGCGACCGAGGCGACCTTGCGTCCCTGCACGATGATGTCGGTGTTGTTGACCACCACGACCAGCGTGTCGCGCGGCGTCTTCTCGGCGCTCGACTCGGGCAGCTTGACCGCCTTGGCGCTGGGCAGGATCTCGACCTCGGCCGAGTGCGACAGCAGGAAGAAGATCAGGATCGTGAAGATGTCGATCAGCGACACCAGGTTCAGGTCCACGAGCGACTTGTTGCGCTCGCGGTGCGCGGCGCGCCGTTGCAGCGGGCTCTGGTTCATGACTTCCTCTGGCTCGTTCGCAGCGGCGCATCGCCGATCGAGATTTCGGGGAAGAAATCGGTGTGCACGATCTGCGTCCCCTGCACGGTGCGCCCGGCGCGCACTGCGTCCATCACCTGCACCAGCACGTCGTACGAGGTGTCGGGCTGCGCCAGGATCGTGGCGCTCGACTTTTCCGGGAAACGCAGCTTCAGTTGCTGGATCAGCACCGACAGCGTCTTCACGTCGTACCCGGAGGCGGCGTTCGGAATGTGCTGGATCAGGCCGCCCACCTTGTCGCCGACGTCGAGCGCGTCCGGACGGATCACGACTTCGAGCTGCAGGTCCCCTTTGAGCTGCTCGAAGTTCGATGACTGCGCCGGCAGCTTCAGATCCATGATCGCCAGCCGCGTGAATACGGCGGTCGACAGCAGGAACGGCACCAGCACCACGATCAGATTCAGGAACGCGGTGATGTTCAGTTCCGCCGGCCGGCGGTGCAGGCGTCGGAGGCGCATCTTCAGCGGGCCGCGGCCGCTTCGGGACCGCCGCGATGAACCAGGTTCAGGAAGCTGATCTTGGCCGCTTCCAGGCTGTCGACGATCTCGGTCGCGCGCGCCTGCAGGAACGCGTGGATCAGCAGGAACGGGATCGCGACCATCAGCGCGAACGCGGTGTTGTTCATCGCGATCGAGATGCTGGCCGACAGCATCTCGGCCTTCTCGGCCGGATTGACCTGCGCCACCGCGGTGAACGCCTTGATCAGGCCGATGATCGTGCCGAGCAGGCCCACCAGCGTGATCACGTTGGCGAAAGTGGCCAGATAGTGCGTGCGCTTCTCCAGGCGCGGCACGATCTCCATCATGCCCTCCTCCATCGCGGCGTCGATGTCCTCGCGCCGGCGTGCGCTCGAAAGCCGCGCCAGCCCGTTGTTGACGATCAGGCCGATCGCGGTGTCGGACTTCGACGCCACGCCGTGCACTTCCTTGTACTGCCCGGCCTTGAGCAGCGGCAGGATGTCGCGCCACGCCTTGGAGTTGTCGCGCCGCGCGCGCGCCAGGAAGACGAAGCGCTCGATCGCCACCGACAGGCCGAGCGCCATGATCAGCAGGCTGGGATAGATGAACAGCCCGCAGTCCTGGAAGAACTTCACGATCGTTCCAAACGTCAACATCGGGGACCTCCTTGGTTCAACTGCTGGTTCAGAAGACTTCCTTCTTGCCATCGGCGCCTCGCGCCTCCGGCTCCGCGCGCGTCTGCGCGTCGTACAGGATCTGCCGGCGAAACACGTCGCGGTCGATCGGCGCCAGCGCCTCGTCGAGCACGCTCGTCAGCGGCCGGCCCGCCAGATCGCCGGGCAGCGGTTTCTTCCACGGCACGATGTAGAGCACCTTCGGCAGTTCGCGGTTGCCGATGATCTGCGTGCGATCGATGTCGGCGCGGTCCTGGGCGAAGGCGGGAGTTGCGATCAGCGTTGCTGCGAACACGCTTGCGATACTGACTACCCTCACCCCAACCCCTCTCCCGGAGGGAGAGGGGCTTTTCATCCCTCTCCCCTTGGGAGAGGGACCGAGGGTGAGGGTCACCCGCGTGCGCAGTTTCATTGCTGCTCCTTCCTGCTCAGCAGCGTCTGCTGCTGCGGCTTGCGGTTGCGCAGGTCGGCGACCCACTTCCTGACCTTGCCGTCCTCGTCGGGCGCCAGCGCGAGGTAATGGTCGTAGGCGGCAAGCGCGCGCGCCGCGTCCCACAGGTACAGGTCGTACAGGATGCCGAGGTTCAGGTGCGCGGCGGCGTAGGTCGGATCGAGCGCGAGCGCGCGTTCGTAGGCGTCGCGCGCTTTCGCGAACTCGCCGAGCTGGCGGTACGTGATGCCGAGCTGGTTCAGGTAGACGGGCTGCTGCGGATTCGCCCTCACCGCGAGCTCCAGCTCGGCCGCGGCTTCCTTCGGCTTGCCGGCCTGACGCAGCAGCAGTCCGAGATTCGCGTGCGGTCCGCCGAGTTCCGGATTCGATTTCGTCAATGCGGCGAAGCCGCGTTCGGCCTCGTCGGCCCGTCCGCTTTGCATCGCACGGCGCGCGTCGTCGAACGCGCGCTGCACGCCCGGATCGAGCGGCGGCTCCGCGTCCGGCCTGGAAGACGGCGCAGCCGCCGCGACTGCGACGAGCGGCTGAGGCGGCGCAGCGCCGGTGACCGACCGAGCCGGCGCAGCCGCGGTGACCGACAATTCGCTGCGGGTCGCGCAGCCGGACGCGGCGACGCACAGCGCCACCAGCGCGAGTCTCATGGCGCTATCGAATCGCATCGATCGTCCCCTCACTGCGCTCGGCCTTCGCGTAGCGCACCGGCCTGAGCCTGGCCAGCGCCGCGTAGCTCGCCTGCACCCATTTGTCATAGAGGCCCTTGGCACCGCGGCGCGCATTGGCCTCGTGCAGCTCGATCGCCTTCTCCTCGAACGGGAAGGCCTGCTCCTCGAGCAGCACGTCGTACTGTTCGAGTTCGACCTTCTTCAGCCCCTTGGGCCGCTGCGAACCGAGCATCGCCTTGCCGAAATCGCTGTAAAGCTCCGCCGTCTGGAAGGTCGCCGCGGTCGCCACCTCCGTCACGCCATAGTCGGCCGCCAGCGCGTAGGCCTTCAGCACCTCTTCCAACCGCGCCTTCTTCAGCTTGAGGTTCTTCTGCAGCGGCTCGACCAGGGCCACGCCGCGATACGCGTCGCGCAGCGGCTCGGCCAGCGCCAGTGCAGCCTGCGCGCCGAGATAGCGCGTGCGGTCGGTGCGCGCCGCGCCCGCGGTCTGGTCCGCGCGCAGCACGTCCTTCATTCCTGCCACATGGCGCGCCACGTTGCCTTCCTTGCGCGCCAGCAGCGCCAACCGATAGCGCGCCTCGACATTGGCCTCGAACGGCTCGCGATACGTCTTCGCGTAGCGCTCGTACGCCTTCACGGCCGGCGCCAGCGCGCCACCCTTGTCGCCGCCCTTCTCATACAGCTCGGCCGACTGCCACAGCGCCGCGCGCGCGAGCTGCGGATCCTTCTGCGTGGTCGATATGCGGTCGAACTCCGCCGCCGCCTGCGCCCACTGCCCCTTCTCCGTGTACGCGACCGCGAGCTTGGCGGCGGCGTCCTGCGCCAGCGGATGGGTGGGGAAGCTGCGGCGGAAATCCTCCAGCGTGCGTGCCGCTCGGTCCCAGTCCTTCAGCGCCAGCAGTGCCGCAGCGGCGTCGTACTGCGCCGTCGCGCGCACGGTCGATTGCGGCGCCGCGGTGGCGACGCGCTCGAAATGTCCGACCGCTTCGCGCAACTTGCCGTTCGCGCGGGCCTGCTCGCCCTGCTTGTAGATCGACGCCGCCAGCCGCTCGGTCAGGTCCTTGCGTTGCGCATCCTTTTCGTCGGTCAGCGCAAGTACCGCGCCGTACATCTTCTCAGCCTGATCGAAGGCGTTGCGGTCGAACGCCGCGTGCGCCAGCACCAGCGACGCGACCCGCCGCTGCGCCGGCCCGACCGGCGGATCGATCGCCAGCACCTGCTGCGCGACGCCTTCGGCACGCTCGACATCGCGCAGCGCGTACAGCTTTTCCGCCGCGTTGGTCAGCACGGCGCCCGCGCGCGGATCCCGCGGGAACGACCGCGCGAACTTCAGCTCGCTTTCGACCGCCGCGCGCTTGAGCTTCTCCGCGTCGGCCGTGCCGCGCTTCTCCTGCTCCGCATACGCGAGCAGCGCAGCGTAGCCGGCGTCGGCGCTCTTCGCGTGCGGCGGGTAGTCGTAGGCGGTCTTTCCATATTCGACCGCGGCCGCGCCGAACTGCTTGTCCTCGAACAGCAGTTCGGCGAGCAGGAAGTTCGACTGTGCGGCCTGCGGATCGTCAGGGAACGACGCCAGGTAGTCGCGATACCAGCGCGCGGCCTCCTGGTAGTCCTCGCTCTTCTTCGACTTCTGCGCGCCGGCGTGATAGTGCTGCGCGAGCTCGGCCAGATGGTTCTTTACCAGCGGCTGCGCGCGCTCCCAGCCGGCCGGATCGGTCTTGCGGAACTCGCCGCTCGCGCCATAGCGCTGCACGAACTCCTTCTTGCCGTCGAGCGCGAGCGTGGCGAAGCCGTTGGCCTGGTAGATCTCGATCACGCGCGCCTGCGCCAGCGGCGCCTGCGGGTGCAGAGGATTGCGGCGCGCGAACGCGGCAAAGGTGTCGGCCGCGTCCTTCACGCGCTCCTGCTTCAGGTACAACCCGGCCAGCTCCTGGTACACGCGGAATTCGTAGCCGCGCCGAACGGGGGTATCGACGTACGCGGCTATCGACTCCGCGCCGTGCAGGTTCTGCAGCGACAGGCTGACCACGCGGAACGTGTCCTCGACCAGCTCGAAGTCTGCGCGCGTGAGCCTGAGCTGATCCAGCGGCGCATCGTCCTTGCTTCCGCCGAGCTTCCGGTCGAGCACGCCGAAGAAGGATTTCAGCCCCTCTTCCAGCCGGCCCTGCTTGTACAGCGACCAGCCGTGCATGTAGAGCGAGCGCTCGTGGTACGGGGTCGGCGTGGTACTCGCCAGCACGGTCGTGAACGCGCGTTCGGCGCCGCTGTAGTCGCGCGTCGTGAAGAGCAGTTCGCCGCGGCGGAACTGCGCTTCGTCGAGGTACCTCGTCTGCGGGAACTTCTGCACCAGCGCATCGAGCGTGGCGAGCGCCGTCTCGAGCTGCCCGCCCAATTCGTACGCTCGCGAGAGCTGATACAGCACGCGGTCGTTGCCGGGATCCTCCGGATAGGCTTTCAGGTAGTCCTGATAGCGCGCGATCGCGCCGCGATAGTCGGGCGCTCCCTGTCCGCTCGCGCTGCGCGCATCGGCCTGATCCATCTCGAGGTCGCCCAGGCGCCGCAGCGCTTCCACCTTCTGCGCGTCGCGCGGCGAGGCCTTCAGGAAGTCCTTGTACGCGGCGATCGCCGTCTCTTCGCTCGACTGCACGCCCTGGTCGGCGGCGATCTCGACCCGGCGCTTCTCCAGGCTCTGCAGCGTCGGCGCGTTGTCCGCGGTCCTCTTCGTGCTCGCGCACGCGGCGAGCCCGCCCGCGACGAGCAGCAAAAGGGCGATACGCGCGCTATTCCCGATCCGCATTGCCCGCATCCCCGGCCACGTCCTTGGCCACGTCCTTGGCGATGTCTTTGGCGACATACGCCCGGTCGTATATCTGCGCCACAGCGAAGCGCGCCTGGCTCGCGTACTCGGCGATGCGCGCCTTCTCTCGCAGCAGCTCGGCCGCCGCGATCTCCTGCACCGCCTGCTGCTGCTCGGCCGCGAGCTTCTCCACCTGCGGGATCTGCGCCTGCACCTGGCGCGACAGGCGCGCGATGCGTGCGGCGAGCGCCTCGAAGCGCTTCGGCTCGTCGTGCTGTGCCTGCGCCAGATCCGCGTCGAGCAGGCGCGCCTGTTGGACTTCCGCTTCGAGCGCCTTCTGGTTCTTCCGCGCGTCCCACAGCCGCGGATGGAACTGCATCGCCAGTCGCCACGACAGCGCGCCGGCCACGCGCCGATAGCGTTCGCGCGCGGCGGCGACTTCCGGATCGGCGTCGCGCTCGATGATCTCTCTCGCGCGCGCCAGGCGTGCCATCAGGTCGCGCTCCTTCGCATCGGCCAGTGCGTGCACGTCCGCCTCGCGTTCGACGC
The DNA here is from genome assembly GCA_029777935.1 of Pseudomonadota bacterium. The sequence goes on from JAKORH010000038.1 coordinate 22,219, forward strand.
GTGCCAGTTCGGCACCCAGGTCGGACGCGCGGCGCTCGAGCGCGGCGATCTTCAGCGCGCGATCCTTCTCGCGGACCTGCGGCAGCCGCTCGACATAGGCGTTGCGGCGCTGCTCGAGCATGTCGCCGAAGGCGCCGAGCTTGTCCTGCCATTCGCGCAGGTTGCGCTCGAGAAAGCGCAGGTCGCGATAGTTCTTGAATGCCTCCTGGAATTCATGCTGGGCCAGGATCGGCGCCAGGTGTGCGGCGTTCGGCATCTGCGGCAGCTCGCGGATGTTCGCGAGCCATCCCATTTCGTCCGATGGGTTGAGTACAAGCAGATCCTCGACCAGTTTGCCGGCGCGGATGGCGGCGATCGATTCGTCCAGGCTCGTGTTCTCGCGCTCGTAGACGGCGACCGCGTCCTCGTAGAGCTTCAGCGACTGTCCGAACGCGCCCAGTTCCGCCAGCGCGTACGGCAAGGCGAGTTTGGCCTCGAGCACCGCGGCGTCACCGGCGTCGCGCTGCGCCAGTTCGGTCCACGGCACCAGCGCAAGCCGGGTCTGCTTCATCGCGGCCGCCGCCCAGCCGAATCCGAGCAGCGCCTTGTTCGCCTGCAGTCCCGACAGCCGGACGCGCTCCAGATACTTGCGCGCGTCGGCCGGCGCGTTGTCCTGCAGAGAAGCAAAGCCCAGGGCGACGTTGGCCTTGTCGCGCAGACTCTTCAGTTCCTCGTTCGGCGCCGGCGCGCGGCCGATCTCGTCGAGCAGCGCCACGCCGCGTGCCGTCTCGCCGCTCTTGATCAGCGCCACGCCGAGGTTGTAGCGCGCATACGGACTCGCGTTCGACTTCAGCCCCGCCAGCAGCCTGGCCGCGCCCGCGTAGTCCTGGCGCGCCATCAGCAGGTTCGCCTGCAGCAGCAGTCGATCGTCCTCGAGCTCGCCCGGCAGCGGCTTCTCGACGTGCGCGATCGCGTCTTCCGCCTCGGCCAGGTAGCCGCGCTGATAGCGGATCTTGGCGAGATAGAACCACGCGCGGTCGCGCACCGGCGGCGGCGCCCCCTTTTCGATCAACTGCGCGAAGATCCGCCCCGCTTCGCGGTGCAGGCCATACGACAGATACAGCCCCCCGCGCAGCACCTCGGCTTCGTCTTCGTGCTGCGGCAGCCGCGCGAACTGCTGCGACACCATCAGGTTCGTCACCGAGGTGAAGTAGCGGTCCTGGAAGAAGTAGAACAGCGCATCGCCGTAGTGCGGCGCCTTGATCACGTGGCGCGTCGTTTCGGCGGCCGACGCGGCGCCGACGCACATTGCCACCCCGCAGACCACGGACGCGAGCAGCTTCTGCATGAAGGACTTGCGCGAGGCCCTCACCCTCGTTCCCTCTCCCGGAGGGAGAGGGATGAAAAGCCCCGGAGCCGCGCGCTTGCAGGCGCGCGTCGCTGCGGCGGCACGAAGCTCGCGCTTCGCGAAACCCCGCCTCCACCCCTCCGGGAGAGGGGTTGGGGTAAGGGAAATCGTCCGAGCCAACACAGCAAGCTCACTGCCACACTTTGACTTCGAACTCCGGCTGCAGCTTGCCCTGTGAATCCTTGATCTGCAGCTCGACGTACTTGGGCTCCGTGCCCTTGTCGATCGTCAGCGTCGCGCCGCGCTTGTAGTCGCGATCGTGCGTGCCCTGACCGGTGAAGAACGCAGTCAGCTCGTGCTTGCCGGTCTTCAGATTCCCGAGGTACAGCCGCTGTACGCCGCCGCGGTGCAGGGCCTGCACCTCGGCCGGCGTGTACAGGTAGTTGGCGACGATCTTGTCGTCGAGCTTGACCTGCACCGAGTCGAGCCCGAAGAACTTGCCGACGTCCATCGACACGAACACCGCCACCTGCGTGCTGGCAGGGAACAGCAGTTCCTCCTCCAGCACCAGCAGGTCGCGGTTCAACTGGATCACGTCGCTCTTGGCGTCCTGGATGCGCTCGTCGAGGCTCGCCGACTGCGTCTGCTGTGCTGCGACGGGCAGCGCGAGCACGAGCGTCGCGGCGAAGATGAACAAGGTGCGTTTCAGCATGGGTCGCCCTCAGAAGTTGGCCGTCACGAAGACCTCGAGCACGTTGGCGTCGAACGAGTACGCCTTGCCGGTGCGCAGGTCGGTGAAATCGCTGTAGCGGAAGCGCAGCAGTTCGTACGCGGCATTGGCCTTGATCTCGTAGCGCCCGGGGACGCGACTGGCGGTATACGAGACCTTGATGCCCACGCCGGCGTCGTTGAACGTGCCGAGTTGGCGATTGCGCGTGATGTACGTGGTTTCGGTCGTGAAGTTGTCGCTGTAGAACAGCGCCTTGCGCTGCGCGTTGAAGCGCAGATAGCCGTCGGCCAGCAGGTCTGCGCCCAGATAGCGGCTGTAGCCGAGCTCGATCGTGTGCGCACGGACGTCCCACGTGTCCCAGAAGTAGCGGTACTCCGCACGCACCGCGTCGCGATGGCCGAGGTCGCCGACCACGCGCAACTGCAGCGCGCGGCTGGTGCGGGCGCTCGGCAGCCGCTCGGGCACCGTGGCGCCGAACACGCGCGCGGCGCGGTAGGGACTGCCGAGATAGCCGTCGTCGGCGACGATTTCGGTGTTCGCGCTCGCCAGCCAGCGGCTCGTCAGGATCTGCGTGACGCCGAGCCGGTAGCGCCAGTGCGTGGCGCGCTCGGCGAAGGTCGGGTCGTTGTGCTTCTTCACGTCGTCGGCCCCGCGCGTGAAGCCGAGCGCCACCGTCGTCATGCCGCCGAACACGTCCTGCGCGAGGTCGAAGTTCACCGTGTTGGCCGTGTAATCGGGCTCGCGGCTAGTCGCGAGCCGCAGGCTCATCAGCGCGTCGCGGTACGCGTAATCGGCGCCGACGCTGTATTCGTTGCGCGTCTCCTTGAACGGGCTGGCGGTCGTGACCACGTCGATCGACGCGTTGCTGACGATGTCGGCGTAGTAGGACCCCGACAGCGACACCTTGTCGGCCAGGCTCTTGCGCACCAGCAGCGCCGGCCCCCACGCGCGCACGCCGCCGCCGTCGTACACGTGGACCATCGCGTCGGCGCGATCCTCGGGCAGTTGCTGCGCGGCTTGTGCGCCGTGGCTGGCGAGCGCGCCGCCCAGGAGGCCCGCCGCCAGATCGAACAGCCGCTGGCGCAGCGCGCGCAACCGGTCAGTTGCAGCCACAGCCGCCTCCCTGCACGCCGGTGGCGCCGCGCGCGCCTTCGCGCACCTCGTACACGTGCGCGCGATGCTTGTCCGCGAGCGGATCGCGCGCGGACTTCATGATCGGGTCGGCGAGCCGCTCGCGCTCGTAGGGTTTGACCCAGGGCTCGAGCGCGCAGCCCGCGAGCAGCACGGCCAGAACGGCCGTGACGATGAGTGTCTTCATTCCTTCAGCAACTCCCTGATCTGCTTCTCGTACGTCGCCTCGTAGCCGTCCTTGTAGCCGAGGTGGACGTAGCGCACGCGGCCGTCGCGGTCGATCAACAGCGTCGACGGCATCGTGCCGAGGTCGTACAGTCGGCTCACCTTCTTGTCGGTGTCGAGCAGCACCGGGAACTTCAGCCCAAGCTTGGTCGACACGCCGGCTGCGTTGCGTGCGTCATCGTCGATGTTCACGCCCAGCAGAGTGAACCCGGCCGCGCGATACTTCTCGTAGAGGCGGTTCAGGTGCGGCATCTCCTGCCGGCACGGGCCGCACCATGTGGCCCAGAAGTTCAGCAGCACGACGCGCCCGCGCTGCTCCTGCAGCCGCAGGTTCGGCCCGTCGAGCGTGCGCAGCGTGAAATCCGGCGCGCTGCGATCGGGGTTGACGGCCGCCGCGGCCGTGCCCAACATCGCGGCCAACGCCAGCACCAGCAGGATCCTGTGCATCGTCTCCGCCCCGTCAGAAGAAGAAGGTGAGCCCGGCGGTCAGCTCGAGGTTCTGCGTGTTGCGCCGCTTGCCGAGGATGTCGAGCGAATACACGTGGTCGCGCATGTCGACCTGCAGCGCGGCCCAGTCGCGCATGAACATGCGCCAGCCGAGGCCGAAGTTGAACGTCTGCCGGCGCTGCTCGAGGAACTTCGTGCTGCCGATGCCGCCGATCAGGTAAAGCGCCGTGGCCTTGGCCGTATTGCGGCCGATGAAGACCTCGCCCGGCAGCACGTTGTACCCGGCCGAGAGGTTGTAGTAGGTCAAGCGCTGCTTCTCGCTCGGGAAGATGCCGGCCGGCAGAATCAGGCGGAAATCCTGGTCACTGACCTGCGTCGTCGCGTAGGCCGCCTCGACGAATACGTCTTCGGTCACGTGATAGCCGAGCCGCAGGCCGCCGACGAGGCTGGCGCCGAAGTTCTGCGTGCTGTAGGTGCCGACGAAGGCCCCCAGCTCGATGTCGTTAGACGGAATGCGCGGCACGCGGATCTGGCGCCGGTCGACCTGCGGCTCGATCGGTTGCTGTGCCGTGGGCTGCTGCGCCGTAGGCTGCTGTGCGGGGGGTTGCTGCGCGCCGGCGAGCGGTGCTGCGCCCAACGCCAGCATCAGCCACGCGAACGCGATTGTTCTTGTCTGCATGTGTCGCTCGTCAATTCGCTAGAAGAAGAACGAAAGGCCGGCCGTGATGGCGCGGTACTCGCTGCTGCGCCGGTCGGACAGGAACGCCGTGTACAGCGTGTAGTCGACGCGCGCGACGAAGCGCTCGGTCAGGTAGAACTTCGCGCCGACGCTCGCGTTGGCGAGCTTGGCGTCGGTGGTGGTCGCGCCGACCAGGCTCGCATTCGGGATGTTCTTGAACTTGCCGACGCCGACGCCGGCGAATGGCGACAGCCGCCGATCCGCGAACGGCTCGGCAAGCAGGTTCAGGTGCCAGAAGTCGGTGCCGGAGAACAGCCCCTGCACCTGCCCTGCCGTCGCCTCGACTGCGATCGTGTCCGCGAGCTTGTAGGCGGTCCAGACCTTCAGCATCGGCTCCGACTTGAAGTGCCCCCATGCGGCCCCGAATTCGAGCCGCCGGTGCAGGTAGTCGTCGAGCGCGATATCGCGGAACGTCCTCCTGCCTCCCGCCTCGGTCAGCGTGGACTCGAGCTGCTGGCGCTGCACCCAGCCGACCTTGCCGTTCTCGGTACGCACGCGGTACCAGTCGGTGTGACGCAGCTCGATCACGATCCACTCGTGCCGTGCGGCGACATTGAAGATCGGATAGCCGCGCCCCGGTCCGGTGCGCATCTCGATGTATGGATCGGCGATCTGCACCCTCTCGGTGTCGGCCGCGAGCGCCGACTGGCACGCGAGCGCGAGCCAGAGGGCGGCGAGCCAGGCGAACCATGGCGGTTGGCTCATTCGGTGTTGCACGTTCCGGCTTTCGGATCGGGCGGCGTGAACATGGCGCTCGACGCCGTGCTGAATTCGTCCTGGCCTTGCGGCATCGGATGGCTGATCCAGTACTCGATCAGCTTGACGTTGGGGTCCTGCTCGCTGGTGAAGATCAGCCCGCCGCCATGCAGTACGCCGAGCACCAGCGGCTTGACCAACAGGCGGCTCTGCAGCGGCGAACTGAAGATGACTTCGCCCTGCGCCGAGTAGTAGTTCCTGTACATGTCGGTGGCGCGGATCGCGTCCGGCGTGTTGCCCGGATCGCTGGTGTCGACCGCCGCCGCCGACGGAATCACGCGAAATGCGCCGCCGGTGCCGCTGGTGTTGTCGTGGCAGCCCGATCCGGCGCATGAGTTCGTCGCGACGACGCCGTTCAGGTTCGTCTGCAATTGCGCGATGAAGATCGGGAACACGCAGCGCTGGAAGTAGACGAACGACAGCTTCTGGCCGCCGGTGACCGGCGGGTTGCTCACCAGCGGCGGATTGCCGAGCGGATTGCCGGAGCCTCCGCAGGCGGCGGCGGCGATCGCCGCCGTCGCGGCGATCGCCGACGCACGAATGCCGCGAAACATTGCCGCACGCATCATGGAGTCGGGCATCCTGTCCTTATCCAGTTGGCGATCGCCGTGTAGTCGCTGCTGCCGACCGGCAGCACCGCTGTCGTCTGGCCGGTCGCGCCGGCCGGATGCGGGATCGTCGACGGCTTCGATAGCAGGTAGTTCGACGCCGGATTGCAGGTGTCCGAGATCATCGTCAGCGTGACGTTGAAGTCGCCGTCCGGATCGCCGGCGAGCACGAAGCGGTTGTCGCGGAACGACGTTCCGGTTCCGCCGCTGCCCTGCGGCTGATGGCACGACGCGCAGGTCGACTGCAGGATCGGGAAGACCTGCGCGGTGAACGTGTCCTCGCTCAGCGTCGTGACCGTGCGCACGCCGCCGGTGGCGTTGAACGGATCGTTGTAGTACTGGCCGCCCATGTCGACCCACTCGGCCAGCAGGCGCTTCTCCGCCGCGTTCAGCATCGTCGCGTGATTGGGCGCCGACGCCGGCGGATTGGGATGCGCGGTCTGCGCAGCCGCGCTCGACTTCAGCGTTTCGCCGAACATGATGTCGATCACCCGGCTCTTGCGCGACAGGCCGATCGCTTCGCCCTCGCTGGCCGCGGTATCGACCAGCGCCGGCTGGCGCTGCAGGACCGGCACGCCGTCCTCGATCTGCGTCACCGGCTGGCCGTTCGCGTCCAGCAGGGGCTTGCCGACCATCAGGCTCTCGTAGGAGGCCATGCGACCGGTCCCCGCGATCGTCGCCCGCAGGTCGAGCCTGGCTGGATCGCTGTGGCAGCCGATGCAGGTGTTGGCGCCGCGATCGCGCGTCCACAGCGGCTGAATCTGGTCCGGGTAGTTGATGATGCCGTTGACCGGCGCCGGCGTCGCCAGGTCATCCGCCGGGTTCGGATTGCCCGCGTAGCGCAGCGAGATCGACGCGCGCGCCGTGACGCCGGCCTTGCTCGTGTCGGCCCACACATCCGAGTAGACCGGATCGGCCGTGAGGTTCAGCGCCGTCGGATCGAGCCGCGTGCGCGTCGCGGCCATCGTTTCGCCGGACTGATGCGCGGCCGCCATCGCGGTCTTGATTCCGGCCGGCGTTGCGTTGACGACGGCACCTGAGTTCAGCGCGCCGCCGCGGCGCGGGCTGTGGCAACCGTCACACGTGCGGCGTTCGCCCGGTCGCGCCTGGATCCAGTTCGTGTGCGCCTGGAAGGAACGGCCCTTGGCGTCGATCACTTCGAGACCGAGCGGAGTGTCGGCCGGGATCAACAGCTTGAACGAGCCGTCCGGCTCGATCGGCGCGTAGCCCAGGATCTGCTTCTGCTCGAAGTCGGTGGCGCCGATCACCGTGCGCAGGCCCATCGTGCTCGACGGCGGCGCGACCGCACGCGTGGCGCGGATGAAGCGCCCCGGCGCGCACAGATACGCCGGATTCGCCGGATCCTTGATCTTCACGAGGTCGGCGACCTGCGCGCGCGTGTCGTTCGGATCGCTCGGTGCCGTCTTTGCGATCGCCGTCGTGCAGCCGGGCTGCAGGTCAGCCGCGCTCAGCGCCGGATCGCCCATGCGGCCCAGGCCGTCAGTGTCATAGACGCTGCGCACCTCGATCAGCGCGAGTCCCTGCTGCGCCAGAGTCGCGTCGACCGCGGTCGGATCGGTCGCGTTGGGCTCGGCGCGAGCCTGGATCGCGACCGGATCCTTGTACATGAAGCCCTTCGGCGGCGCGGCAACGATCAGAAACGTCTGCTGCGCCGGATCGAACATGTAGATCGCGTACGAAGGCGGCACGTTGTCCTGCAGCGGGTCGGCCTGCAGTTGCGCGTCGGTGCGGTTCGTGTCGTTCAGGCGCGCGATCTCGTCGGCGGTCAGCGTCGCGCACGAGACCACGACGCCATTGCGCGAGACTTCGCACGGCGCATAGGCCAGCAGCACGCGATCGGTGCCGTCCCACAGCGGATACGGCGACGTGATGCGCCCGTATTGCGACAGCCCGCGCTCGATGTTCAGCGTCTGCGCGGTCGCCTGTTTCTGTCCGCCCTGCGCCGGCACCGACGCGTTGGCCGGGGTGTTCTGCTCGGAGTAGTTGGCCGCGTCGACGAACACCAGCGCGCCTCCCTCGTGCGTGCGCGACAGCGGCATCAGGTCCGACGCGACGAAACCGTTGTACTTGCCGGCCGGGTCCATGTCGCGCGGGTGCAGGAAGCTGTTGCCTTCGCTGTGCGCGCCGTACAGCACGAACAGGTCGGTGCCGTCTGGCTTGACGCGGAAGATCTTGAAGTGGTTGCGGCCGGCGACGTGATCCCAGCGCGAGAACATGATGTCGCCGTTCGGCCGCACGGTCGGATTGCGGTCGTGGCTCTGGTTGAACGAGATCTGCTGGATGGTTCCGCCGTTGGCGTCCATCGTGTGCAGGTTGAACACGCGCTCACGTTCGTACTCGTCGAGCGCGAAGTACGTGCGTCCGAGCGCCTGCATCGACTTGGACTTGGTCTGCCGGTTGGACGAGAACACGAAGCCGCGGCCGGCCGGCAGATACGCCGGGCTCACGTCGTCATCGCCGGTCGAACTGGTGATCCGGCGCAGCGTGCCGGCAGTCAGGCCGCCGGTGCTCATGTCGTATTCCCAGATGTTCCAGCGGCCCGTGCAGGCCGGCTGGCCGCCGATCGTCGACGTGTTCGACGTCGGGCAGCGCAGGGCGAACACGATCTTCTTGCCGTCGTACGACACCGCCGGTCCCGATGCGTCGCCCTGCCCCTGCGTGATCGACGCGGTGATGTTGTGCTCGAGCGCGCTCGGCGACGACTTGTCGCGGATCATCAGGTCGCCGCCCGGCGCGGTCGGCGCGCCGTTGGTGGGATTCATGCCGATCGTGTTGACGCGCATCGCGTACGCGATCGCGACGTCGCCGGCCGCTGTGACCGTCCCCGTGTCGCTCGACGAGCCCTTGCAGCCGGCCAAGGCAACGCCAGCCGCCAGCGCGATCAACGTGCCGTAATTGCCGAAGCGTTCAAGAAGTCCCATCACTGCCTCCTGAAGCGTCCCGGTCTTGTCACTGCCGAGTTGGGTTGGCTCCGGCCACCAGGCCGGAGGAAGAATGCAGGCGGCCCTCCGCGTCGACGACCACTGCATCGACGCCGGGCAGGGACTCGACCAGCCGCAGCCCGCGCTGCGCGCCGAGCACGAACACCGTCTTCGACAGCGCCTCGCTGGTCAACCCGTCGGGCGCGACGATCGTCACGCTGCGCACGTCGCGCGGCGAGCGGCCGGTCGCCGGATCGATCAGGTGGTGATGCCGCACGCCGTCCAGATCGAAGCAGCGCTCGTAGTCGCCCGAGGTCGAGATCGCGGTGTCCTCGAGCGGCAGCAGCGCGATCACTTCGCCCTCGCGGCGCGGATCGCGTATGCCGATCATCCAGGGGCGGCCGCGCCGGTCGCCGACGATCCGGCTGTCGCCGCCTGCCGTCACGATCCCGTGCGCGATGCCGTGTTCGCGCAGGATCGCCGCGCCGCGGTCGACCGCGTATCCCTTGGCAAAGCCGCCGAGATCGATGCGCATGCCGACGCGCGCGAAGCGCACGCTGCGCGCCTGCGGGTCCAGGATCAGGTTGTGATAGCCGATCGCCGCACGCGCGACTTCGATCTGCGCGTCGCTCGGCCTGATTCCGCGCCGGTAGTCGTACAGCTGCCCGACCGCGGCGTACGTGATATCGAAGGCGCCGCCGGAGAATTGAGAGAACTCGATCGCTCGCGCCAGCAGCGTGAAGAGTTCTCCGCTCAGTTGCACCGGGCCCGCGGCCGCCTCGCGATTGATGCGCGACAACTCGGAAGCCGGCTTGTACGGACTCATGCCTGCGTCGATGCGATGCATCTCCCGCATCACGGCGTCGATCGCGGCGCGCGCTGCCGAGCGCTCGTCGCTCCACAGCTCGACGCGAATCGCCGTGCCCATGATCGCTTCGTCGCGGCTCACCCACTCGCCGCGCCGCGTGCCGAACAGGCGCGCGCGCCACGAGGCGCGCGCCGGCGTCGTCGACTGCATCGGATTGCCGCTAATTTGCATTCGCTTTTCTTCGACGCAGGAATCCCCGGCGCGGGCGGTGCGGCCGCCCAGGCCGTTCGGAACCTTGCCTCCGGATTGTTTCGATTGACGGCAGAAGAGCCTGTGCGCGCTTTATAGCGGCGGGATCAAATGAATTGCGGGGCGCCGCTCCTTCGTTTTGGGTCGTCCGTTCAAGTGCAGCGCAGTGCTCACTCGCGCGCGAATCACATCAGCCAGTGGCTTCGCACGTCGGGATGATGCGTGCACGCGATAGCGGCGCTGCATCGTCCGCAGCGTGCATCGCCGCGCGACGGATGAAGCGCGCGCGAAGCCGTTCGACTGAGGCGCGGCGAGGCGCGCTCGATCAGCTTGCCGCGAAGATTTCGTCGAGCGGCCGCGCGATCCACTCCGCGCGCAAGCCGGCATCGAGCCAGCGGCCGAGCCCTTCGGCGTCGCCCCGCGCGAGGGAGTTGGCGGGATCGACCGCGAAGAAGCGAAACGCCGCAACGAGGGTCGTGCGCGCCGGATTGCACGACAGCAACCAGCTTCCGCCGTGCGCACCGGCCAGGAGCGACACGTAGCCGAGCCCTTCGAGCGCGAGCAGCGTGCGCTCGGTGTCGTCCTCCGTGGTGCGCACCGCGCGCGCCAGCAGCGCCAATGGCACGCGGCCGTCGTCATCGCCGCGACGGCGCGCGCCCAGAAGGTGCCGCAGCAGTGCCGCGGCGGTGACGAACGCATCACCGGCGCGCGTGGTATCGGCCAGGCGCGTGGCGCGCAGCATCGGCAGCGTCGCGACGATCGCGGCCCCGAACAGGATCACCGCCCACGACAGGTAGACCCACATCAGGAACAGCGGCAGCACCGCGAACGCGCCGTAGATGCCCGCGGCCGTTCCGGTGCGGATGTACCACGCGAATCCGGCGCGCATCAGTTCCCCCAGAACCGCGGCCACCAGCGAGCCGACGGCGGCGTCGCTCCATTTCACCTTGCGGTTCGGCACGACCACGTACGCGGCGGCGACCGCGGTCACGCCGAGCACGAACGGCGTGTACTCGAGGACGGTGAGCAGCGTCGCGGGCAGGCGCGCGCTCCAGCCTGCCGTCGACGACACGACGTACGATGCAGCGCTCAGGCTCGCGCCGATCGCGAGCGGCCCGAGCGTCAGCAGGCTCCAGTACAGCAGCACGCGCTGCACGAGCGGCCGCCGTCGCGGCACGCGCCAGATGTCGTTGAACACGTGGTCGACGGTCAGTACCGTCGACAGCGCGGTGAACAACAGCGCGAGCAGGCCGAACGCCGTGAGCCGCCCCGCCTTCGCCGCGAATTCGTTCAGGTAGCGCAGGATCAGCGGCGCGTACTGTTCCGGCAGCAGCCCATGCAGCAGGTTCTTCTCCAGCGACACCCGGAACTGTTCGAACAGCGGAAACGCGGTGAACAGCGACAGCGCCACCGCCAGCAGCGGCACGATCGACAGCACGGTCGTGAAGGTCAGCGCGCCGGCGACCTGCGCCAGCCGCACCTCGCGCGCGCGGCGCAGCGCGAAGCGCAGCACTTCCCGCGTGCGCGCCAGATGCGGCCCGAAGCGCTGCGGCCAACGGTCGACGCGCAGCAACGCCCTGGCCGATTCCACCAGCGTGGCCTGCGCGCGGACCAGGAGCGTCGATGCCATGCCGTTCCTGTGATAATCGCCTCGCATGGTAACGGCTCGTGCGATGTGCGAGGTCGGATTGGAAGTCCTGGTTCTCTACTACAGCCGCCACGGCGCCACGCGCAAGCTGGCCGAGCACGTGGCCCACGGCATCGACTCCGTCGCCGGCGCGCACGCACGCCTGCGCACGGTGCCGCCGGTGGCGGCGGTCACGCAGGTGGCCGCCAAGCCCGTGCCGCCCGACGGCGCGCCATACGCCGAACTGCGCGATCTCGAGGAATGCGCGGCGCTGGCGCTCGGTTCGCCGACGCGCTTCGGCAACATGGCCGCACCGATCAAGTACTTCCTCGACGGCACCAGCGGACAGTGGCTGGCCGGCACGCTGGCGGGCAAGCCGGCGGCGCTCTTCACGTCCACCTCGTCGCTGCACGGCGGGCAGGAAAGCACGCTGCTGTCGATGATGCTGCCGCTGCTTCACCACGGCATGCTGATCGTGGGCCTGCCGTACACCGAGCCCGAACTGATGACGACGACCACCGGCGGCGGGCCGTACGGCGCCAGTCACGTGGCACGCCAGCAGGGCGCGGCGAGCGTGTCCGACGAGGAAAGGCGGTTGGCCATCGCGCTCGGCCGCCGGTTGGCGACAATCGCATCGAAGTTGCGCGCATGACGGCCACGTCGACCCCATGGCAGAGGCGCGCGTGGCGCATCGCGGCGGCGAGCTGGCTCGGGCTGCTCGCGCTCGCGCTGCTGTGGGAGAGCTGGCTCGCGCCGTTGCGGCCCGGAGGCTCGTGGCTGCTGGTCAAGGCGCTGCCACTGCTGGGACCGCTGCGCGGCGTGTGGCGCGGCGATCCTTACGCGATGCAATGGGCGCTGCTGCTCGCGCCGCTGTACTTCTGCGAAGGCGTGGTACGCACGTTCGACGCCGCACCGGTTGCGCGGCTGGCGTGGCTCGAACTGCTGCTTGCCTTCGCGTTCTTCGTGGCGGCGATCGCGTATCTGCGTCCGTTCAAGCGCGCGGCGCGCGCCGTGGAGAAGACATGAGTCTCGTCGAACGACTGGCGGCGATCGTCGGCGGCGGCAACGTGCTGACAGCCGCGGCCGACATGGCGCCGCACCTGACCGACTGGCGCAGACGCTACACCGGCAGCGCGCTCGCGGTCGTGCGCCCCGGTTCGACCGGCGAAGTCGCGCAGGTGGTGCGCGCGTGTGTCCAGGCGCGCGCGCCGATAGTGCCGCAGGGAGGCAACACCGGGCTGGTCGGCGGCGCGACCCCCGACGCCAGCGGACGCGCGGTCGTGGTGTCGCTGGCGCGCCTGAATCGCGTGCGCGCGATAGACACCGCCAACGACGCGATCGTGGTCGAGGCGGGCTGCGTGCTGCAGGGTGTGCAGGACGCGGCGCGTGCCGCGCAGCGGCTCTTTCCGCTGTCGCTGGCCGCCGAAGGCAGCGCCACCATCGGCGGCAACCTGTCCACCAACGCCGGCGGCACGCAGGTGCTGCGCTATGGCAATGCGCGCGAGCTGACGCTCGGTCTCGAAGTCGTGCTGCCGTCGGGCGAAGCGTGGGAGGGACTGCGCGCGCTGCGCAAGGACAACACCGGCTACGACCTGAAGCATCTGTTCATCGGCGCCGAAGGCACGCTCGGCATCATCACCGCGGCGGCGCTGAAACTCTTTCCGCTGCCGGCCGCGCAGATCACCGCGTTCGCCGCCGTGCCGACGCTGCACGCGGCGCTCTCGCTCCTCGCCCGCGCGCGCGCGGCCGCCGGACCGGAACTGACCGCGTTCGAGGTGATGTCCAATCTATGCCTGAAACGGTTCGCCCGCGAGTTTCCCGGCGAGCGACTGCCGCTGCCGCTCGATTCGCCGTGGTTCGCGTTGCTGGAACTGTCCGACCACGAAAGCGCCGCGCACGCGGCTGCGCGGCTGGAGGCGATCCTCGCGCCCGCGCTACAGGCGGGCGGAGCCGCCGACGCGGTCGTCGCGCAGTCGCTCGCCGACGCGCGCGCGCTGTGGGCGATCCGCGAAGGCATCCCCGAGGCGCACGCGCGCGCCGGCGGCAACGTCAAGCACGACATCTCGCTGCCGGTATCGGCGATCCCTGACTTCGTCGCCGCGACCGACGCGCAACTCGCCGCGCGCTTTCCGTGGATCCAGCCGTCGGTCTTCGGCCACCTGGGCGACGGCAACCTGCACTACAACATGGGCACGAGGAACGGCGTACCGATCGCGGTCGCGTTCGAGCACCAGGACGAAATCAATCGCGTCGTGCACGATGCGGTGGCCGCGCGCGGCGGTTCGATCAGCGCCGAGCACGGACTCGGGCAACTGAAGCGCGACGCGATCACGCACTACAAGCCCGCGGTCGAGCTCGACATGATGCGCGCGATCAAGCGCGCGCTCGATCCGCTGAACCTGATGAATCCCGGCAAGGTGCTCTGACTTCGATCGGAGGAGAGGCGATGCGACCCATCATGGTGCTGACAGCGCTGGCGCTGGCCGGCGGGGCCGATGCGCAGACCCTGCGCTGCGAGGGCGCCGACGGCAAGGTCACCTATGCGCAGAACTTCTGTCCGCCCGGCACTCAACCGGTGCGGGCGCTCGATCCGACGGGCAAACCCACGCCGCAGGACCAGCGCGCGGCGACCGAGCGCGCCCGCGGCGACGCCAAGGCGCTCGAACGCATCGAACGCGAGCGCAGGAGCGAAGAGTCACGCGGCGCCAGGACCGAGCGCACCGATCGCGTCCGCGCCGAGGCACGCGCGCGCGCATGCAAGCGGCTCGCACTGCGCGTGAGGCAGGCGAAGGAGGACGCCGATGCCGCGCCATTGAGTCGCGCCGATACCGCAAAGCGCAAGCTGAAGAAGGCGCGGGAGAACTACGAACTGGAATGCGGGCCGACCGGGTAAGCCGTCGCGCGCCGGCGGCGCAGCCCTGATCCCGACTGCGCGCGGAATATCAGGCCCCGGTCTCTTCCGGCGCGACCGCATACGAGCGCGCACCGGCGCCGATCGCGCGCTCGGCCGCGGCCAGCGCGCCGGCGCCCTCCCGCTCGAGGAACGCAGGATCGCTCAGCATCCGGCGCCAGCGGCGCGCGCCGCGCTCACCGTGGTACAGCCCCAGCATGTGCGTCACGATTGCGCGCGGCATGTCGCCCGCGGCGACGCGGCGCTCCAGATACCTGGCCATCGCGGCGACGGACAGCGCGCGCGTCGGCGCTTCGTTGCCCGCGCCGAAGAACTGCGCGTCGACCTGCGCCAGCAGGTACGGATCGTGATACGCGGCGCGGCCCAGCATGACGCCGTCGACGAACGCCAGTTGCGCGCGCGCGTCGGCCAGCGTATGCAGCCCGCCATTGAGCACGAACGTCGCGGCCGGAAAATCGCGCTTCAGGCCGTGCACGGTCGTGTAGCGCAGCGCAGGCACCTCGCGGTTCTCCTTCGGCGACAGTCCCTTCAGCCACGCGTTGCGCGCATGCACGATGAACACCCGGCAGCCGATGTCGAACAGAGCACCGACGAAGTCGCGCACCAGCGATTCGTCGTCGTTGCGGTCCAGCCCGATCCGGTGCTTGACCGTGATCGGCAGCGGGGCCGCGTCCTGCATTGCCTTCACGCAGTCGGCCACGAGCGCCGGTTCCGCCATGAGACAGGCGCCGAAGGATCCATGCTGCACGCGCTCCGACGGGCAACCGCAGTTCAGGTTGACCTCGTCATAACCCCAGCGGGCTGCAAGCCGCGTGCAGTGCGCGAGTTCGTCCGGTTCGCTGCCGCCCAACTGCACCGCGATCGGATGCTCGGCGGCATCGAAGTCGAGATGGCGCGCCGCGTCTCCATGCAGCAGCGCGCCCGTGGTGACCATCTCCGTATATAGCCGCGCCCTGCGCGACAGGGTCCGGTGGAAATACCGGCAGTGGCGATCGGTCCAGTCGAGCATCGGCGCCACGCAAAAGCGCCACGGCAATCCGGCCGGGGCAGAAAGCGGCGCTAAAGTCACGGTCGAGGTCAATCGAGAGAGATGACGATTATGCGTTACGAACGCTATCCGCCGCGCGCGACGACCCGGACCGCCGCGCCGCCGCCCACAGCGGTCGAGGCGCCGGCCGCGATCGACGGCGATCGGGCCGCGTTCCTGCTCGAGTTCCTGCGCCATCCGCGCCAGATCGGCTCGGTCGTGCCGAGCTCGCGCTGGCTCGAGCGGCGCCTCGTGCGCGCAGCAGACGCGGCGCACGCGCGGGTGATCGTCGAACTGGGTCCCGGCACCGGCGGCACCACGCGCGCGCTGCTCGCCGCGCTGCGCCCCGACGCGCACCTGCTGGCGATCGATCTGTCGCCGAGCTTCTGCGAGCGCCTGATCGAGCGCGTGCGCGACCCGCGGCTGACCGTCCAGCGCGGCAGCGCCGAGCACATCGAGGAATACCTGCGGCAGCGCGGTCTTCCGCACGCGGACGCGATCGTCTCCGGCATTCCGTTCTCGACCATGCCGCCGGAGCTGGCCGATCGGATCGCGCGCGCGATCGAGGCCGCGCTGGCGCCCGGCGGACGTTTCGTCGCCTACCAGGTGCGCGCGCACGTGGCGCGCTACGCGTCGCGCTACCTGGGCGCGCCCGAGCATCGCTGGGCGTGGCGCAACGTGCCGCCGCTGCAGGTGTTCACGTGGCAGCGGGCTGCAGCCGCAGCAGCCACTGGATCACCTGCTTGATCAGGAAACCGAACCGATCATCAGCGTTGCCGTCGCAGCGAGCGAGAGCTCCATGATCAGCGCCGCCCACGGCGCCATCGGCAACGGATAGTCGCCGACCGCGCGCACGCTGGCCAGCAGCGCGCGCTTCACACCGATCGCACGATCGAGCAGCAGCGGCGCCGAAACGACCGTCAGCGCGAAAGCGATCGCGGCCCCCAGAGCGCCTGCGATCAGCCACAGCCAGAACAGCCGCGCGCTCTGCTCGTTCGCCGCGTAGCGCACGAACGCGGGCGGCGAAGCGATCCGCGCGTCGACGAAGACTCGGAACAGCAGCGCCGAGAACAGCCCCCACGCGGTGCCGGCGGCGAACAGCACTACGACGAGGAGCACCAGCGGGCGAGTGCCGCGCCGCCAGGCGTCGATCGCGTGCTTCATCCGAGGCCGCTCGCCGCCGGCGCGGCGGCGCGACAGCTCGTACAGCCCGGTCGCCAGGACCGGACCGACCAGCACGAAGTCGCTCAACGCGCCGGGCATCAGCGGTCACGCGCGCAGTGTCAGCGCCAGGATCGCCAGCCGGGCGCGATCAGCAGTCCGTGCAGCAGGCTCGGCCCCGGCGCCGCGACCAGATCGTGCCAGCCGCGCCCGAGCCACGGCAGCGGCCGCAGCGTGTCGATGCGGCAGATGGGCAGCGGCCCTCGCGCGGGCTCGGTCGGCGGGCCCGTCCGCGCGAACTCTCAACCTCCGAAGAGACTACGGCACGTGGCGGAGCCCACGCGTGCGTGCGCATGTGCGAGCATCACCGTTGCCGTTCGCAGCACGTGATCGCCGCTGTTCGCAAGGCCGCCAGATGCCGGAGTCCGCTTCGCAACACAGCCCACTCGACGTGGCGCGCGCCGCCCAGCGGCTGCGCGAGGAGACCGACCTGCTGTGCGCGCTGGAAACGCGCGGCGGACTGTCGCGGCGGGCGCCGACGGCGAGCTTCGATGCCGAGCTTCACCTCGTCGACCGCGCAGGCCGGCCGGCGTTGCAAGCCTCTCCGCTGCTCGACACGCTCGAGTCGGCCGCGGTCGCCGCGGGGCGCGCGCAGTTCCAGCTCCGGCTGCGCATCGGGCCGCAACCAATCGCCGGCGACGGCATCGCCCAGTTGCAGCGAGAACTGCAGGGCACGCTCGCGCATCTGCGCGACGCGGCAAAGCCGTTCGCGCTGCGCCCTCTCGCGATCGGCATCCTGCCGACTGTCGACGACGCGGATCTGGCGACCGTCCACATGAGCGCGCCAGCGGAACGCGCCGCGCCGCCAGAGCCGACCCGCATCGAGATCGAGGGCGTGCGCGAGCGCCTGTCGACCGCACACCGCGGCATCGTCGCGGCCGCCGCGGCTGCGTCGCTGCGCGCGCGGCTGCAGGTGGCTCCGGAAGTCGCGGCGCGCTTCTACAACGCGGCATTGATCACGGGTTTCGCGTCCGCCGGGCTGGCGGCGAACTCGCCCTACCTGTTCGGCGCCGAGCTGTGGGAAGACACGCGCATCGCGCTGCTGCACGCTGCGACAGCGCCGGCAGCGCCGTTCGTGGCTTCGCCGCAGGACTATTTCCACGCCAATCTCGCCGAGCCGATTGCCGTCATTGCCGCCGACGATCCGCCGCACCGCCTGTCGCAACTGCGCCGGCACGCCGCGCATCGGCCGCCCTTCACCCACCTGCAGGTCGGCTTCGACGCCGACGGCACGCCGCACCTGCGCATCGACAGCTGCGCGATGGCGCCGGGACCCACGCCGGCCGATATGCTGGCCAACCTCGCCTTCCATTACGGACTGACGGCATCGCTGGCGACGGAGCCAGATCCGCCCGAAGCACGCATCGATGCCGCCGCCGCGCACGTGAATCTGCTCGCGGTCGCGCGCGGCGGGCTGAACGCCGAGATCGCATGGCTCGACCGCGAACGGATGGCGCTGCGCACGCTGGCGATCGTCGAGCTGATCGAGCGCGCGTACGAGGGGCTGCACCAGCTCGGCGTCGACGACGGCGTGGCGCAGGCGCACCTGTCGCTGATCGAGCGGCGCGTGGCCAACGGTCAGACCGGCGCGGTGTGGCAACGCCGCTTCGTGCAGGCGCACGGCCGCAACTTCGCGCTACTCGCGCGCGAATACGCCGCGCGCCAGTCGGGCGGCGCCCCGGTGCACGAATGGAACGTGCGGCGGCTCACGTAGCCGCGCGCTCGGCCGCCGCGCCGCGCCGCAGGCCGAGCAACTCGTTGCCGATCAGCGCCGCCAGAACGATCACGCCGCCGTACAGCGTCGAGGCCGAGGGCGTCTCGCCCGCGCCGAGCCACGACCACAGCGGACCGAGCACGACCTCGAGCAGCGCCAGCAGCGACACTTCGGGCGCCGACAGGCTGCGCGCCGCCACGACCATCAGCATGCAAGGCACACCGAGCTGGAAGATGCCCAGCGCCGCGAGCAGCGCGATGTCCGCCGGCGCGGCCCGAAACGGCAGCGCGAGCGGCAGCATCAGCAGCGCGGAGAACGCGCCGCCCAGCAGCACCGACGGCACGAGGTCGACCTGCGCGCGCGTCTTCTGCAGCGTGACGAGATTGATCGCCGAGGCGAGCGGCACGGAGAACGCGATCAGCATGCCCAGCAGGTGATTGCCGGTCGGCCCGCCGCCCGCGTCCTGCGAGAACATCCACGCCATGCCCGCCATGGCGACGACGATCGCGATCCAGGTCCGCGCGGCAATCCGCACGCGCAGCACCAGCCGCGCCAGGATCGCGGTCACCAGCGGAGCCAGGCTCAGCACCAGCAGCGTGTTGGCGGTGGTCGTCAACGTCAGCGCCAGCATGAACGCGCTGAACATGACCGCCCACATTGCGCCGGAAACGAGGCCCGGGATGCCGGTGGCGAACGAGGTGCGGAAGCCTTCCCGCCGCAGGAACTGCAGCGCCGCGCCGACCGTGAGCGCCGCGAAGAGGCTGCGCCAGAACGTGATCTCGTAGCGGCCCTGCGCCTGCAGTTCCGGAGTCAGGTGCCGCGTGACGACGCCGGCGGCCGACCACAGCGTCGGCACCAGGATCATCAGCGCCAGCGCGCGGCGGTGGGCTCGGCGGTCGGGTTCGGTCTTCATCAGCGGCGGTAAAGGCGATGTTCACCACAGAGGCACAGAGACACAGAGAAATGCGGAACGAACTTCTCTGTGCCTCTGTGCCCCTGTGGTTAATCCATTCTTCTGCTCACGCGACATCGCGCTCGGCGCGCTTGCGCTCGTGCTCCTTCAGATACCGCTTGCGCAGCCGGATGCTGTGCGGCGTGACTTCGACCAGCTCGTCGTCGGCGATGAACTCGACCGCGTATTCGAGCGTGAGCCGGATCGGCGGCACGAGGTCGATGTGCTCGTCCTTGCCGGCGGCGCGGACGTTGGTCAACTTTTTCTCGCGGATCGGGTTGACCACGAGGTCGTTGTCGCGCGAGTGGATGCCGATCACCATGCCCTCGTACAGCTTGTCGCCGGGGCTGACGAACATGCGGCCGCGCTCCTGCAGCTTCCACAGCGCGTACGCCACTGCCTCGCCGTCGTCCTGACTGACCAGCACGCCGTTGCGACGCTGACCGACGTCGCCGGGCTTGACCGGTGCATAGTCGTCGAAGATGTGGCTCATGAGACCGGTGCCGCGCGTCAGCGTCAGGAACTCGCCCTGGAAGCCGATCAGCCCGCGCGCCGGGATCCGGTACTCCAGCCGCACGCGGCCGCGGCCATCGGGCTGCATGTCCTGCAGGTCACCCTTGCGGCGGCCGAGCTCCTCCATCACCGCGCCCTGGTGCTGCTCCTCGATGTCCACCGTCAGCAGCTCGTACGGCTCATGCTTGATGCCGTCGATGTCCTTCAGCAGCACCCGCGGGCGCGACACCGCCAGCTCGTAACCCTCGCGCCGCATGTTCTCGATCAGGATCGTCAGGTGCAGTTCGCCGCGGCCGGCGACCTCGAACACCGTCTCGTCGGCGGTTTCCTTCATCCGCATCGCGACGTTGGACTTCAGCTCCCGGTCGAGCCGCTCGCGCAGTTGCCGGCTGGTGACGTACTTGCCCTCGCGGCCGGCCAGCGGCGAGGTGTTGACGCAGAAGTTCATCATCAGCGTCGGCTCGTCCACGCGCAGCAGCGGCAGCGCATCCGGCGCGTCGACCGGGCACAGAGTCGAGCCGATGCCGAGTTCGTCGATGCCGTTGATCAGCACGATATCGCCGGCCTGCGCAGCCTCGACCAGTTCGCGTTCCAGTCCCTTGAACTTCAGCACCTGGTTCACGCGCCCCTTGATCGGCGCGGAGTCCGGGCCGTTCAGCACGACGACCTCCTGCCCGGAACGGAGGCGACCGCGCTTGATGCGGCCTATCCCGATCTTGCCGACATAGCTGGAGTAGTCGAGCGAGCAGATCTGCAGTTGCAGCGGCCCGAGCGGATCGTCGTCGCGCACCGGCACGTATTCGAGAATCGCGTCGAACAGCGCCCGCATGTCGCCGCCGCGCACGTCCGGGCGCGTGCCCGCGTAGCCGCCCAGAGCCGAGGCGTAGATCACCGGGAAGTCGAGCTGCTCTTCGGTCGCGCCGAGCTTGTCGAACAGGTCGAAGGTCGCGTTGACGACATAGTCGGGCCGTGCGCCGGGACGGTCGATCTTGTTGACGACGACGATCGGCTTCAGCCCCTGCGCGAGCGCCTTGCGCGTGACGAAGCGCGTCTGCGGCATCGGTCCCTCCACCGCGTCGACCAGCAGCAGCACGCCGTCGACCATCGACAACACGCGCTCGACCTCGCCGCCGAAATCCGCGTGCCCCGGCGTGTCGACGATGTTGATGTGCGTGCCGGCGTAG
>JAKORH010000334.1 GCA_029777935.1 Pseudomonadota bacterium
GGGCAGCCACAGGATGATCTGCGGGAAGATGATGCACAGCAGGTTGCCAACCGCCTGAAGCGCGATGAACGGCATCGCGGCGCGGAAGATCGTTGCCATGCTGATCTGCGGCGGAGCCACGCTCTTCAGGTAGAACAGCGAGTAGCCGAACGGCGGACTGAGGAACGCCATCTGCATGTTGACGATGAAGATGACGCCGTACCACAGCGAGATGTCGTCAGCCTTCACGCCGGCAATGCCGAACACGCCGTCGAAAGTGAGCTTCTCCAGGATCGGCACGAAGATCGGCACCGTCAGCAGCAGGATGCCGACCCAGTCGAGGAACATGCCGAGCACGAACAGCACGACCATCATCAGCAGCAGGATCCCGTACGGCGGCAGCCCGGTGCCGATGATCGAATCGGCCACGAACGTCTGCCCGCCCTTCACGATGAAGAAGCCGACGAACATCGTCGCGCCGAAGAAGATCCACATCACCATCGCGGTGGCCTTCAGCGTAGCGATCGATGCCTCGTGGATCGTGGTCCAGTTCAGCCGTCCGTGCGCCGCGCACACCGCCAGCGCGCCGAAGGTGCCGATGCCGGCGGCCTCCACCGGCGTGGCCACGCCGAAGAAGATCACGCCCAGCACGAGCAGGATCAGCAGCACCGGAGAGATCGTGTTGCGCAGCAGGCGCAGCTTCTCGCGCAGGCCGACGCGCTCTTCCGGCAGCAGCGCCGGGCCGAGCGCGGGGTTGATGTAGCAGCGGATCGTGATGTAGACGATGTACATGCCCGACAGCAGCAGCCCAGGGAACACCGAACCGATCAGCAGTTCGCCGAGCGACTGCTGCGCCACCACCGCGTAGACGATCGCCATCACCGACGGCGGAATCAGGATGCCGAGCGTCCCTCCCGCGAGCAGCGAGCCGCACGCGAGCTTGGCGTCGTAGTTGCGGCGGAGCATGGCCGGCAGCGCGATCATGCCCATCGTCACCTCGGTGGCGCCGACCACGCCGACCATCGCCGCCAGTACCGTGCAGGCGAGCACGGTCGCCGACGCCAGCCCGCCCTTCAGCGCCCCCAGCCACTTGTAGATGACGTCGAACAGCTCCTCGATGATGCCGGCCTTCTCCAGCACCGCCGCCATGAAGATGAACAGCGGCACCGCCGAGAGCTGGTAGTCGGTCATGAACGGAAAGATGCGCGACGGCATCATGTTGAGCACCGCCGGCGTGCCGAACACGAACAGGAAGATGGTCGCGAGGCTGCCGGTGCAGAACGCCATCGGCAGCCCGAGCATCAGCAGCAGCCCGAGCGAGCCGAACAGCAGCAGCGACAGCCATTCGATGCCGATTTCGAGTCCCACGCTCACGCTCCCTTGCGTACGACGAACAGCACGTCGCGGACCAGCTTCGACAGGCCCTGCAGCACGATCAGCGCCGCGCCGATCGGAATCGCGAGCTTGACCGGCCAGTACTGGATGCCCCATTCGGTGAACGAGGTCTCGCTGTTGTTGATCGCATCGAGTGCAAAGCGCCCGCCCGTGTACAGCATCGTCAGCGTGAAGATGAAGAAGAACACGGAGGAGACGATGTCGGCGATCGCCTTGCCGCGCGGTGAAAAGCGGGTGTAGATCACGTCGACGCGCACGTGCTGGTCCTCGCGGTACGCGTAGGCGCCCGACAGCATGTACTGCATGCCGAACATCAGGAACATGCTTTCGTGCACCCAGTTGGTCGGCGAATTGAAGATGAAGCGCGCGAACACCTCGTAGTAATAGACGAACACGGCGATCACGCCCCAGTAGGCGACGAACTCGCCGACGCGCACGTTGACCGCCTCGACCGCGTCGGTGATGCGCGTGTGCACGCCGGTGGTCGGATCCTCGCCGGTGCCGGCCTCGTGGATCTCGGGCAGCGCCGGCGGCGGCGCCAAGGCGGCGGTCGTGGCACGGCGCTTGTGCACGACGCCCGGGATCAGCGCGGCGTCGATCAGCAGCAGCACCGCGAGCGCGGCCGCGATCACGCGCGTGATGTCGATCCAGTGCTGCTGCACGCCGGCCGCGGCGCGGTACGCGACGTCGGCGCCCTTCAGTTCCTGCTGCGCCTGCGCGTAGGCGGCGCGCTCCTCGGCGCTCGCGCGCGCCTCGTCCTCCGGCTTGGCGCGCTTGGCTTCGGTCTGCGCCTGCTCGAGCGCGGCGAACGTGCGCGACACGTCCTCGCGCACGTCGCGGATCTGCGCGTTGCAGTACAGGATGCCGATGAAGAACGGCAGGAACACGATGCCCCACGCGCTCTTCAGGTACAGGCGGTGCAGCCCCGCATAGCCGGCGGTGAGCCAGAACAGATAGGCGCCGAACAGCGTCGGCTCGGCCGGCGTACCGCGCCGGCGCTCGCGCCGCACCAGGTACATCGCGAGCAGCGGAAAGATCACCAGACCGGCCCAGTAGAGCCAGTGCGGCATCACGAAGGTCAGTGCGGGCATCGAGGTCTCGGGAGGCAGGGCAAGACAAATGATGCGGGCGCTGCATCGAGCGCCCGCATCCGCATGGCCGTCTGATGGCCGGCCGCGTTACGGGAACGCGGCCGCTACACGTCGAGCTTCTGGCCCTTGTACATGTCCGGCGTGACGTAGCCGAAGGTCGGGCTCTCCATCACCTCGAGCTGCAGCTTGAACAGGCGCGCGGCGTCCTTGTCCTTGTTGGCCCACTTGAACCAGATCGGCACGGCAGCCTTCTGGAACTTCGGCAGGTCTTCGGCCGGCAGCCGGTTGATCTGCACGCCCGCTTTCGCGAACTTGCCCCACGCCTCCATGTCGGCGCGCTGGATCGCCGCGTGATGGGTGTCGGAGTAGACTTGGATCTCGTCGTCGAGCCACTGCTTCATCTTCGGCGACAGCTTGTTCCACACGTCCATCTTGACGACGAAGTCCATCAGGTCGACCGGCTGGTAGATCGACTCCAGTCCCGGCGGCCCCATCCAGATGTACTTGGTCACCTGCTGGAAGCCGAGGTCCCAGTTCACCGCCGGCCCCGTGTAGTCGGCGGCGTCGACGGTGCCCTTCTCCAGCGCGGAGAAGACCTCGCCGCCCGGAAGCAGCGTGGTGCGCGCACCGATCGACGCGAAGCCTTCCGCGATCATGCCGCCGGGCACGCGCAGCTTCAGCCCGTTGAAGTCCTCGATGGTGCGGATCGGCTTCTTCGAGTGGATGATGTTGGGGCCGTGGTGGATCCGGTTCACGTAGTACAGGCCCTGCTTGGCGAAGATGTCGCGCGCGGCCTGCAGCCCGCCCTTGCTGTAGAAGAACACGTCCCACTCGTGCGGATAGCGCAACCCCATCAGGTACGAACTGAGGAACGCGGTCGCCGGAACCTTGCCCGCCCAGTACAGCGTGAAGGAGTTCATCGCCTCCAGCACGCCGTTCTTCACGCCGTCGAGCAGCTCGAAATCGCCGACGACTTCCTTGGCCGCGAACGGCTTGAACTCGAGCTCGCCGCCGGTCTTCTCCTTGACGGTCGCGCACCAGTCCTTGAATGTCTTCAGGCCGACGCCCGCCGGCCATGAGGTCTGCACCTTCCACGTCGTCGTCGCCGCGGCCGCGGTGCGGATGAACGGGCCCGGCGCGGTCGCCGCCAATCCGACCGCGGCCGCGGCCGCGCTCTTGAAGACGCGCCGACGCGATGGCTCTTTCGCTGCAGCGGACCTTGCGCCGTCGGCGTCCGCCGCGGCGGGATGTTTCGGGTCTTGCATCGTGTTGTCTCCGGGTTTGGTGGTTGTGTCGATGCGTACGGGCGCGCCCCACGCCGGCCGCAACCGGAGAGGGGTGGCGCAAAAATCCTGCGCGCGCTCGTTGACCGTCGCAATCAGGTACCCTCCTACGGAAAGCCCATACGTGGTTCCAGCGCGCGGCGTGCCGTCTCGACGAACGGGGCGGCGCGACGTCCGATTCACCCGAAGCAGCCAGGCCGCCGAACCCCGGCCCGGCCACGGAGTCAGACCCACTCGCACAGGGGGCCGCAATGAAGAAGATTCACTCACTCGGCGCAGCGCGCCGCCGGCTGCTGAGCGCGGCCGCTGGAACGATGCTGCTCGGCCGGATGCCGGCCGCGTTCTCGCAGCCGGCCAGCGCGTCGAAGATGAAGATCGGCGTGATCGGCTCCGGCCGCCTCGGCGGCACGATCGGCTCGCTGTGGGTCAAGGCCGGTCATCCGGTGCTGTTCTCGTCGCGGCATCCTGATCAACTGAAGGATCTCGTCGCCGGACTCGGGCCGCTGGCGCGCGCGGGCACGCCGCAGGAAGCAGCGGAGTTCGGCGAAGCGATCCTGGTCGCGGTGCCGTACGGCGCGCTGCCGCAACTCGGCCGCGACCTGGCGCCGCTGCTCAAAGGCAAGGTCGTGCTCGACGCGTGCAACGCGATCGCGCGCCGCGATGGCGAGATCGCCGACGAAGCCAAGGCGAGCGGCGTTGGCATCACTTCGCAGAAGTATCTGCCCGGCACGCGGCTGGTGCGCGCGTTCAACACGCTGGGCTCGGGCGTGCTCGCGCGCGAGGCCAATCGCCCGCCGCCCCGGCAGGCGATTCCGATCGCGGGCGACGATGCGGGCGCGCTGAAGGTTGCGGCCGAGCTCGTGAGCGACGCGGGCTTCGATCCGGTCGTGGTCGGTGGACTCGCAAAGGCGAGTGAATTCGCGATGGGCGAGCGCGGCTATGGGCAGCAGGTGAGCGCGCCCGAACTGAAGCGCATCCTGTCGCTGCCCTGATCCGTGGCCGATCGCGCGTCGCTCGCGTATCGCGCGGTCGCGCGCGCCGTGCCGGTCACGCCGCAGGAACTCGGCGCGCTGCTGTGGTCGTTCGCCTACTTCTTCGCGCTGCTGGCGGGCTATTACGTGCTGCGCCCGTTGCGCGACCAGATGGGGCTGGCCGGCGGAGTGCGCAACCTGCCGTGGCTGTTCACGGCGACCTTCGTCGCGCTGCTCGCGCTGCAGCCGGTGTACGGCGCGCTGGTCGCGCGGCTGCCGCGCATCCGCTTCGTTCCGATCGTCTACCACTTCTTCGCCGCCAACCTGCTGCTGTTCTGGCTGCTGCTGACGGTGGACACGTTTCCAGTCGCGGTGGCGCGCACGTTCTTCGTGTGGGTCAGCGTGTTCAACCTGTTCGCGGTCGCGGTGTTCTGGTCGCTGATGGCCGACGTCTTCACGAGCGCGCAGGGCAAGCGGCTGTTCGGCTTCATCGGCGCCGGCGGCACCGCCGGCGCGCTGCTCGGCCCCGTGATGACCATCGTGCTGGCCAAGCCGCTCGGACCGGTCAACCTGCTGCTGGCCGCGGCGCTGCTGCTCGAGCTGGCTGTCGTGTGCGTGCATCGACTCGAGCGCGCGACGTCGGCGCAGGCGCGTGTTCTGCCGTTCGCCGCGAGCGCGACTGCAGTGGCCGCCGAGCGCGTCGGCGGCGGCGCATTCGCGGGGCTGACCGAGGTCGCCCGCTCGCCCTACCTGCTCGGCATCGCGCTGTGGGTCAGCCTGCTTTCGTTCGGCGGCACGTTCCTGTATTTCGAGCAGGCCAACATCGTCGCGGCGACGATCCACGACCGCGCCGAGCAGACGCGGCTGTTCGCCGGCATCGATCTGGCGGTGAGCGTGCTGACGCTCGTCACGCAACTGTTCGCGACCGGCAAGCTCATCGCGCGCTTCGGCGTCGGGCCGGCGGCGGCGACGTTGCCGGCGCTGTATGTCGGCGGCTTCGCGCTGCTCGCGCTGGCGCCGCAGCTCGCGGTCGTGGTCGCGGTACAGGTGCTGCAGCGGTCGATGAACTTCGCGCTCGCCAATCCGGCACGGCAGGTGTTCTACACGGTGGTGTCGCGCGAGGAGAAGTACAAGGCGAAGAACCTGATCGACGTGGTGGTGTTCCGCGGCTCGGACGCGCTGTACGGCTGGGTGTTCGAAAGCCTGCAGGCGCTGGGGCTGAAGCTCGCCGCGATCTCCGCCTGCGCGATTCCAATCGCGCTCGGCTGGGCGCTGCTGTCGAGCGCGCTCGGCCGCCAGCAGGAGCGCCGCGCGGCGCAGGCGACGACAACCGAATCCGAACGGAGGATGGCATGAACGACAGCCACAGACTGCGACGCCGCCGCTTGCTCGCACTGCTCGCTCTCGCCGGCGCGACTCAGCTTCCGTCACGCGCGTTCGCGCAGGCAGGGGCGACGAGCCTGGTCCTGCGCCCGATCCCCTCGAGCGGCGAGAAGTTGCCTGCCGTGGGGGTGGGGACCGCAATCGTGTTCGACGTGGGCAGCGACGCGGCGGCGCGCGCGCGGCTGGGGCAGGTCGTGCAGACGCTGATTGACGGCGGCGGCACGCTGATCGACACCGCGTCATCCTACGGCAGCGCCGAGGAAGTGGTCGGTGACCTGCTGTCGCACGGCCTGCGCTCGAAGACGTTTCTCGCCACCAAGCTCGAAGCACCGGACGCGGCGGAGCTGAAGCGTTCTCTGACACGATTGCGCACGGAGCGCGCCGATCTGCTGCAACTCCACAACGTCAGCGACCGCAACCAGTCGCTGGCACAGTTCCGCGACTGGAAGTCGCAAGGAACGTGCCGCTATGTCGGCATCACGTCGACCTATCACCGCGACTTTCCGGCGGTGGAAGCGGTTCTCAGGCGCGAGAAGCCCGACTTCGTGCAGATCGATTACTCGATCGACAACCGGGTCGCCGAGGAGCGCGTGCTGCCGGCGGCCGCGGAGTCAGGCGCCGCCGTGCTCACCGCACTGCCGTTCGGGCGCTCGCGCCTGTTCCGCGCGGTGCGCGGCCGGCCGCTGCCCGACTGGGCGAAGGAGTTCGATGCCCATAGCTGGGCGCATTTCTTCCTCAAGTGGCTGCTCGGGGACACGCGCGTGACCGCGGTGATTCCCGGCACGTCCGACCCGGCACACATGGCCGACAACCTCGGCGCGATGCGCGGCCGGCTGCCCGACGCGGCCCTGCGCCGGCGCATGGTCGAGTTCGTGCAGAGCCTGTGAAGGTCGTGCTGGATCGGTTCAGCGCTCCAGCTCCGCCGGCTGACGGGTGAGCGCAGTAGCGCCGCCCGCCGGTGCGCCGCGCTTGAACCAGCGCTTCTCCCAACTGTCGAGGTACGAGTAGATCACCGGCACCACGACCAGCGTCAGAAGCGTGGAGGTGATCACGCCGCCGATGATCGCGCGGCCCATCGGCGCCTGCTGTTCGGCGCCCTCGCCCAGCCCGAGCGCGAGCGGCAGCATGCCGAAGATCATCGCGGCGGTGGTCATCAGGATGGGCCGCAGCCGCGTCTGCCCGGCATCGAGCAGCGCGTCGAGCTGGTTCATTCCCTTCCTCTGCCCCTGGTTGGCGAAGTCGACCAGCAGGATCGCGTTCTTCGTGACCAGCCCCATCAGGAACACGACACCGATCATCGAGAAGATGTTCAGCGTCGTGTGCGTGGCGAGCAGCGCCAGCATCACGCCGACGATCGACAGCGGCAGCGACGCCATGATGGCGACCGGCTGGATGAAGCTGCCGAATTGCGATGCCAGCACGATGTAGATGAAGATGACCGCGAGCGCGAGCGCGCCGACGATCGCGGCGCTCACTTCCTGCTGGTCGCGGATCTGGCCGCCGACGTCGAAGCGCAGCCCCGGCGGCAGCTCGTACGACTTGACCAGCTCCTGCACCTCCTTGCCGGCATCGCCGGCCGGCCGCCCCTCGACGTTGGCGAACAAGGCGACTCTTCGCTGCAGGTCCTGGCGGCGGATGTTGTCCGGGTTGATCGTGCGCGCCAGTGTCGCGATCGCGCGCAGCGGCACCACCTCGGGCTGGCCGTCGGCCAGCATGCGGCCGGTGGCGATATTCAGGTTGGCGATGTCGTCGGTGATCGTCCTGTTCGCGCGCGGCAGTTGCGTGATCACTTCGTAGTTCTGCCCGTCGGGGGCCAGCCAGTAGCCGGAGTTCTCGCCGCCGACCAGCGCGCGCAGCGTGGCGCCGAGCTGCGCGTGCGTGATGCCGTACTCGGCCGCGAGCTCCGGCTTCAGTCGCACCGACAGCGCCGGCGTGCCGTCCTTGATCGACACGTCGATGTCGGTCACGCCGCGGATCTGCGCGACCTTGTTCCTGAAGTCGGCCATCACGCGCCGCATCTCGGCGTCGTTGTTGCCGAGCAGCGCGACGTAGATCGCGCCCTGGAAGCCGACCGTGAGCTGCACGCCGGGGATGCCGGCGACGCGCTTGCGGATCGCTTCCTCGATCTGCTTCTGCGACCGCCTGCGCTCGGCCCTCGGCACCAGCTTCAGGTTGATGCGGCCCGTGTTGTGTGCGCCGTCGGTGCCGATCGAGGTGTCGACCGATTCGATTTCCGGAAACTCGCGCAGCACGGCCTCGACGCGCTTGACGCGCTCGTCGGCGTACTCGAGGCTCGAGCCCACCGGCAGCGTCAGCGACACGCTGGTGAAGCTCTGGTCCGCGTCGGGCATCAGCTCTCCGCCGACCAGGGCGGCGATCGGCAGGCTGAGCAGGAAGCTCGCGGTCGCGATCGCCAGCGTGGTCTTGCGCCGTTCGAGCGCGGCGCGCAGCAGCCGGTCGTAGATCCGGTGCCACGACTCGACCCAGTCGTCGAACCGGCGCAGCAGCGGGCCGATCCCGCGCAGGCCTTTCGCGCCCTGCGGCGGATCGCGCCACACCGCGGACAGCATCGGGTCGAGCGTGAAGCTGACGAACAGCGACACCAGCACCGCGACCACGACCGTCATGCCGAATGGGTAGAAGAACTTGCCGACGATGCCGCTCATGAACGCGATCGGCACGAACACCGCGACGATCGAGAACGTGGTCGCCAGCACCGCCAGCCCGATCTCGTCGGTGCCTTCGCGCGCGGCGGCGTAATGGTCCTTGCCCATACGGATGTGGCGCACGATGTTCTCGCGCACGACGATCGCATCGTCGATCAGCAGGCCGATGGTCAGCGACAGCGCCATCAGCGTCATGTAGTTGAGCGTGAAGCCGAGCGCATACAGCGCGATGAAGCTCGCGACGACCGCGATCGGCAGGGTCAGCCCGGTGATCACCGTGCTGCGCCACGAGCCCAGGAACAGGAACACGATCAGCACGGTGAGCGCCGCGCCCTCGAGGATCGTGTGCTTGACGTTGTCGACCGAGTGTTCGACGAAGTCGGCCATCGCCCACATGAACTTCAGCTCGACCCCGGACGGCAACTGCTTGCGGATGTCGTCGGCCGCCTCCTTCAGTTGCCGGCCGACCTGGACGATGTTGGCGTCCTGCGCCTTGAACACCCACACGCCGATCGCGGGCCGGCCGTCGATGCGCGTCAGCGACTGCCGCTCGGCCTCGCCGTCGACGACCTGCGCCACCTGCGCCAGCAGGATCGGCACGCCGGCTCTGCGCGCGACGATGACCTGGTTGAAATCCGCCGGCGTCGCGAGCCGCCCGTCGACACGGACGATTTCCTCCGAGGTCGGGTTCGAGATGGTCCCCACCGGCACGCTGACGTTCGCGCTGCGCAGCGCCTGCACGACCTGATCGACCGTCAGCCCGAGCGCGGTCAGCCTCGCCGGATCCACGCGCGCCTGGATCTGCCGCGTGACGGTGCCGCCGAGGTCGACGCGCCCCACGCCGTTGATGCGCTCGAAGCCCTTCTGCACCACCTGCTCGGCGATCAGCGTCAACTCGCGCTGGCTGCGCTCCTTGCCGAGCAGCGCGAACGACGCGACCGGCTGGTCGTTCTCGGTCTGCGCGCGCGTGACGATCGGGTCCTTGGCGTCGCGCGGGAAGCCGGCGCGGATCTGCGCCAGCTTGTCGCGCACCTCCTGCATCGCGCGCGTGAGGTCGACGTCGAGCCGGAACTCGACCCACGTCAGCGAGCGACCCTCGTCCGAGCGCGACAGGATGCGCTTCACTCCCGCGACCGTATTGACCGCCGTCTCGACCGGCTTGGCCAGGTCGTTCTCGACCTGCTCGGGCGACGCGCCCGGGTAGTTGATCCAGATCTGCACGCCCGGCGGGCTGATGTCGGGCATCGGTTCGACCCCGAGCCGCGCGTAAGAGAACAGTCCCAGCACGGTCAGCGCGACCATCACCATGGTCGCGAATACCGGGTGATGGATCGCGACGCGCGTCATCCACATGGCAGGAGCTCGCGGCGGCGATCAGTTCGACACGGGGTTCGAAACGGAAACGCGCGGCGCGTCCTTGTCGGCGACCTTCGAGTCGGGCGGGCCGTTGACGATGCGGGCGGCGAGCCCTTCGCGCAGATTGTCGAAGCGGGTCGCCAGCACGCGATCGGACGGTGCGATCCCGCCCGTGATCTCGACCAGTTGCGCGCGCTCGTCGCGACGGCCGAGCTGCACCGCGCGCCTGACGAGCTTGCCGTCGGCGATGATCCACACGCCCGGCTGGCCGCCCTCGGCGCGGATCGCCGACAGCGGCAGCGCCGGCACTTCGCCTTCAGTGCCGACCTGCATGTTCACGCGCGCGAACATTCCGGCGCGCAGCAGCCAGCCGGTCTCGTTGCGCACGTTCGGCAGCCGCACGTACAGGCTGAGCGTGCGCGAGCCCGCCTCGGCCGCCGGATTGATGCGGTCGACGCGCGCCGCGAAGCGCCGGCCTGCCAGCCCCTCGATCTCGATGTCGACCGGCGCGCCCTGCGCGACCTGCGCCACGTCCGACACCGGCGCCTGCGCCTGCACTTCGAGTTCGGCCAGATCCACGATCGTCAGCAGCGGCGCGTCGAATGCGACCTTCTCGCCCGGTTGCACGTGTCGCTTGGCGACCTCGCCTGCGATCGGCGCGCGCACGACCGCGTCGCCGAACTGCAGTTGCACCTGCGCCAGTTGCGCCTGTGCGACCTCGACCGCCGCCGCCTGCGCGCGGTACGCGGCGTCAGCGGTGTCCATCGCGTTCTGCGAGATAAAGTTCTGCCGGATGAGCTGCGCGTTGGCCTCGCGCGTGCGCTCCGACTGCGCGAGCTGGGCGCGCGTCGATTCGAGCGCCGCCACGCGCTCGGCGAGCTGCGCGCGCAACTGCGCGGTGTCGAATTCGGCGACGATCTGCCCGGCGGCGACGCGGTCGCCCTCGCGCACCAGCACGCGCTTGACCTCGGCCGACAGCTTCGAACGCACGGTCGCCTGCGACAGCGCCTGCACGTTGCCCGGGAACGCGAGCTTGACCGCGAGCCGGCGCGGCGCGACCTGCACCACGTCGCGCGCGGTGAACGCGAGCGGCGGCACTTCCTTTGCCGCCGGCTGGCCGAGCTTGCCTGACTTCAGCGCCAAGGCCGCGGTGCCGCCGCCCGCGATCAGCAGTGCTGCGCCGATCAGCAACCACCTGCGTCGCATGGACATCGAACCCCCTCGTTGTATCGATTCTTGTGCGGGCGCGATTATCGGCGCATGGGCGGCGGCCGCCTGCGCCTTGCGACGAACCGCGAAATGCGGCGACGAATTGCAGTCGTGCCCGACGGGCGCGGCGACCGCGCGGCGTCGCCCCGGCGAAGGCCGGGGCGACGAGCTACTCCTCCAGGCCCAGCTCCTGGATCTTGCGCGTGATCGTGTTGCGGCCGACGCCGAGCCGGTTCGCCGCTTCGATCCGGCGGCCGTGCGTCAGCCGCAGCGCGGTGCGAATCACCGTGGATTCGAACTCGCGCCCCAGAGCGCCCATCACGCCGGACTGCTGCGAGCGCAGGCGCCGCTCGACTTCCGCCGCGAGCAGCGTGGTCCAGTCGGCCGCAGCCGGCGCGGGCACCGCTGCGGGCGCTGGCCGGTTATCGCCGACAGCTGCGGCTTCGCGCGCCGCCGGCTCCTCCCTCACTTCGAGCGGCAGATCCTCGACCTTCACCACCTGCGCCGGTGCGAGCACCGTCAGCCAGTGGCACAGGTTCTCGAGCTGGCGCACGTTGCCGGGGAAGTTCAGTTGCGCGATGAACTTCAGCGCCTCGGGCGACAGGCGCTTCGGCTCGACGCCGAGCTCCTGTGCGCTCCTGGCCAGGAAGTGCTTCGCCAGCAGCGGGATATCCTCGCGCCGCTCGCGCAGCGGCGGCAGCCGCAGCCGAATCACGTTCAGGCGGTGATACAGGTCCTCGCGGAACCTGCCCTGCCGCACGCATTCCTCGAGATTCTGGTGCGTGGCGGCGATCACGCGCACGTCGGCCTTGATCGGTTCGTGGCCGCCGACGCGGTAGTAGAAGCCGTCGGACAGCACGCGCAGCAGCCGCGTCTGCAGCTCGGCCGGCATGTCGCCGATCTCGTCGAGGAAGAGCGTCCCGCCTTCGGCCTGCTCGAAGCGCCCCTTGCGCAGCGCCTGCGCGCCGGTGAAGGCACCGCGCTCGTGGCCGAACAGCTCGCTTTCGAGCAGGTCGCGCGGAATCGCCGCCATGTTCAGTGCGATGAAAGGCGCCTTGCTGCGCGCGCTGTGGTTGTGCAGCGCGCGTGCGACGACTTCCTTGCCACTGCCCGATTCGCCGGTGATCAGCACGGTGACATTGGATTGCGCCAGCCGCCCGATCGCGCGGAACACCTCCTGCATCGCCGGCGCCTGGCCGAGGATCTCGGGCGTGGCCAGCGGCGCTTCTTCGCCGGCTTCTTCGCG
Source organism: Pseudomonadota bacterium (assembly GCA_029777935.1). The sequence goes on from JAKORH010000334.1 coordinate 12,580, forward strand.
CAGGCTCTCGTCGACGGCGCGGCGGATCAGTTCGACGGCCTTGTCGACATCGAACGGCTTCGGCAGATACTCGAACGCGCCGCCCTGGAATGCCGACACCGCGCTCTCGAGATCGGAGAACGCGGTCATGATGATCACCGGCAGCCCCGGATGCTTGCGCTTGACCGAACGCAGCAGCTCGATGCCGTTCAGTCCCGGCATGCGGATGTCGGACACCAGCACCTGCGGGCTGTCGTGCTCCAGCTCGCTCAGCACTTCCTGCGCGCCGCCGAAGGAGCGGCACGGAATGTTCTCGCGGCCGAGCGCCTTCTCCAGCACCCAGCGGATGGAGCGGTCATCGTCGACGATCCAGATCGGTTTCATGCGAGCGGCAATAGGATGCGGAAATCGGTGCGCCCGGGGCGCGAATCGAACTCGATCATCCCTTCGTTCTGCTGCACGAAGGTCTGCGCCAGCGTCAGACCCAGACCGCTGCCGCCCTCGCGGCCGGACACCAGCGGAAAGAAGATGCGTTCGCGCAGTTCCTCCGGGATACCGGGTCCGTTGTCGATCACATGCAGGTCCAGTGCCAGCCGGCAGTGCCGGCGCGCGATCGTCACGCGGCGCGCCACGCGCGTTCGCAGCACGATCTGCGCCGAGCCGGCGGCGATCTGTGGCTCGAGTGCCTGCGCGGCGTTGCGCACGATGTTCAGCAGCGCCTGGATAAGCTGCTCCCTGTCGCCGCGGATGTCGGGCGCCGACGCGTCGTAGTCGCGCACGATCTCGAGCCCCTTCGGAAACTCGGCCAGGATCAGCGCGCGCACCCGCTCGCACGCCTCGTGCACGTTGAAGTCCGCGATCACGCGCGGCGCGCGATGCGGCGCGAGCAGCCGGTCGACCAGCGCCTGCAGGCGGTCGGCCTCGGAGATGATCACGCGCGTGTACTCGCGCTGCTCGTTCGAGCCGAGTTCCGATTCCAGCAACTGGGCCGCGCCGCGGATGCCGCCCAGCGGATTCTTGATCTCGTGCGCGAGGTTGCGCAGCATCTGCCGGTTGGCCTCGCTTTGGTCGAGCTGGCGTTCCTCGCGGCTGACTCGCAGTTGCTGCTCGATCTCGGCCAGTTCCAGCAGCAGCGGCGTGTCGTCGGCATACAGCGCGGTGGCGGTGGCCTGCACCGTCAGCGGCTCGCGCGGCACGCGCCTGAGGTCGATCAGCTGCCGCCGCTGGCCGAGATCGTCGGCGCGCGCCTGCACCAGCAGGCGATCGATCAGTCCGTCCTCGATGAACAGCCGCCCAGCCGGCTGTCCGATCAGGTTCTTGCGCGAGGCTTCGAGCAACTGCTCGGCGGCTTGGTTGGCGAATACCACGCGCGCACTGTCGTCGAACACGAGCACTGCGGTCGACAGCAGGTCGAGCCCCTGATAGCGGCCGGTCAGCCGCGCGGCAGTGAAATCGGGATCGAACCAGGTCATCGTGGTGACCCGTTGACAAGTCCCGTCGCCCCGGCGCAGGCCGGGGCCCAATGTGCAGCGCTGGAAATTGGGTCCCGGCGTTCGCCGGGACGACGGCGCGCTACTGACGCTGCAGCAGCGCGATCTCGCGCCTCAGCGATGCGACGTTGGTCTCGCTGCGCTGGATGTCGGCCTGCAGCCGCTGCACGCGCTCCTGGTACAGCGCGTAGTTGCGCTCGTCGCCGCGCCGCTCCGGCTCGCCGTTGTTGTATTCCGCTCGCATCCTGGCGAGCCGATCTTCCTCCGCTTTCAATTCGTCTTCCAGCACCCGCCGGCGGTCGCTGTCGCGAGCGCGCTGCGTGTCGCTGTCGACGCGGGGGAAGTTGGCCGGACGCGGCTCCGTTGAAGCCGCAGAGGCGCGCGGCGACGTGCGTGGCCCCGGCAACGTGAGGATCGGCTGCACGTCGACCTTCTTGCAGCCCTTCGTGCTGCCCGTGTTCTGGTATGTCCGGTGGCCCTGGTCGTCGACGCACAGGAAGATGTCCTGCGCCACGGTCACGCGCGGCAGCGCCGCTAGCAGCGCCGCTGACACCATCAGCCCGATTCCGTTTGCGTTGCCCATCAGTCCATAACGCGCAAATCCGCACGGCAGTGTACGCCGGGCGATGTCGGCGCGCGAGCATGGCCGCGGCCATCGGGCGGAGGCAGGCGTGATGTTCCATCGGAAGATCGGATGAGGTGCAAGCACAAAGGGGCGGTCGCCCGCCCCTCGTGTGCGTCGCCAGGCCGGGGCGACCCCACCGCTACAGCGAGTAGTACATGTCGAACTCGACCGGGTGCGTGGTCATGCGGAAGCGCTGCACTTCTTCCATCTTCAGCGCAATGTAGGCATCGATCATGTCGTTGCCGAACACGCCGCCGCGAGTCAGGAACTCGCGATCCTTGTCGAGGTTCGCCAGCGCCTCGTCGAGCGACGCGCACGGATGGGGAACCTTGGCCGCCTCCTCCGGTTCGAGGTCGTACAGGTTCTTGTCCATCGGATCGCCCGGATGGATCTTGTTCTGCACGCCGTCCAGTCCCGCCATCAGCATCGCCGCGAACGCGAGATACGGATTGGCAGTCGGATCCGGGAAGCGCACCTCGACGCGGCGGCCCTTCGGGTTCGACACGTACGGGATGCGGCAGGCGGCCGAGCGGTTGCGCGCCGAGTACGCGAGATTGATCGGCGCTTCGAAGCCCGGCACCAGCCGCTTGTAGCTGTTGGTGCCCGGGTTGGTGAACCCGTTCAGCGCCTTGGCGTGCTTGATGATGCCGCCGATGTAGTACAGCGCGAGATCGGACAGCCCGGCGTAGCCGTTGCCCGCGAACAGGTTGACGCCATCCTTCCAGACGGACTGGTGCACGTGCATGCCGGAGCCGTTGTCGCCGACCACGGGCTTCGGCATGAAGGTCGCCGTCTTGCCGTAGCTCGCGGCGACGTTCCACACCGTGTACTTCAGGATCTGCATCCAGTCGGCGCGCTTGACCAGCGTCGAGAACTTGGTGCCGATCTCGCACTGGCCGGGCGCCGCCACCTCGTGGTGGTGCACCTCGACTTCGACGCCCTGCTGCTCGAGCAGCAGGCACATCTCGGAGCGGATGTCCTGCAGCGAATCGATCGGCGGCACCGGGAAGTAGCCGCCCTTGACCGGCGGGCGATGTGCGAGGTTGCCGGCTTCGTAGTCGATCCCGGTCGACCACGGCGCCTCCTCCGACTTGATCCTGACGGAGCAGCCCGACATGTCGACGTTCCACGTCACGCTGTCGAAGATGAAGAATTCAGGCTCCGGGCCGAAGTAGGCGGTGTCGCCCAGACCCGTGGTCTTCAGGTACGCCTCGGCGCGGCGCGCGAGCGAGCGCGGATCGCGGTCGTAGCCCTTGCCGGTCGAAGGCTCGATCACGTCGCACGACAGGATCAGCGTGTTCTCTTCGCGGAACGGATCCATGCGCGCCGTGCCCGGATCCGGCATCAGCAGCATGTCGGAGGCCTCGATGCCCTTCCAGCCGGCGATCGACGAGCCGTCGAACGCATGGCCGTGCTCGAACTTGTCGTCGTCGAACATCTTGGCGGGGACGGAGACGTGCTGTTCCTTGCCCCGGAAATCGGTAAAGCGCAGGTCAACGAATTTCACTTCGTTGTCCGCGATTATCTTCATGACGTCTTTGGCGCTCGCCATCGCGTGTTCTCCTCTGAATGAAAGCTGGTCGCGTGCCACCGGATCGGGCCGGCGCATCGGTTTCAATGATTAGCAGGAAGCGTGCCGTGCTGCCGCAAACGGGCGTCCCGACGCACCTCGCTCGTGCGCAGAACGTTCAGCAGCACCCGAACGCGAACCGAATCGGCCCAAGATCGTCATGAATGCACTGACCGGGTGCATTATGCACCGCGGAAATGCTCAACGCACCGTGGCTGGGTCTAGAACCTATCCGTGAGTAATTCGTGCGATGCGTTGTCGCCAGAAAGCCCGGATGCAAGGCGCCCGGCGCAGGACAGTAGCCCGGCCTACGGCCGAGCCGGGCAACACCGCAGCCGGGCTTTCTGGCGACAACCCGAAGGGACGGGCCGCTGAGCAACGGCGGACGCCGTTGCGGGCCCGATCGGGCGTATGGACGCGCGCAGGCGCAAAGCGCCTGCGCAGTGGCTCGCATCGCGTTGTTGCTCGTCGCTTATTTGGATGAACCAAACCGCGCTCCTCGCGTCTAGCGCTGCAAGCCAATTGGGCCCGTCGCACACACGAA
>JAKORH010000335.1 GCA_029777935.1 Pseudomonadota bacterium
ACGGCTCTTCGTCGCCTTCGGGCTTCAGCGGCGCCGGTGCAGCGCGCGTGCCGCGCTGCACCTTCGGTGAGGTGCCACGAACGCACCGGCGCCGCTCACTGCTCACGGGGACCTCCGTGCACCTGCGCGACCAACTCTCCCGACGGCTCTTCGTCGCCTTCGGGCTTCAGCGGCGCCGGTGCGTTGGGGACCTTGCCGAGCAGGTAATAGTCGATCGCCTGGCGCGCGATCGGCGCGGCGGCCATCGCGCCCCAGCCGCCGTTCTCGACGATCAGCGCGAGCGCGATCTTCGGCTTCTCGCCGGGGCCGGCCGGCGCGAAAGCGATGAACAGCGAATGGTCGCGGTGGCGCTCGTCGATGCGGTTGGCGTTGTACTTTTCGTTCTGCTTGATGCCGACCACCTGCGCCGTGCCGGTCTTGCCGGCGACCTTGTACGGCGCGCCCAGGAACGCCTGCCGCCCGGTGCCGCTGATGTTCACGTCGACCATCGCCTCGCGCACGAAGCGCAGGTACTCGGGATTGACCGGAATCCGGTAGCTCTCCTTCGGCACCGTCAGCCGCACCTCGCCGGTCTTCGGATCCTCGATGCTCTTGACGATGTGCGGCTTCATCACCACGCCGTCGTTGGCGAGCGTGGCGGTGGCGTGCGCGAGCTGCAGCAGCGTGAATGCGTTGTAGCCCTGTCCGACTCCGATCGAGATCGTCTCGCCCGGGTACCACTTCTGCTTGAAGCGCTTCTCCTTCCACGCCGGCGACGGCAGGATGCCGGTCTGCTCGCCCTCGAGGTCGATGCCGGTGATCTGCCCGAAACCCCACGGCTTCATGAAGTCGTGGATCGCGTCCACGCCCAGGTCGTTGGCCACCATGTAGAAGTAGATGTCGCTCGACTTGACGATCGCCTTGTGCATGTCGACCGGCCCGAGCGGCACCTTGTTGCTGTCGCGGAAGCGCCGGTTGCCGAACACGAAGTAGCCGGGGTCGTTGTAGACCTGCTCGGGCCGCCGCTTGCCGTTCTCCAGCGCCGCCAGCGCCATGAACGGCTTGTAGGTCGAGCCGATCGGATAGGTGCCGCGCAGCGCGCGGTTCAGCAGCGGCTTGTCCGGATCGTTGTTCAGGTCGTCCCAGTTCTTCGGATCGATGCCGTCGACGAAGAGGTTCGGATCGAAGCTCGGCTTGGACACGAACGCCAGCACGTCGCCGGTCTCCGGCTCGATCGCGATCAGCGCGCCGCGCCGGTCGCCGAACGCCTGCTCGACGATCTGCTGCAGCTTGATGTCGATCGACAGCGTCAGGTTGTCACCGGGCGTCGAAGGCGAGCGGTCGAGCGTGCGCACCGCGCGGCCGCCGGCGGTGATCTCGACGCGCTCGACGCCCGGCGAGCCGTGCAGCTCGCGCTGGTACGACTGCTCGATGCCGACCTTGCCGATGTACTCGGCGCCGGCGTAGGTGTCGGCGTCGTCGAACTTCTCGATACGGTCCCTGTCTCCCTGCGAGATTCGGCCGATGTAGCCGATCATGTGCGCGCCGACCTCGCCGAGCGGATAGTGGCGGAACAGCCGCGCGCGCAACTCCACTCCGGGCAGGCGGTAGCGGTTGGCGGCAAACTTCGCGACTTCCTCGTCGGTCAGCCGCGTGCGGATCGGGATCGACTCGGCGCCCTTCAGTTCCTCCTGCAGTTTCCTGAAGCGGCGCCGGTCGCGCGGCTGGATCTCGATCACGCCGGCGAGCTGGTCGATCACCGCAGTGACGTCCTCGACCTTGCGCGGATTGATCTCCAGCGTGTAGGCGGAAAAGTTGCGCGCGATGATGACGCCGTTGCGGTCGCGGATCAGCCCGCGGTTGGCCTGAACCGGCACGACCGCGATGCGATTGGCTTCCGCCTGCTCGTACAGCTCCGCGTGCTTGATCACCTGCAGCCAGGCGAACCGGCCCAGCAGCGTACCGAAGCAGATCAGCACGAACAGCGTGGCCGCCACCACGCGGGTGCGGAACTGCGAGATCTCGTGCTCGGGATTGCGGAAGGTGATCATGCGGGCTGCGGCAGGCTCAGCGGCGCGCCTTCATCGCGGCGCGGGTGCGCCACCGCGGTGTCGCGTCGGCGATGGCGGCATCGGGACGATCGGTCATGCGGTACTTCCCTGCGCTAGGAACGCATTATCGTTCAGGCGGGCCGCGCCGACTCTCGGCCGTTCACATGTTCCCACCGGGTAGCGCATGACGCACGACCAGGAATTGCTCGACCTGCTGCGCCGGATCGAGGCCAACCAGCGCCAGGCTCTCGAGGCACAGGCCGAGCACCTGAAGCTCGCGCGCGAGCAGTTCGCCCGCTCGGAGTCGCGCGTCGAGGAGTCGCTGCGGGTCCAGCGGCTGGCGGTGCAGCGCCAGCTTCGGCTGGCGCTCGCGGTGCTGCCGGTGATCCTGTTCCTGATCGTGCTGGTGGTGTGGATCGCGATGAAATGGCGCGTGATTTGATCCGCGATCCGTTGTCCGTTGCGCGCTGACAGGCGCCACCGAAGCAGGACGGACAACTACAGCGGCCGCGTCTCGTCGCGCTCGTGCGGCTGGCGCTGCGGCGCCAGCAGCAGCCAGGCGACGATCGGCCACACCAGCGCGCCGACCAGGCTTTCGGCGAAGTAGCTCATCCCCGGGAAGCTGCCGCCGACCCACAGACGGATCAGCAGCGACGAGAACTGCGCCACCAGCAGCAGCCCGAACACGTGCAGAGCCTGCGCGCCGAGCGGGAACCACAGGATGCGCCGGTGCAGCGAGATGGCGCCGTACGACAGCAGCGTATACGCGAGCGCGTGCTCGCCGAACAGGGCGCCGTTGTGCACGTCCATCAGCAGGCCGAATACGAAGGCAGCGCCGATGCCGACGCGGCGCGGCTGGTGCACGTTCCAGAACACCAGCGCCAGGGCGACGAAATCCGGCACGAACGGCGACTGCCCCCACGGCATCAGGTTCAGCACCAGCGCCGCGAGCAGCGACAGCCAGATGAAGACCGGATTGGCGGGCCGCAGCAGCACCGACGGCCGGTACACCGCCCGGCCCACGCTCAGGCCGTCGGCCGACACCAGTTCCACCGGATCCGGATTGCGCGGACGGTGCAGCGCGAACGCGCTGCGCAGGCGCCGGAGCCAGTTCACCGCGCGCACCCCGTCACTTGCGCGCGCCCTTGCGCGGCTCGGGACGCGCCTCGTCCGCCGGTCGCGCCGGCGCGACATCGGCCGGAAGCACCAGCAGGAACGTGTAGTTCTGCACGCCGGCGGCCGGCGTCATCACGATGCGCGCGAACTGGTCGTTCTCCGCGCGTTCGACCTTGGTCACGGTCGCCACCTGCAGCCCGGCCGGGAAGACCGCGTCGATGCCGGAGGTCATCGCGATGTCGCCCTGCTTGACATCGGCGTTGGCCGGCATGAAGCGCAGGTCGAGCGTGCCGGGGTCGGCGCCGCCGTACGCCACGCCCCGCAGCCCGTTGCGCGCGATCTGTATCGGGATCGACTGATCCTTGTCGGTGATCAGCGTCATCTCGGACGTCAGCGGAAACGCGCGCGTGATCTGGCCGACCACGCCGCGCTCGTCGATCACCGCTAGCCCGGCGCGAATGCCGTCGCTGGTGCCCTTGTCGAGAACAAGCTTGCGCGAAAAGCGATCGCGCGACTCGTACAGCACCTGCGCGAGCGTGCCGGGACGGTTGACCTTCTCGCGCGCGCCGAGCAGCCGGCGCAACTGCGCATTCTCGGATTCGAGCGCCTTGGCCTGCTGCAGTTCGGCGGCGCGCTCGGTGGCCTGGCGCTTCAGCGCTTCGTTCTCGCGCGTCAGGCGCGTCACGCTGGTGAAGTACTCTCCGATCGCCTCGGCCGCGCGCACGGGCGCGAGCAGCACCTGCTGGATCGGATACAGCACCACGCCGACGCCGACACGGATCGTGTCGAGCGCCTTCACACGTGCATCGACGATGATCAGCGCGATTGCGAGAAAGGAGAAGAAAGCCAGCCGCGCGCGGGCGGAGACGCCCTGGTTGAAGAGCGGCGGCGGGCCGTGTTCCATGAGGGCGTCGGGCGTTGGCGTCGGGCGTCGGGCGCGAGACCTTACGTCGGCCAGGCTTGCGCGGGACGCCCGACGCCGGACGCCCGTCGCGCGCTAGCCCTGCGCGAAGATCGAGCCGAGCTTGTCCATACGCTCGAGTGCGATGCCGCAGCCGCGCACCACGCAGGTCAGCGGATCTTCGGCCACCAGCACCGGCAGGCCGGTCTCCTCCATCAGCAGCCGGTCCAGATCGCGCAGCAGCGCGCCGCCGCCGGTCAGCATCATGCCGCGGTCGGCGATGTCGGCACCGAGTTCCGGCGGTGTCTGCTCGAGCGCGATCTTCACCGCCGACACGATCTGGTTCAGCGGATCGGTCAGCGACTCGAGGATCTCGTTGCTGGAGATCGTGAAGCTGCGCGGAATGCCCTCGGAAAGGTTACGGCCCTTGACCTCCATCTCCTTGACCTCGGAGCCGGGGAAGGCGGAGCCGATTTCCTTCTTGATCGACTCGGCGGTGGGCTCGCCGATCAGCATGCCGTAATTGCGGCGGATGTAGTTGATGATCGACTCGTCGAACTTGTCGCCGCCCACGCGCACACTGCCCGCGTACACCATGCCGCCGAGCGAAATGACGCCGACCTCGGTGGTGCCGCCGCCGATGTCGACCACCATCGAGCCCGACGCCTCGGACACCGGCAGCCCGGCGCCGATCGCGGCGGCCATCGGCTCCTCGATCAGGAACACCTGCGAGGCACCGGCCGCCTCGGCCGATTCCTTGATCGCGCGCCGCTCGACCTGGGTGGAGCCGCACGGCACGCAGATGATGATGCGCGGGCTGGGCGC
>JAKORH010000336.1 GCA_029777935.1 Pseudomonadota bacterium
CGTCCCAGCTCTCGACGAACTGGCCGGCATCGAAGTGCGGCCGGCGATAGCACTTGTCGTGGATGCGCTGGCTGTAGAACATCTGCGGCCGTCCCTGGCGGTCGAGCGCCGGCAGCCGGTCGAACGCGGTGACGTACGTCACTACCGCGCTCATCACCTCGGCGATCGGCGGGCAGCCCGGCACCTTGATGATCGGCTTGTCCAGGATCACCTTGTCGATCGGCGTGGCGCGGGTCGGATTGGGCTTCGCGGCCTGCACGCAGCCCCACGACGCGCACGAGCCCCACGCGATCACCGCCTTGGCGTTGGCCGCATACTCCTTCAGCACGTCAACGAACGGACGGCCGTAGTAGATGCAGTACATGCCGTCCTCGCCGAGCGGCGGATTGCCCTCGATCGCGAGGATGTACTGGCCCTTGTACTTCTCCATGATCTCGTGCGCGTTGGCGCGCAACTGCTCGCCGGCCGCCGCCGACAGCGTCATGTGGTAGTCGAGCGAGATCGCCGACAGCACGACGTCCGTGGCCAGCGGGTGCGCAGTGCGGATGAACGATTCGCTGCAGCACGTGCACTCCAGCCCCTCGACCCAGATCACCGGCAGCCGCGGCCGGGTCTGCAGCGCGGTGGCGAGTTGCTGCGCGTACGCGGGACCCATGCCGAGCGAGGCCGCGGTCAGGCTGCAGAACTTCAGGAAGCTGCGCCGCGTGATGCCCTGCCGCCGCATCACGTCATAGAAGGTTTCCATCATTCACGCCTCCGAGGGTTTCTGCGAAGGATGCGTAGCGCGCATCCTTCAACTTCGGAGCCGAGACTGCTCCTGCGCGCGCGGGCACGCTTGATGGCCGTCAACCCGATCGGAAAAGCGAACTGCGTGTTACGCGCGCCGTTACAGCACGGCAATCCCGACTGCGCCGGTCAGGTTCGCGCCTCGTAGCGGCCGAGCCGCGCCATCGTATTGCCGGGCCGCAGGTGCTTCATGGAAGGCATCACCAGCACCGTGTGGTCGTACGGCGCGCGCCACACATGGCCGCCGTCGGCCGCGATCGGCGTGCCCGCGTGCCCGACGACAGCGAGCCCCTCGATCGGTACCAGGAAATGAAAGTCGATCGAGCGCGCGACCACCGCCTCGGTCACGCGGATCAGCCTCTGAGCGGACGGCAAGGCGAGGCGCGTGCGCGCCAGCGCCCAATCGCGATCGACCACGCCGGTCACGGCGAGAAAGCGCATCAGCGTGTCGATCGCCACGTCGGCGGCGCGGCGCTCCCAGTGCTGGCCGCATTCGACCAGCGCCGCGCGCCGCGCGCTCGCCGGATCGCCGAAGCCGCCGCGATCGATCATCCTCAGCCCGGCCGGGTGGCCGGTGTCGATCAGCAGGTCGGCCGGCACGCCGATCTCGCGCGCGAACTGCGCGTTCTTGTCGACGCGGCCGCACACCATCAGCGGGCGGCACGGTTCGCTCATCGAGTGCAGATCGAGAACGAAATCCGTGCAGTCGACGAAAGGCCGCAACTCGCGTGCACGCCTGAGTTCGATCGAATCGCGCGCTCCGAACAGCATGTCGTCGGCCCACACGCGGTTGTAGTCCTCGTCGATGCAGCGCGAGGCATCAGGATCGTCGAAGTCGAAGCGCGCATAGGCTTGCACGTTGGCGAACGCGATCACGAGTTTCCCGCGCGCCGGCTGCACGCGCTCGCGCAAGAGGTGGTCGAGCGCGATCGCGCCGCAGAACTCGTTGCCGTGCGTCAGCGCCTGCACCATCACGGTCGGTCCCGGCCGTCCCGAGTCGAGCACGTGCACGTAGTCGACGCCGGTGTTGCCGTCCCGGTACGGCGTGATGTCGGGCGGCGTCAGTTCGACCGGATAGTGCTCAGCCACGACGGGTTTCCCGCCCGATGTAGTCGCGGATCGCATCGATCATTCGCAGCAGGTCGCGCTGCAGCCGATCGAATCCCTCGTGCTTCGCTCGCGCCGCCTCGTCCATGTACAGGCGCTTGTTGATCTCGATCTGCAGGCTGTGCCGGCCGGCGCGCGGGTTCGAGTACGCGCGCACCAGTTCCACGCCCTTGTACGGATCGTTGACCGCGACCGCGTAGCCCAGCGCGGCGAGCGTGGCGCGAACGAACTCGGTGAACGCCGGGTCGCAGCTCGAGCCGTCGCGGTCGCCGAGCACGAAGTCGGCGCGCGCCTTCCCTTCGCCGCCCTCGGCCTGCTTGCCGCCGATCGCCGGCATCGAATGGCAGTTCAGGTGGTAGACGCAGCCGAAGCGCGCGTGCGCCGCATCGAGCAGTTGCGCCAGCGCGCGGTGATACGGCGCATGAACGCGCTCGATGCGCGCCAGCACCTCGTCGGCCGCGAGCCTGCGGCCGTAGATCGCGCGGCCGTCGTCGAGCGTGCGCCAGATCAGCGCCTTGCCGATCCGGTGCTTGCCGCTCGGCACGTATTCGTGCGGCCAGCGCCCGCCCGCGATCAGCTCGAGATCGACGTCGCCGCGGTGCCGGTTCGGATCGAGGTAGGTGCGCGCGATTCGGGCCGCGAGCAGGGCGGCGCCGAGTTCGGTCGCCGGCCGGTACAGCTCGTCGACGAAGCAGTCCTCGCCTTCGCGCAGATCGAATTCGCTGACGATCGCGCCGAAGTCGTCCGGAAACTCGCGGCCCGAGTGCGGCGAGTCGAGCACCAGCGGCAGGCGCGCCGCCGGGCCGTGTAGGTAAATCGATTCACTGTTCATTCAGGTGACCTGCCGGCCGGCGTTCCGCCGCGAACCCGCGCCATTGTCGCGCGCGTTTCGGCACAATGGCCAGCGCGGATTCTGCGTAACGGGAAACACTGATGGACCGGGTGGCCGACGTTGCGTGCGGCATGCCGAAGGCCGAGCTGCACCTGCACCTCGAAGGCACGCTCGAGCCGGAACTCGCCTTCGCGCTGGCCGGGCGCAACCGCGTCAGGCTGCCGTATCCGACGGTCGAGGCACTGCGCGCGGCGTACCGGTTCTCGGACCTGCAGTCATTCCTCGACATCTACTACGCGGTCGCCGGTGTGCTGCGGCAGGAGCGTGACTTCCACGATCTCGCGTACGCCTATTTCACCCGCGCGGCGGCAGACAACGTCGTGCATGCCGAAGTCTTCTTCGATCCGCAGACGCACACCGCGCGCGGCGTGCCGATCGCGGTCGTGCTGGACGGCGTGACTCGCGCGATGCATGCGGCCGAACGCGAGCTGGGCGTGAGCTCCAGGCTGATCCTGTGCTTCCTGCGGCATCTTTCCGAAGCCGACGCGTTTGCCACGCTCGAGCAGGCGCTGCCGCATCTCGACCGCATCCACGGGGTCGGCCTCGACTCCTCCGAGGTCGGTCATCCGCCGTCGAAGTTCGAGCGCGTGTTCGCGCGCTGCCGTGAACTCGGCCTGCCGTGCGTCGCGCACGCGGGCGAAGAGGGCCCGCCCGAATACGTGTGGGAAGCGCTCGACCGGCTGCAAGTGAAGCGCGTCGACCACGGCGTGCGCGCCCTGGAGGACGCGCGGCTGGTGGCGCGGCTGCGCGACGCGCGCATTGCCCTCACCGTCTGCCCGCTGTCGAACGTCAAGCTGCGCGTGTTTCCGGACCTGGCGCATCACAACCTGCCGCAGTTGCTCGAAGCCGGGCTCGCGGTCACCGTCAACAGCGACGATCCGGCCTACTTCGGCGGCTACGTGAACGACAACATCCGCGCGGTGCAGGCGGCGCTGGATCTGTCCGTCGCGGACTGGCACCGCATCGCGCGCACGAGCTTCGAGGCATCGTTCGCCGGCGCCGTGGACAAGCAACGCTGGAGCGCGCAGCTCGACGCGTACATGGCGGCTCAGGAGATCGCATGAAGATCCTCGGCATCGATCACGTCGTCCTGCGCTGCCGCGCTATCGCGCAGATGGAGCGCTTCTACGTCGAGGTGCTCGGCTGCGCGGTCGACCGGCGTCGCGACGACCTCGGCCTGGTGCACCTGCGCGCGGGCCGCGCGCTGATCGACCTGGTCGACATCCGCGGCAAGCTCGGCCGCGGCGGCGCCGCACCGGTCGCCGGCGCGCACAACGTCGATCATGTGTGCCTGCGGATCGAGCCGTTCGACGCCGCGGCACTCGAGCGGCATCTGGCCGCGTTCGGAATCGCGCGTGGCGAAGTGCACCGGAACTACGGCGCGCAGGGCAACGGCCCGTCGATCTACGTCGCCGATCCGGAAGGCAATCTGGTCGAGCTGAAGGGGCCGGCGGCGTAGCCGGCGCGCGCGTCAGCCGGCGGGCAGCGCCGCAGCCACCAGTTCGGCGATGTCGCGCGTGTCGATCTTCTCCGCCTGGCCGACGGCGCTCAGGCCATCGGCCATCATCACCGCGCAGTAAGGGCACGCGGTCGCGATCGTCGCGGGCGCAAGTGGCAGTGCCTGCTCGACGCGCGCGACGTTGATGCGCGTGCCTATCTTCTCCTCCATCCACATGCGGCCGCCGCCGGCGCCGCAGCACATCGCCCGTTCGCGGCCGAGTTCGAATTCGATCGGCGCATCGCGCGACAGCTTGGCGAGCACCGCGCGCGGCGCATCGAACTCGCCGTTGTGGCGCCCGAGATAGCACGGGTCGTGCAGCAGCACACGCTCGAACTGCGGCGCGACCAGCAGTCGCCCTTCGGCGAGCAGCCGCGCGATCAGCTGCGTGTGGTGGATCACCTCGTGCCGGCCGCGCAGCTCGGGGTACTGTGCCGGGTATTCGTTCTTCAGCGCGTTGAACGCGTGCGGGTCGCAGGTGACGATGCGCGTGACGCCGAACCGGTCCAGCGTCTCGATCAGTTGCGGCGCCAGCGTCTGGAACAGCATCTCGTTGCCGGCGCGCCGCACGCATTCGCCGGTCGACGTCTCGGCGGCTCCGAGGATGCCGAACTTCACGTTCGCCGCCTGCAGGATCTGCACGAACGCGCGCGCGATCTTCTGCCCGCGCGGGTCGTACGACTGCGCCGAGCCGACGTAGAAGAGATACTCGAGCGCCTGCATCTGCTCGCGCGAAGCGACGATCGGCACGTCGAGCCCCCTGGCCCAGTCGGCGCGTGCCTGCTGCGGCAGTCCCCACGGATTGCTGGTGGCTTCGTATGCCTCGAACACGTTCTTCAGCTCGTGCGGGAATTCGCCGTCCATCAGCACGCGGTGCTGTCGCAGGCGGAAGAACTTGCTCAGGTGCTCGAGTTCGATCGGGCACGCCGTCTCGCAGTAGCCGCAGGTCGTGCACGCCCACAGCGTGTCGTCGCTGATCACCGTGCCCGCGAGCGGTGGCAGCGATTCCTCGTGCGCGTGCACGATGTGCTCGCGCTCGGCGAGCAGATGATGCTTCAGGCTGTCGTTGACCCACTTCAGGGACAGCGGCTTGCCGGTCAGGAACGCCGGGCACGCGGTCTTGCAGCGACCGCACTCGGTGCAGGTGAACGCGTCGAACGCGTCCTTCCACGACAGGTCCTTCGCGGTGCGGATGCCGACGCGGATCTCCTCGTCGCCGCCCTCGTTCATCAGCGGCTCGAGGTTCACCGCCGGCACGACATTCAGCGGCCCCGGCGGACGGCGCGCGAAGTAAAGCGCCGGCAGCGCCGTGACGATGTGAAAGTGCTCGCCGAGCGGCAGCCAGACGAGGAACGCGAACACCGTCAGGATCTGCACCCAGTACGACAGGTAGTAGCCGATGGCGAGCGCGGCCGGCGGCAGGTTGCCGAACGCGCGGGCCAGCGCGCCGCCGACGAACGCATAGGCGCGCTCGTGCGCGATCGCCGGGTAGGCATCCGATAGCAGGGCGAAGCGGAAGCCGTCGAACGCGAAGTCGGTCAGCATGATCGCGGTGATCAGCCCGAGGATCGCCAGCGCCTCCTTGTTCGGCTCGAGCCGCCGCGCGGGATGAAACAGGCGCCGCCAGAAGCCGTAGCTCACCGCGGCGAGCACGGCGAGTTCCACGAGGTCCTTCAGCCAAGCGAAGGCCGCGCCGAATGCGCCGGGATAGGCGAAAGGCTCGTGCCAGCCGATCACCAGCAACTGCAGCTTGCGCACCAGCAGGATCATGAAGCCGGCGAAGATCACCGCGTGCATCGCGCCCGCCCGCGGCTCGCCGTGCACCATGCGCGACTGCAGCAGGCCGTTGACCAGCACGCGCCGCAGGCGCGCGAGCGGTTCGTCCCAGCGCAGCTCGACCTGAAGCGCGGCCACGATCGCCAGCTTGCGCCACGCGAACCAGACGAACAGGCCGAAGGCCAGCGTGAAGGCGAGAGTGATGCCGACGGGGCTCATCGCGGAGGACGCGCGGGACGCCAAACGGTATCTGCGCGCACCGCGGGGCGGCTTGCGCTAACTCAACGGCGAGCGATCGACGCGATCAGATCGGCGTGATCACAGCGTGAGGGTCAGCACGCCGAGCAGCACGAATAACCCTGCTGCGATCCAGCGCATCACCTTCATGTTCACGCGGTGCGCCAGCGCCTCGCCGAGCCAAACCGCAGGCGCGTTGGCGAGCAGCATGCCGAGCGTGGTGCCCGCCACCACTGCGGCCAGCGATGGGTATTTCGCCGCCAGAGCGATCGTCGCCAACTGCGTCTTGTCGCCCATCTCGACGAAGAAGAACGCCACCAGCGTGGTGACGAACACGCTGCGGCCCGAATACTCGCGCGTCGCGTCGAACTTGTCGGGCACCAGCGCCCAGGCGCCGAACACGAAGAACGAGAGCGCGACGATCCATTTCATCGCCGTCGGTGCCACCAGCGAGGCCAGCCACGCGCCGACCCAGCCGGCGAGGAAGTGATTGGCCAGCGTCGCGGCGAAGATTCCGAGGATGATCGGCCACTGCTTCTTCAGCTTCGCCGCCAGCACGAACGACAACAACTGCGTCTTGTCGCCCATCTCGGCCAGCGCGACCACGGCGGTGGAGATCAAGAACGCTTCCAATCGGGTCCCTTCGACGAGTTCAGTGTCATGCCCGCGGAAGCGGGCATCCAGCTCAGCGGTGCCGCAGCACTGAATTCCCGCTTGCGCGGGAATGACATCCGCTCGCTGCTCAAATCTCTATCTGCGACCCCAGCTCCACCACCCGGTTGGCCGGAATGCGGAAGAAGTCGTTGGCGCTGGCCGCGTTGCGCATCATCCAGGCGAAGATGTGCTCGCGCCAGATCGCCATGCCGGGCAGCTTGGTCGGAATGATGGTTTCGCGTCCGAGCACGAACGTGGTCTCCATCATCTCGAACGGCAGTCCCGCCTTGGCCGCCAGCTCGAGCGCGGCCGGGATGTCGGGCTGCTGCATGAAGCCGTAGTGCGTGACGACGCGGTAGAAGTTCTTGCCGAGATCCTTCAGGTCGATGCGCTCCTGGTCCGCGACGAACGGCACGTCCTCGACCTTCACCGTCAGGAACACGACGCGCTCGTGCAGCACCTTGTTGTGCTTCAGGTTGTGCAGCAGTGCGCTCGGCGCGATCTCGCGGTCGCCGGTCATGAACACCGCCGTGCCCGGCACGCGCGGAATCTCGTCGGCCATCAGATTGATGAAGTCGTCGCGGCCGATCGCGGACTCCCGCTTGCGCCGGATCATCAGTTGCCGCCCGCGCCGCCACGTCGTCAGCACCGAGTACAGCGCCAGCGCGATCGCCAGCGGCAGCCAGCCGCCGGACAGGAACTTCAGCGTGTTGGCGGCGAAGAACGTGAAGTCGATCGCCAGCAGCGTGCCGACCAGCGCGGCGGCGAGCGGCCGCGGCCAGTGCCACGCCAGCACCATGACCGCGCCGACCAGCAGCGAGTCGACCATCATCGCGCCGGTCACCGCCATGCCGTACGCGGCGGCCAGCCCCGACGAGGAGCGGAACTCCAGCACCAGGAACACCACGCCCGCCAGCAGCAGCCAGTTGACCAGCGCGATGTAGATCTGGCCCTCCTCGCGCGCCGACGTGTGGCGGATCTGCATGCGCGGCAGCAGGCCGAGCTGGATCGCCTGCCGCGTCAGCGAGAACGCGCCGGCGATCACCGACTGCGACGCGATCACGGTCGCCGCGGTGGCCAGCACCACCAGCGGCACCAGGAACCAGTCCGGCGCCAGCAGGAAGAAAGGGTTCTCGGCCGCCTTCGGCTCGCGCAGCAGCAGCGCGCCCTGGCCGAAGTAGTTGGCCAGCAGCGCCGGCCACACGATCGCGAACCAGCCGGCGCGGATCGGCCCCCGGCCGAAGTGACCCATGTCGGCGTACAGCGCTTCGGTGCCGGTGACGGCGAGCACCACGGCGCCCAACGCGATGAACGAAATCAGCGGATGGTCGGCGAAGAAGTGATAGGCGTGAACGGGATTCAGCGCGACGAGCACCGCGGGCGTCTGCGCGATGCTCGCCACCCCGAGCGCCGCGAGCGTGACGAACCACAGCACCATGATCGGGCCGAAGAACGCGCCGACCTTGCCGGTGCCGTAGCTCTGGATCACGAACAGCGCGGTCAGAACGGTGAGCGCGGTGGGCACGATGAACGGGTGCAGTTGCGGCGCGATCACCTCCAGTCCCTCGACTGCCGACAGCACCGAGATCGCCGGCGTGATCACCGCGTCACCGTAGAACAGCGTCGCGCCGAACACGCCGAGCAGGCCGAGCACATAGCGCAGCCGCCGCTGCTGCCGGGTCAGCCGCACCACCAGCGCCAGCAGCGCGAGGATGCCGCCCTCGCCGCGGTTGTCGGCGCGCAGGATCAGCGTCACGTACTTCACCGTGACGATGACCAGCAGCGTCAGGAACACCAGCGACAGCGCGCCGAGGATGTTCGCGTCGTTCAGCGGAATCGGGTGCGCCGGCGCGCCGAACACCTCCTTCAGCGCGTACAGCGGGCTGGTGCCGATGTCGCCGAAGACGACTCCGATCGCGCCGACCACGAGCAGCGCGAAGCGCGAACTCCGCGCGGGCGATTGCGCGTGTGAAGCCACCGTGTTCATTGCCCTTCGATCGATCAACAGTGCGGCGGTCGGCGGAAACGGGCGCGACTGTACGCCGATGACCGACGCTACGCTCGGGCGCTCGACGCGGGCCTCCAATAAGCGTCGCATCCGTCCGACAAATCGATCAACGCTGACCGGGATCACGTTGCCGCGATCCGGGGGCGCTCGCGCTGGTGGCGCTGGATTCAATTGACGCTCAGCGGCGCGCGGCGTAGCGTCCGCTGCGCTCGCCGCGACCGGAGGCTTGACAGCCATTTGCTTTCCCGGCCTTCGGTGGCGCGCAGCCTTCGACGTGACACCCGAAAAGGGGCCGCCGAGGCCACCAGCGCATCGTTCAGGGGGAGTCCATGTATCACCAGAGCTACAACCCGACGGGGAATGCGTTTCTTTCCACCATCGTCGCCGCCATTCCCATCCTCACGCTGCTGTACTTCATCGCGCTGCACCCGCATCGCGATCAGAACGGCGTGCGCCATCTCGGTATCGCGGCGCCGTGGGCCGCGTTCTTCGGCGTGATCGCCGCCTTCTTCGTGTCATGCCTCGCGTTCCAGATGCCCGTGGTGTCGGCGGTGTCGGCGTTCGCGCTCGGCACGCTGTCGGGCTTCCTCGGCATCATCTGGATCGTGCTGGCGGCGATGTTCCTGTACACGATGACCGTCGTCACCGGCAAGTTCGAGATCGTCAAGGAATCGATCGTCCACATCTCGTTCGACCGCCGGCTGCAGTGCGTGCTGATCGCGTTCTCGTTCGGCGCGATCATCGAGGGCACGTCGGGCTTCGGCACGCCGGTGGCCATCGCCGGAGCGGTGATGGTCGGGCTGGGCTTCCGGCCGTTCCAGTCCGCGGTGCTGAACCTGCTGGCGAACACGGCGCCGGTGGCGTGGGGCGCGATCGGCACGCCGATCGTGACGCTGGCAGCGGTCAGCGGGCTCGACCAGGTCACGCTGTCGGCGATGGCCGGGCGGCAACTCCCGTTCGTGTCGATCCTGGTGCCGTTCTGGCTGGTTGCCACCTTCGTCAAGATGGAAGGCGGCACGTGGAAGGAGGCGTTCGAGGTGTGGCCGGCGGCGCTGGTCGCCGGCGGCTCGTTCGCGCTGATGCAGTGGTTTGCCTCCGGCACCAACGAGCTGCACCTGATGACCGACGTGGTGTCGGGCGTGTTCTCGGTGATCTGCACCGCGCTGTTCCTGCGCTTCGTGTGGCATCCGAAGACGCGCTTCCTGCTGCGGTCCGAGCGCGAGGCACTGGCGCGCGCCGGCAAGAGCAGCGCGACCTCGACCGGCGACGCGCACGAGTGGAAATACAAGTACAGCGCGCAGGAGACCGCTTATGCGTGGCTGCCGTGGGCGATCCTGATCGCCTGCTGCGCGATCTGGGGCATGCCGGCGTTCAAGACCTACCTGAACAATCTCTTCTCCGGCATCACGTTCAAGACCACGCTGCTCGGTTCGAGCTTCGCCGGCTCGCTGTCGCTGCCGGTGTGGGACATGCCGGCGCTGCACAATCTGGTGCAACGAATGCCGCCGGTGGCGCCGGCGAACGCCAAGCCGGAAGTGGCGCGCTTCGCGATCAACTGGCTGTCGGCCGCCGGCACCGGCGTATTCGTCGCCGCGATCCTGTCCGGACTCGCGCTGGGAATGAGCGCGACGCAGTGGGGACAGGCGTTCATCCAGACCATGCGCCGGATGAAGACGCCGGTGCTGGTGATCGGACAGGTGCTCGGCCTGGGCTTTCTCACGCGCTACTCGGGCACCGACGCGGTGCTGGGCCTCGCGTTCACCGGCGCCGGCCCGCTGTATCCGTTCTTCGCCGCGTATCTCGGCTGGCTCGGCGTGTTTCTGACCGGTTCCGACACCGCATCCAACGCGCTGTTCGGCAGCCTGCAGCGGATCACCGCGCAGCAGTTGCATCTGCCGGAGATCCTGATCGTCGCCACCAACTCCACCGGCGGCGTGATGGGCAAGATGATCGACGCCCAGTCGATCATGGTCGCCTGCGCCGCCTGCTACGACGATCCGAAGGAGCGCTCGTATGCGCTGGGCCCGATTTTCCGCACGGTGTTCTGGCACTCGATCGCGGGCGCGGCGGTGATCGGCGTGATCGCGCTGTTGCAGGCATACGTATTCTCCGGGGTGATCCCCGTTCCGCCGCTCGGCAAATAGCCACGCACCGCGGGCGCGGGACCCACGCCCGCGCCGCGGCTTGATGTTGCCCTGTATTTCGAATATTGTGCAAATATCGAATCTTTGAGGGCAAGACGATGCGCCCGAAAGACGGCGCGGAGCTGACGGCGCGCTACGCGGACATGCTGTCCGCGCTCGGCGCCGAGCCGCGGCTGCGCACCATGCGGTTGCTGCTCGCCGCGCATCCCGACGGCATGGTCGTGGGCGACATTGCCGCCGAGCTCGACATTTCGAATTCGACGCTGTCGCATCACCTCGACAAGCTCAGGAGCGAGGACCTCGTCAGGGTGCGGCGCGAAGGCACCTACCTGTGGTACTCGGCCAACACCCAGGCGTTGCAGGAACTGCTCGGCTTCCTGTACGCGGAGTGCTGTACTCGCAACCGAGCCGTCGAACCGCGGAAGATCGTCTGCTGCAAATAGGAGAGCAAATGGATGCCCAAACGAACGTAAAGGATGTCGTGCGCCGCAAGTACGGTGCCGCCGCCGAGCGCGTCACCCAGGACGGCGCCACGGGTTGCTGCGGCGAGAGCCGCGCGTGCTGCGGCAAGGATCCGATCACTTCGGACCTGTACGACGCCGCGCAGGCCGGCACGGTTCCCGAGCAGGCGCTGCTCGCTTCGCTGGGCTGCGGCAACCCTACCGCGCTGGCGGAGCTCAAAGCCGGCGAAACGGTGCTCGACCTCGGTTCGGGAGGCGGCATCGACGTGTTGCTGTCGGCGCGCCGCGTCGGGCCGACCGGCATGGCGTTCGGCCTGGACATGACCGACCAGATGCTCGCGCTGGCCGAAGAGAACAAGCGCAGGAGCGGTCTTTCCAACGTGCAGTTCCTGAAGGGGGAGATCGAGAACATCCCGCTACCGGACGATTCGGTCGACGTGATCATCTCCAACTGCGTGATCAACCTGTCGGGCGACAAGGACCGGGTGCTGCGCGAGGCTTTCCGCGTGCTCAAACCGGGCGGCCGCTTCGCGGTGTCCGATGTGGTCGTGCGCGGCGAGGTGCCGGACGCGATCCGCAAGAGCGTCGAGCTATGGGTCGGCTGCGTGGCCGGGGCGCTGTCCGACGCGGAATACGTCGCCAAGCTGGCCGCGGCCGGATTCGAGCAACCGGACATCGAGGTCACGCGCGTCTACAGCATGGACGATGCGCGCGGCTTCCTGGCCGGACAGGGCATCGACATCGCTGCGCTGGCGCCGCAGATCGACGGCAAGTTCGTCAGCGCGTTCATTCGCGCTGTCAAGCCGGCGCGTGCCGCAGATGCGCGGACGGGTGCGGCCTCCTGCTGCGCTCCATCGTGCTGCGGCGGGCAGTCGTGAGCCGAGTCAGCATCGACGCCCGGCTGCATGCCTTTCACCGTGCCGTACTTGTGCACCGGCAACTCGGCATCGTGAGCGCGGCTGGTATGAGCGGGTCGCGCCGACGAGCTGAACAAGCGGCTTGCGAAACGTCAATCGACGTCAAGTCGATCGGGCTAGCCTGAGTTCGGTTGGCCTGATGTGCGGAGGCACACGATGAAGGTCCAGGTTCTCGGCAGCGGCTGCTCGAAGTGCCAGGTCACGGCGCGCCAGGTGCAGGAAGTCGCGGCGAAGATGGGCGTGCCGATCGAACTGGAGAAGGTGCAGGACCCGGCGGCGATCGTCGCGATGGGCGTGGTCGGCACGCCGGCCATCGCGATCGAGGGCAAGGTCGTGCACTCGGGCGGCGTGCCCTCGCGCGAAAGGATCGAAGCACTGCTGCGCCGGGCCGCGTAGCGGATTCCGATGAGCACGCCCGCGTCAGCGCTGCATGCGCCCGATTCGGCGAGCCGGCGCGCGCTCGCCGCCATGCTGGCGCTGCTGGTGTTGTGGGTGGCTGCGTATGCGAACCTCGCGCGCTTCGCCGATTTCGCGTTCGGGCTGACGCCGCTCGCGCGCGGCACACACCTGGGCGACGCGGTCCACTTCTTCCTCTACGACGCGCCGAAGGTGCTGCTGTTGCTGAGCCTGGTCGTGTTCGCCATGGGCGTCGTGCGCAGCTTCTTCTCGCCCGAGCGCACCCGTGCACTGCTGGCCGGCCGCAGCGAAGGCATCGGCAACGTGCTGGCCGCGGTGCTCGGCATCGTCACGCCGTTCTGCTCGTGCAGCGCGGTGCCCCTGTTCATCGGCTTCGTGTCGGCGGGCGTGCCGCTCGGCGTGACGCTGTCGTTCCTGATCGCCGCGCCGATGATCAACGAGATCGCGCTCGCGCTGCTGTTTTCGTTGTTCGGCTGGAAGATCGCGGGACTGTATCTCGCGCTCGGCCTGGCGGTGGCGATCGGCGCCGGCTGGACCATCGGCAGGCTGCGCATGGAGAAGCACCTGGAGGACTGGGTGCTCGCGGTGCCGCGGAGCCATGCCACCGCGGCGAACGCTCACCTCACCTGGCACGACCGCATCGACGCCGGCCGCGCGGCGCTGATCGACATCGTCGGCCGCGTGTGGCCGTACATCGTCGCCGGCATTGCGATCGGCGCCGGCATCCACGGCTACGCGCCGGAACAACTGCTCGCGAGCATCATGGGCCGCGACGCGTGGTGGTCGGTTCCGCTGGCGGTCGCGATCGGCGTGCCGATGTACTCGAATGCGGCCGGCATCATTCCGGTCGTCGAGGCGCTGCTCGCCAAGGGCGCTGCGCTCGGCACCGTGATCGCCTTCATGATGAGCGTGATCGCGCTGTCGTTGCCCGAAGCGGTCATCCTGCGCAAGGTGCTCAAGCCCCGGCTGATCGCGACCTTCTTCGGGGTCGTCGCCGCGGGCATCCTGCTGGTGGGCTACGTATTCAACCTGCTCGTGCCGTGATCTCCCGCGCCGGCATCAGTACGCAGGGATGTCGCCGGCGATTGGCAGCGGAACGGTGGACTGCGGGCGCTTCTGCTGCTGCGACCGCTTGACGCCGGGTAGGGTCGCGGCGTGAGCTGATCGATAGCGACGCCGCTGACGGTCGATTCCAGGCGCGCCCGCGTCGCGCTTGCAATTGGTTACTCGCGTTTACGCGCACCCCATATTTCGGGGCGACGCCGACTCGATAATCGCCCGCCGCCAGCCGAGCCGAACCGAAGGAAGACGGCGCAGGTTCGGCGGCGTCCGATCCCACACGAACAGGGACAACAAGGTGCGCTCCCGGATCCGAATCGTCTCGAACTTCCTCTTCGTCGCGCTCGCCGCAGCGCTGTCCGCGTGCGGCAGCAGCGGCAGCAGCAGTTCCACGGCGCCGGCGGGGCTGCGAGTGATCAATGCGACCCGCAGCGCGACGCTGGCGGTGAGCCTCAATGGCACGTCGGAGTTCTCGTCGATCGCGCCGGCGAGCGCAAGCAGCAGCGCCTCGATCGCGGCCGGCACCAACACGTTGACGATCGCTACTGCCGGGGGCACGTTGACCTCGGTGACGGAAACGGTCGGGCTATCGAGCGCGACCAGCTATTCGCTGCTCGTCTACGAGAGCCAGGGCGCGCTGCACGCCAGCCTGTTCACGGAAAACCAGAGCGCCCCGCTGAGCGGCTACGGATCGCTGACCGTCGACAACCTGTCGCCCGATGCCGGGGCGCTCGACATGTATGTCGTCGCGCCGGGCACGAGCACGCTGACCGGACTGGCGCCGACGTTTCCCTACTCCAGCGGCGCCACCGCAACCACGACCTTGGTCGCCGGCAGCTACGACGTCATCGCCACAGCGGCCGGCAACCGCAACGACGTGCGGTTCAAGCTGGCTTCGCTGGCGATTGCCGGCGGCCAGGTGCAGACGCTGGTCTTCACCAGCACGATCGGCGGCGCGCTGGTCAACGGCATCGTGTTCACGCAGGGCGGCTCGGTGCAGTTCGATCCGGCGACCAACGCGCGGATCAGGGTCGTGTCGGCGCTGCCCGTGACCGCCGCGGCTCCGGTCGCAGCCACCATCGAATCGACGCCGCTGGCGGCGGTCTACGCACCCAACCCCGGCGTCTACTCGCTCGTCGCGGGTGACGCGAACACGTACTCGATCAGCGTCGCGGGTGCGCCGGTGGCGAACCTGCCTGCGACCATGTTCGCCGCCGGCGGCGATTTCACCATCCTCGTCTATGGCACGACATCATCGCCGCTGGTCGCCGTGTTCACCGACGACAACCACCAGCCGAGCGGCGGCCAGGTCAGCCTGCGGCTGGTCAACGCGGCCGTGAACGCCGCCAGCGGCCTGACGCTGTACGACAACAACGTCGTGGTGGCGACGGGCGTCGGCTATGGCGCTGCCTCCGGGTACGTCGGCGAGACGGCGTCGAGCACGTCGCAGTTGCAGATCGTCGAGCCATCGGTTCCGCCGGTGACGGACACGGTCGCGCTCGCTTCCGCATCCGTGTACACACTCTTCGTGCTCGACAGCAGCCTGACGCCTTACATCATCCGCGATCGTTGAGGTACGGCGGCTAGAACCTATCTCGGCATCCGCGGCGGCCATTTCGTCTCGATGCAGCGGCCATGCTCCGGCGTGGCGAACGACCTGCAGATCGGATTCGGTGGTAGAAACGCACCGGGATGAAGCGGCCGCCCGTTGCCGGCAGCCGACGAGACTCGCGGAGGGGGAGATGACGCGGGCTGAGACTCGGGTGTCATGGGGCCGAATGCGCCGGTCCGAGGCCGTGCTCGGCATCGCGCTGCTGCTTGCAGGAGCGTCGGCGCCACCCGCCGACGCCGAGGAGCAGATCGTTGCCGAAAAGCTGGCGCTCTGCGCGACCTGCCACACCGAAACCGGCAACAGCGTGGTCCCGCAGCATCCGAAGCTGGCAAGCCTCGGTCGGGAGTACCTGGAGAACCAGTTGAATGACTTCAAGCGCGGCGTGCGCAAGAACGACGTCATGGCCGGCATCGCCGCACAACTGACCAACACGGAAATCGAGGCGCTGGCGGCCCACTACGCGCGGCAGAAGCCGACGCAGGGCGGAACGGCCGATCCGAATCTGGCCGCCGCGGGCAAGTCGATCTTCGACGAGGGCATCGAAGCCACCGCGGTGCCGGCCTGTGCCGGCTGCCATGAGGAAGATGGCCGTGGCGACGGGAAGTTCCCGCGCCTGGCGGGCCAGCATCCCGCCTACGCGATCGATCAACTGCTGAAGTTCAAGCGCGGCGAACGCAGCAACGATCGCAAGTCCGTGATGCGCGCCGTCGCCAAACGCATGAACGAGGAGCAGATCCGCGCGGTGGCCGAGTACATGGCGACGTTGTCCGGGGGTGTCCAGTGAAGCGCGCCATCCTGCTGCTGGCTGCGTTGCTGGCCGGCCACGCAGCGGCGGCGCAGCCCGTCGCGAGGAACGCCGACGAGTGGGGACGCGTGACGCCCGAGCGGGCCGAGGTGTTGAAGCTCAGCGGGGATGTCAAGCGCGGTCAGGCGGCGTTCCGCATATGCCGCGGCTGCCATCGGAGCGACGCGGCCGGCGTACCTGACGGCGCCTATCCCCGGCTGACCGGCCAGCACGCGAGCGTGCTGATCAAGCAGATCACCGACGTGCGCGCCGGAGTGCGGCTGAATCCGAGGATGGAGCCGTTCGCCGACGACCATGCGCTGGAGATACAGGAAATCGCCGACATCGCCGTCTACGTCGCGCAACTGACCAGCACGCGCGAGAACGGCAAGGGTCCCGGCGACCGGACGGAGCGCGGCCGCAACGTGTATGCCGATTCGGGCTGCGTGCCCTGTCACGGCTCGCGCGGCGAAGGCGACGCGGCCAAGGTGTATCCGGCGGTCGCGGCACAACACTACGCGTATTTGCTGCGCGAAATGCAGCAGATCAAGGCCAGCTCGCGCGGAAACTCGCACCCGGACATGGTGCGTGCGCTCAGCCTGATCTCCGACGCGGACATGGCGGCCGTCGCCGACTTCCTGTCACGGCTGCCGGATTACCGGCAGGCGAGGTAGGTTCCCGCGGGTACGGTGGTTCGGCGGCGCCGCAGCGGCCCGCTCGCCGGCCATGCCGGAATTGCTCACCGCAAACTGACTCTTACCGGCTTGCCGTCCCGCCGCAGCAGAAACACCGCCGGCCTCTGCGTCGACTCCGCGACCGACAGCATTCGGCGCAGCGCACGGCTGAGCAGTCGGCCGAGTTCGAGACCGGTTGCGCCGGCAGCGACGACAACGAACGCGAGGACGCCCGCTTCCGTCAGCGTACGCAGTTCGCTTGCCCGATAGCGCATGTGCTGGTCCTGCGTCAGCACGATCCAGCCACGACGGCCGGCCTCTGCGAGCCAGACTTCGTCTGGCGTGTCAGCAGCGAAATGCTCGTCGTGAACGACCACCGCGGCTCCGGCAGCGCGCAGCGCCGATGGCACCGTGACCCGTCCCAGCGAACGGTCGACGAAAAGGACGTGCTCAGGCAACCTGGAGAGCGAGCTCGCAGCGGATCGCTTCTTCGATCTCGGCACGCGATGCTCCGAAATCCTGCGCCAGCGCGTCGATGGAATCTCCAGCCTTGTAGCGGTCCGCCAGCACTGCTGTCGGCACGCCGGTATGTGCAAGAACCGGCCGGCCGAAGGAAACGCGCGGATCGATCACGATCGAGCGCGTCTGGCGTGCCGCTTCGGGCGAGCGCGTGAACGGGTACAGCTTGATCGGAACGCCCTTCGGGTCGCGCTCGATCCGATCCAGATGCGCACGCAGTTCCTTCGCCATCGCGAGCTGCCCGCTGCGCGACACGTTGATCGTGGCGCCAAGCTTCTCGACGAACAGATCAACCCCGTCTGTCTCGAACTGCTGATGCGCGAGCGGTCGCTCGATGCCGAGCTTGTTGCGCGTGTAATCGAGCGCGCGGCGCACGCTTTGCAGCGTCACGCCGTGCTTGCGACGGATCGCGGCCAGCACGTGCGCCTCGACCAGGTTCACGAACGAGAGCGTCTTCGCCTGCGCGTCGGCGATCGCGATCACCGGCCTGAACCCGCGCTGCCCGAGCGTCCACGCACGCAGCGTCGAGCGCGACAGCCCGAGGTAATGCGCGGCTTCGCTCAGACGGTAGGCGGGGGCTTCACGCAGATCGAATTTGGCGTCTCGCTTCATCGCGGCGCAGTTTAGACCCGGGCGCCGTTGCGGCGTGAGCGCCTCAAACCCTTCGCCGCCGGCAGCAACGACGTGTGCTTCTGATACAGCTCGAACAGGAAAGCCACGCGCTCGGCGTCGACCTTGAAGCCGCGCTTGCCGTAGGCGCCGTCGACCGCTGCATCGAGCGCCTGGTGCGCCCTCAACAACATGGGCGGCATCGTCAGCGGGTCGTAGAGGTCGGCCAGTGAGGCGCCCGAAAACCGCGCGCGGGCGTCGAGCACGCCCTGCGCGGCGGCTTCGATCTTTGCTCGCTGGGCGTCTGTTGGTGACTCGGGCCAGGGAAACGTGTTGTACGTGTATTTCGCCGAATATCTGATTCGACTTTCAAGTCGCCCGGCGGTCAGCCGCGCCCAAGCCATGTGCATTTCGCTCGACAGAACGCCGAAGTCGTACAAGGAAGCATTTGGGACGATTTGAAGATCATTGGCCGCCACAATCTCGGCGGGCAGGAAGCCAAGTGGGATATAGCGGCGCATCTCCGACGATGTGCGCGGTACCGCAAGGTAGCGGTGCTTCTCCGGCTGGCGGTCCTCCGTGAATCGTGTGGGCGTTGCTGCTTTTTCACGCGTGGCCGCTTTTGCGCTCGCGATGCGGAAAGCTTTGACGGCGGCAACGCGCGCGGTTACGGTTCTCATCGTGCGCAGTCGCTCTGGTGGGCAGTGCTTGAGCCAAAGGCAGTAGCGAATTTGATTGTGAATGAAGCCCTCCGCGCCGACGTACGCACGCAGGTACGGCTTGGCAGCCGGCTCCAGGGCAAGCAAGGTAACTCTTTCCTGCCCCGTGAGAATCAGATTGCCGCCATCCGCCGGAATGCTTCCGTTGGACATCGCCGGCGCGTGCACAAGGGGAGCAGCGCGCCCCTCGATCAGGACGTCGGGCGCATCGATCAGGTACGGGTTGATGTTTGTCGTCGCCAGTGCGTGGGGTTCGCCGCGAATATCGTCGTATTCGTAGAGTGTTCGACGATCGGGCTCGCCGTACGCGAATCCGATGATTACGCAATGCACAGCGGCAACTCCACGCGCCTCGTTGCTCCATTGAAACGTCTTGTGGGCGAACTTGATGCGAACGCCTCGGGCAAGGAGCCAACCCCAAAGTGACGCAACTTGTTCTCCTTGCGTAATGCTGTTCGTTGACACGAACGCCGCCTGCGCCGTTCCACGGCGCACGTATCGCGCAGCCAGCACATACCATCCAGCCACGTAATCAAGGGTGCCCGGGTTCCGAAGCATGCCGACGACGGTACGCATGTCTGCGCGCTGCGATTCGCTCAGGAACTTCGAGCCAGCGAACGGCGGATTCCCCAACACGTAACTGCACCGCTCCGCCGGCAGTACGTCGTTCCAGTCGATGCGCAGCGCGTTGGCGTGGTGGATGTGCGGCGAAGTCGTCAGCGGGATGCGTGCGAAGTACAGGCCGAACTCCTCGGCTACCTTCTGGTTCATCTGGTGGTCGATCAGCCACAGCGCCACCTGCGCGATCTGCGCCGGAAACTCCTCGATCTCGATGCCGTAGAACTGGTCGACGTTCAGCTCGATCATGCGGTGGATATCGAGCACGCGCTGGCCGCTGGTGTGCGCCGCGCGCAGCACTTCGAGTTCCAGCAGCCGCAGCTCGCGGTAGGTGATGACGAGGAAGTTGCCGCAGCCGCACGCCGGATCGAGGAAGTTCAGTTGCCGCAGCCGCTTGTGGAACTCGAGCAGCCGCGCGCGGTTGCCCCTGATGCGCCCGAACTCGGCCCACAGGTCGTCGAGAAACAACGGCTTGACCAGCTTGAGGATGTTCTTCTCGCTGGTGTAGTGCGCGCCCAGGTTGCGGCGCGCCTTCGGGTCCATGATCGACTGGAACAGCGCGCCGAAGATGGCCGGGCTGATCGCGCCCCAGTTCAGCGCGCAGCAGTCGAGCAGCGCGACGCGCATGGCGGCGTCGAAGGCCGCAATCGGAAGCGTCTCCTCGAACAGGCGCCCGTCGATGTATTCGAACGCGGCGAGCTGCTCGTCCAGGTTGCGCTGGCGCCCCTCGCGCGGCGTGTTCAGGACCTGGAACAGTTCGGCCAGCCGCGGGCCGAGATCGGAGCCGTCTTCCGCGGTGCGCGTCTCCAGCCACTCGCGGAAGCTCTGTTGCTCGAAGATGCCGGTGTCGTCTGCGAACAGGCAGAACAGCAGCCGCACCAGCAGCACTTCGAGCGGGTGGCCGGTGAAGCCCGCTGCCTTGAGCTGGTCGTGCAGCCGGCCCATCGTTTCGGCCGCCCTGATGTTGACCGGGTCCTGCTCGCGGATCGTCTGCGGCGTGTAGCCGGCGATGAACGCGAAATGCTTGATGCGCTTGGGCAGGTCT
Organism: Pseudomonadota bacterium; assembly: GCA_029777935.1. The sequence goes on from JAKORH010000336.1 coordinate 20,537, forward strand.
GCCAGCCTGAACTCGATGTGAGGCGGGGCGTCGTTTGCTGCTTCGAGGTCGTACAGGCGGAAGCGCGCGAAATCGCTGACCAGCACATAGCGCGGCAGGTCGCGGTCCTTCAGACCGGGAAAGTAGTCGAGCGCCTGCTGGTGCGCGCGCTCCAGATCCTTGCCGCGCGACTTGTGCTCGACCAGCAGCGTGCCCTTCCACAGCAGGTCGATGTAGCCGTCGCGGCCGTCGAGCTTCTTCACGCGCCGCTCGAAGCTCGCCACGCGCCGCCGCGGGACGCCGAAGACCTCGAAGAACGCGTCCCAGAAGCTCTTGGCGTCCGCGTCCTCGCTCTCGGCGTGTTTCCAGTCGCGCGCGAAGGCGACGGACCGGTCGCGGATCTCGTTCCAGGACAGCGGCATCGACGACACTATGCTTTGCGAGGCCGGATTGTCGCGGAAACGCGACCGCGTGGCGAGACTTGCGCGCAAGAGGATTGGCGACGCGATAAGCGACTGCCTGATCCGCTCCCCGGCCGGCTCGCTGCGCGAGCAGCGGACGGTGCAGGTACGGCGCACGCGCGGATTCCGCAGCGACAACGCCATTGACGATGAGGAGGCTTCGATGGAAGGCTCGTTCCTGCGCTTCTACGTCACGCAGAGCCACAAGCTGCACGGCAAGCCGCTGTGGGAGTGGCTGCTGTTCACCGCCAACAAGATGGGCATCCGCGGCGGCTCGGCGTTCCATGCGATGGCCGGCTTCGGACGCCGCCACGTGATGCACGAGGACCGCTTCTTCGAACTGGGCGGCAGTCTCGTCGTGGAAGTCGAGTTCATCGTGACCGCCGAGGAGAAACGGCAGTTGCTCGACATGCTCGCGCAGGAAGAGGTCAATCTCTTCTATGCGGACATTCCGGCGACGTTCGGCGTCGTCGCATCGAAGAACAGGCCACCGCCGGCCTGAGTCAGCCGCAGAAGCCCCGCGCCGCCCGTTGCACCGGCGGGCATTTCACGTCGCCGTAGCTGCAGAACACGCAGCAATCGCCCGGTTTCGGCCGCAACAGAGTGTGGCAACCGGGGCATTGGTGGAAGAACCGGCAGGCGTCCTCGGGCATGCGCTCGCTGTGCATGGCCCCGCATTGCGGGCAGGTGATCGTGCTGTGGAGAATCACCGCGCCCATCGTCAGATGCCGGCAGGCTTGCGCGCCACCAGCGTGCGAAAGACCTTCACCGTGTCGTGCGGCGCCGGGAAGCGCGAGTCCTCGCAGCGGACGATTTCCCAGCCGGCAAACAGGCCGTTCAACCGCTCCGGCTCGAACAGGCAGTACGCAGCGGGATCGAACATGTCCATGAACGTGGTCCCCTGCACCAGTACATTGACGATCATCGTACCGCCCGCTTGCAGCGCGTGGCACAGCCGCTGCAGCAACGCCTCGGCGGTCGCGCAGGGAAAGAACATCAGCAGGCCGATGCATACGATGGTGCCGTAGGTACGCCGCGGCCGCCACGCGAGCGCATCGGCCAGTTGCGCGTCGATCGGCAGTTGCTCGTCGGCAGCTCGCTGGCGCAGGCTGCCGATCGCGTGCGGGCTGGCGTCCAGTGCGTCGATGCGGCAGCCGAGCCGTGCGGCCGCTATTGCGAAATTGCCGAGCCCGCAGCCGAAGTCCAGCAGATCGCCGCGTGCATAGTCGAGCGCGAGCAGCTCGAACGGGTTGAGTTCGAACGCGCCTGCGCGCGCCTGCAGTTCGAACTGCCGATCGAAGAACTCGACCGAGCGGCTGGCAGCGGAGCACATGCGCGAAGCGTAGCGCTGCGCGCAGCCGGGCGATATGTCTCAGCGCATCGCCACGTCCGGGCCGGTCACCCGGCTGACGAGCTTCATGTCGGCCGCCGCGAACTTGAAGTAGGCCGCCCGTCCGTGCTTCCCGGTGGCCCAGACCTCGTAGCAGCCGTCGCCGGCGCGAATGTGCGCGACGCGGTAGCCGAGCGCCTCGGTCGCGGCCCTGGCGTCGGCTTCCGGCTTCCACTGCGCGCGCGGCACCAGTGGGCAGTCCCCGGACGCGAACACAGGCGCGCCGATCGATGCGAGCATGAGGCCGATCAGAGCCGGCGCGATGAGTTGTGCTTTCATGGCATCTCCTTCAGGTGCGGATCGCCCTGCGGCGACCACGACGCAACCTTAGGATCGCGACCTGAAGCAAACCTGAAGGCACATGCATGCGGCTGCTGCTGGTGGAAGACGACCGGACACTCGGCGACGCGGTGCGCGCGCACCTCGAAGGCGACGGCCACGTGGTCGACTGGGTGCAGAACGCCGCGCAGGCGCGCGCGGCCGCGAACGAGGAATTCGATGCGATCCTGCTCGACTGGCAGCTGCCCGACGGTTCCGGCGTGCAGTGGCTGCGCGAGCTGCGCGCCAGGGCCGGCGCCAACCGCACGCGACCGGTGCTGATGCTGACGGCGCGCGATCTGGTCGCGGACCGCGTGCAGGGACTCGACGCGGGCGCCGACGACTACCTGGTCAAGCCATTCGAGCTGGCCGAGCTGTCGGCGCGACTGCGCGCGCTGGCCCGGCGCGCCAGCGGGCCGACCGAGACGCGGCTGCGCGCCGGTCGCATCGAAGTCGATCCCGCGGCGAAAGCCGTTCTGCTCGACGCGCGGCCGGTGGACCTGACCGCGCGGGAATACGCGCTGCTGGAAGCACTGGTCCGCCGCAGTGGCCGCATCGTGTCGCGCGGCGATCTCGAGAGCCTTCTGTACGGCTTCGATGGCGCGGTCGACAGCAACGCACTCGAGGTGCACATCTCCAACCTGCGGCGCAAGCTCGGGCGGGAGGCGATCGAAACCGTGCGCGGCATGGGCTACCGGATCGCGGCATGACGCAGCGTGCACCGTCGATCAAGCTGCGGCTCGCCCGCGCGACGTTGATCGCGGTGCTCGTCGGCGCGCTGATCGGCGCGATCGTCGCCGCGCTCGCCGTGCGCAAGCAGGTGCGCGAACTGATGCAGTCGTCGCTCGAGGAGACGGCGCAGGTGCTCAGCGTGCTGGTCGAGGACGAGCACGAACTGATCGAGCGCGCGGAAGGCGGCGCACTGCCGTCTTCGGATCACAGCGAGCATCTGCTGTGGCAGGTGCGGGCGCTCGACGGCCGCCTGCTGGCGCGCTCGCACAAGGCGCCGGCGACGCCGTGGTCCGTCCCGCTGGTCAAGGGGCACGCCGAGACGGCCGGACTGGCGGTGTACTCGCAGCGGGGCAAGCGGCTGTGGGTGCAGGTCGCGCAGCCGCTGGCCGAGCGCATCGAGGCGCAGACGAAGGCGGCACTGCAGACAGGGCTGGTGGTGCTCGCGTGTGGCGCGGCGGTTGCGCTGTGGGTCGCGTTAAACCTGTGGCGCGAGCTGCGACCGGTATCGCAGCTCGCGCGCCATGTCGAGGCGATGCAGCCCGGCGTGCCGTCCGGCGCGGCCACGCATTCACCGCGCCGCGAGC
>JAKORH010000039.1 GCA_029777935.1 Pseudomonadota bacterium
AGACCTCCGGGTCCTCGCGGATCAGGATGCGCGGCAGCATCTCGACCTGCGTGACATTCGCGCCGAAACGCGCAAAGGCCTGCGCCAGCTCGGAGCCGATCGGCCCGCCGCCGAGCACGAGCAGGCGGCGCGGCAGCCGGCGCAGGTTCCACATCGTGTCGGAGGTCAGGTAGCCGACTTCCTCGATGCCGGGGATCGGCGGCACGAATGGCCGCGCGCCGGCGGCGATCACGATGTTCTTCGTCGTCAGCGTCTTCGTGCCGGCCGCGGTCGCGATCTCGACCGTCCACGGCGACGCAATCCTCGCGCTGCCGGTGAGGCAGTCGACGCCGAGCTTCGTGTAGCGCTCGACCGAATCGTGCGGCTCGACTGCCTTCACGACCTGCGCCACGCGCTCCATCACATCCGCGAAGTCGAAGCGCGCCGACGCGGTCCCGATGCCGAACTCCCGAGAGCGCGCGATGTGCGACAGCAGCCTCGCCGAACGGATCAATGCCTTGCTCGGCACGCAGCCGGTGTTCAGGCAGTCGCCGCCCATCTTGTGCTTCTCGATCAGCGCTACCCGGGCCCGGGTCGCGGCGGCGATGTAGGCGGACACGAGTCCCGCGCTGCCCGCGCCGATGACGACCATGTTGTAGTCGAACTTCGGCGGGCGCTGATCGGCCCACTTCGCGTACACCTTGCGCGCCGCGACCGCCCGCGACACGACGCCCAGGAGCCATCTGGCGAGGTAAGGGAATATCGCCAGCAGACTCAGTGCAACCGCAAGGTCCCATGTCACCTTGAACTCGCCGAGCTTGCTGCCGGCGTAGACATAGACGACCGTGCCCGGAAGCATCGCAAGTTGACTCACCCAGTAGAAGGTCGTCGTGGGAATCTTCGTCAGACCCATCAGGATGTTCACGAGCCAGAACGGGAACGCGATGATCAGACGCAACGATGCGAGAAACCACGGACCGTCCTTCTCGAAGCCTTCGTTGAACGTCTTCAGCTTGTCGGCGAACCTCCTCTGCACCCAGTCGCCGACGATCAAGCGCGCGATCAGGAACGCCAGCGTCGCCCCGATCGCCGAGGCGAACGACACCAGCACCACGCCGGCCGCCAGCCCGAAGATCGCGCCGCCCGCGAGAGTCATCACTGCCGCGCCGGGCAGCGACAGCGCCGCGACCGCGACGTACGCGGCGAAATAGATCGCCGCCGTCTCGAGGTAATGCGCGTCGCGGTACGCCTCGATCCGGGCGCGGCTGGCCCGGAAATGCTCGAGGCTCACGTACTGCTGCAGGTCGAAGATGAAGAACGCCGCGATCGCCGCGACGATCGCCGCCAGCGGCAGCAGTCGCTTCCTGTCCATGATCCCCTCGACGATGCGTGAGGCACAGGCACGTGGCCGGCCCCGACCGGTCGGAAAGCCGCAACGGGTCTTACTGTTTCAAGACTACGCGCACGCCGGCGCACCGCGCGATTCGCCGAGCGCCTGCGCAACAGTGAAGCGCGGGCCCGAGACGATGCGGCGGCGATATGAGATTGCCGCGGGCGATGCGGCATCCCACAGCGCATCGAAGCGCGCGAGCCACGCGGCGAAATCGAAATCGACGCGCAGCGCATCCACGAACACGCCGCCGATCGCGACACCGTACAGCCGCGCCCGCAGGATCGTGCCGCGCGGCGCCTGCACCGATACGCGCGTGAGCACGCCGTACCTGGAATCCGCGAAGTTGGCCATGCCGGCGGCGCCGTTGTTGACCACGAAGCGGCTGCCGAGGATTCTCTGCGCCGGCGCGCAGGTGTGGCTGCACGCGTAGCCGTCGACCGCGCCCTGCTCGAAGGCCGCGCCGAGCTGCGGCTCGTGCGCGGGGTCGTGCAGCGCGTCGTACGCGAAGCGCCAGCCCGCGAGCGACCATGCGTCACCGTGCACGATCGCCACGCGGGCGCCGCCGACCTCGATCACCGCGTGCATCGCCAGCGCGCGCGCCGTCGCGGCACAGCCGCGCGCGACCGTGCGCAGGCGCGCCAGGATCGCGTTGCTGCGCTCGACGTCCTCGTCCGGGACCGACTCCGGGTAGGCGCAGCCGCAGCCCGCGGCCGGATCGTCGCCCGCAAGCTCGGTCTCGACATTGCCTCGCAGCGCGATGTTGGGTTCGGCGCGCACGCGCCGCTCGATCTCGGTGAACAGCGCGGGATCGGCGTCGAACCAGTGATAGTCGCCGTTGAACACCAGCCGCGGCGGCACCGGCTCCAGCGCCGCGAGCCGCTCGATGGCGTCGAGCGCGAACCCGTTGCCGTACAGCCCGCCGATCACGTAGATCGTGTCGGCGGCGAAGTCCGCCGCACGCGCGAACACGCGCGGGGAGTAGCCATAGTGGGGCGGGCAGGTGCGCCCCGCGATCAGCGGCCGCGCGCCGTCACGCAAGCGCGCCCCCGCAACTCGATCCCTGGCCCGCGGTGCAGCCGTAGCAATGATCCGCCACCACGATTGGATTGCCGGTGAGGTCCATCTCCAGCCAGTCTTCGAGGTGAATGCGGCCGTGGCCGCGGCCGCCTTCGTGCAGATGCAGGCCCAGCATCTGGTTGAAGTCGCAGTCGTACAGGTACCCCTGCCAGTCGACCGACACCAGCGAGCGGCACATCACGTGCTCGACGTTCTCCTGCCGGTGCGCCTGGCGCAGCGTGTTCATGTAGTCGCGGAACTGGCCCTTGCTGATCAGTGTCGAGCCGAAGCGCGCAATCGGCATGTTGGCCAGCGCGAACAGCCGCGTGAACACGATGCCGAATCGCTCGCCGAGCATGCGGCGGTAGTCGGCCTCGAGCCTGACCTGGTTCGGCGGCAGCGACGGTCCCTGCGGGTTGTAGACGAGCGACAGCGGCAGCTTGGTGCCGTAACCGAGCGCATTGAGCCGCTGCAGCGCACGGATGCTCTTGTCGAACACGCCCTTGCCGCGCTGGCGGTCGACGTTGTCTTCCAGATAGCAGGGCAGCGACGCGACGATTTCGACGTCGTGCTGCGCGAGGAATTCGGCCAGCCCATGCTGGCCGGGTTCGAACAGGATCGTCAGGTTGCAGCGGTCGATCACGTGCACGCCGCCTCGTCTTCCCGATGATCGCGCCTCGCGCACGAGGTCGCGGAAGTGCGGATTCAGTTCCGGCGCGCCGCCGGTGAGATCCAGTGTCCCGATGTCCCTGGCGGTCAGCACGTCGAGCACGAGGTCGATCGTCGCGCGGTCCATCTGCTCGCTGCGGTTCGGCCCGGCGTTCACATGGCAGTGCACGCAGGTCTGGTTGCACGTGTAGCCGAGGTTGACCTGCAGCGTTTCGACTGCACGGCGCCGGATCGCCGGGAAGTCGGTCCGTCCGAGCAGGGGCAAGGTGGCATGCACGGCGATTCCTCTCGTCTTGTTCCCGCCTGGTCGTTGGGGCGCGGGATACCTTACCGGCGACCCGGCGTGTCAGAGACCCCAGCTACGTGTACGGATCAGCGTGGAGGATTCCGGTGGATCCCGTGTCATCGGTCCAGCCGGCGCATCGCCTCGCGCAGGAACAGCATCTGCCGGTCCACCCGCGCGCAGAAATGACAGAACCTCAGATGCAGCCATAGCCGAAAGCGCTCCGCGCCTCCCATCGGCGCGTGGTCCATGCGCGCGCTCAGCAACTGATGCGCGTGCTGGCACTTGATCCGGAGCCAGGCGGGCGGCTTCACTTCGATCTTGCCGCCGCAAACCAGTTCATTTCCAGACACTCCCGCAGCCGCATCCGGGCCCGGTGCAGCATCACGAAACAGTTGGTCGAGGTGATGGCCATTTCCTTACAGATCTGATCAGTTTCGTATTCGAGCCACTCGCGCATCATGAAGATCCGACCCAATGCGGCGGGCAGGTTGTCGACGCACATCTGCAGGATCTCGAAGAACTCGGTGCGCTCCAGGTTCGCGTGCGGATCGCCCCAGTCCAGCGGCGGGTTGGCCTTGTGACCGCTGTCGTCGTACAGGTCCTCGAGGTCGTCGGCCTCGGCGGCCTGCATCTGCGCGTCGGACGAAACCTCGCGGCTGACGCGGCGGAACTGATCGATGATCTTGTGCTTCAGGATGCCGACCACCCAGGTCTTCACCTGCGACTTCTGCGCAAAGCTCGCGGCGCTTTCGAGCGCCGCCAGCAGCGTCTCGGACACGACATCTTCGGCCCAGGTGTCGTTGCGCAATTGCAGGCGCGCGATGCGGACCAGCGTGGGCCGCAGTTCGCCCAGCACCTGCTGGATCGCGCTCGCATCCATTCAATGACGCGGGTGTCTAAGAACCTATCCGTGAGTAATTCGTGCGATGCGTTGTCGCCAGAAAGCCCGGATGCAAGGCGCCCGGCGCAGGACAGTAGCGCGGCCTACGGCCAAGCTGGGCAACGCCGCAGCCGGGCTGTCTGGCGACAACCCGAAGGGACGGGCCGCTGAGCAACGGCGGACGCCGTTGCGGGCCCGATCGGGCGTATGGACGCGCGCAGGCGCAAAGCGCCTGCGCAGTGGCTCGCATCGCGTTGTTGCTCGTCGCTTATTTGGATGAACCAAACCGCGCTCCTCGCGTCTAGCGCTGCAAGCCAATTGGGCCCGTCGCACACACGAA
>JAKORH010000337.1 GCA_029777935.1 Pseudomonadota bacterium
GAGGATGCGGTCGCGCTGCGCACGAGGCAGCATGCTGACCAGCAACTTGCCGCTGGACGTCGCAGGCGTGGGGACATGCGAGCCCGGCGGGAGGATTTCGCGCAAGGGCCACTGTGTTTCGACCCGATCGAGATACACGATATCCGTGCCCACCAGCGCCGACAGGTTGCAGGTCTCGCCTATCGCATCGACCAGCCCGCGCAGGATCGCGTGCCGCTCGCGGCGACCTGAACCGTTCAACAGGATGCCGAGGGCAAAGCGCTCCAGCCGCAGGCCCAGCTGCAGGCGGCGGCCACCCGGTTCCCGAATCACGAGGCCGGCCGCCTGGAGTTGCCCGACCTGGCGCGACACCGTCTGCTTGGGCAACGCAGTTGCGGCCACGACCTGGCCAACCGTGCATCCGTCCTCGAAGGCGGCAATCGACTCGAGAATCCGGAATGCGCGCAGCGCCGCCGCATTGGCCGAATTGCTTTCCATCGCGTGAGGATAGAGAAGGCGCGTGCCCAGCGACAAGGAAGCACGCGCGTCCCGCGTTACCGCCGTCATGCGGCGCACCAATCGCGAAAAACGGGACACACGCCAAGCGCGGTTTCTGTTTCTATACGCCACCGCGCGGCAAAAAGACGGCATACCCGCCCGCACGACTGTCAGGAGACGACAAATGAGCGTGACGACCAACGGCATCGGGCAGGTGAGTACCGCGCACACTGGAGGCTGGCTGCAGCGGATCCGGCGAACGCGCTATCTGATGCTCGGCCTGCTGTGCCTGATGTATTTCATCGCCTACATCGATCGCGTCAACATTGGCGTCGCCGGTCCGCTGCTGCGCAAGGAGCTCGGGCTTTCGCCGACCGAGCTCGGCTTTGTCTTCTCGGCCTTCGCGTATCCGTATGCCGCAATGCAGATCGTGGGTGGCTGGCTAGCCGACCGCTACGGGCCACGCGCCGTGCTCACGCTTCTGAGCCTGATCTGGGGTGTCGCGACCGTGATGACCGGATTTGCCTGGGGTCTGATGTCGCTTGTGATATTCCGCATCCTGCTCGGCGTCGGCGAGGGTGGCGCGTTTCCGACCGCGACCCGGGCATTCACGTACTGGATGCCGGCTCACGAGCGCGGCTTCGCACAGGGAATCACGCACAGCTTTGCCCGTCTCGGCGGCGCGATCACGCCGCCCGTGGTTCTGGCGATCGTGGCCCTGTGGGGATGGCGCGAATCGTTCTACATCCTGGGAGCGATCAGCCTCGTGTGGACTGGGTTCTGGTTCGCGATCTACCGGAACCAGCCGACCGAGCATCGCTGGGTTGGCGCGGCCGAACTGTCGGAACTGCGCAGCGACCCGATTCCGCAGCGTCGACTGAGCGAACCGACACCGTGGCGGAAGATGGTTTCGCGGATGTGGGTCACGACGTTCGTCGACTTCTGCTATGGCTGGTCGCTTTGGGTCTTCCTGACGTGGCTGCCTTCGTATCTGAAGGAGGCGCGCGGCTTCGATCTGAAGCAGCTCGCTCTCTTCACGTCTCTGCCGCTTCTGGCCGGAGTCGTCGGCGACACGCTCGGAGGTATTGCGTCCGACAAGCTGTATCACCGCACCGGCAATCTGCGCTGGGCGCGACGCAGCATGCTGCTGATCGGATTGTTCGGATCACTCGCATTCATCATTCCCGCGGCCAGCACGCATTCGCCGATGACGGCCGTCTGGCTGCTATCCGCTTCATTCTTCTTCCTCGAATTGACCAATGCGACGTTGTGGAGCCTTCCGCTCGACATCGCCGGACGTTTCGCCGGCACCGCCGCCGGCATGATGAACACCGGCTTCGGCGTGGCAGGGATGGTGTCGCCCGTCGCGTTCGGCTTCATCATCCAGTCGACCGGCAGCTACGATCTGGCGTTCTACCTGTCGGCCGCGCTGCTGGCGATCGGCGGCGTCGCGAGCTTCTTCATCGACCCGACGCGAACGCTGGAGCCGCGGATCGAGCACCCGAATCATTGACAGCGGGAGACTTGCCCATGGGGACGCACGGTATTCGTCGGCTTGCCGGATCGCTGGTTCTGGTGCTCGTCGCCGTGTTTGCGGGCTCCGTCGCACTGGCGCAAGTCGACTATCCGAAGAGATCGATCACGTTGGTGGTGCCCTACCCGCCCGGCGGCGGCACCGACGTGATCGGGCGCATCGTTCAGGACAAGCTGAGGGAACGGCTGGGGCAATCGATCATCATCGAGAACCGGGCCGGTGCAGCAGGTTCGATCGGCACCGCGGCGGTCGCCAAGGCCGCGCCGGACGGCTATACGGTTCTGCTCACCCTGTCTTCGCACACGATCAATCCGGCGATCTACTCGAACCTGAGCTTCGACACCCAGCGCGACTTCGAGCCGGTCGCGATGGTGGCATCGTTGCCGCAGATACTGGTGGCCAATCCGGCCTTCCCCGCACGCTCCCTGTCGGAAGTGATCGCGCTCGCCAAGAGCAAACCCGGTTCGTTGTCGTTCGCCTCGGTTGGCAATGGATCGCCCGGCCACCTTGCCGGGGCGATGCTCAACCTGCGTGCCGGCACGGATATCGTGCACATACCCTATCGCGGCGGCGGCCCTGCCGTGACCGACGTCGTGGGCGGACAAGTGCCCCTGTTGTGGGTTTCGATTCCCGCGGCCGCCCAGTTTGTCAAGCAAGGCAAGCTCAGAGCGCTCGCGGTCTCGACTCTGAAGCGAAGCGTCGCCTTCCCTGACGTGCCGACCGTGCAGGAATCGGGGCTGAACGGTTTCGAGGTCGATTCGTGGTATGCGGCATTTGTGCCGGCGAAGACTTCGCGCGCGGTCGTCGATCGACTGAATCAGGCGTTCAACGAGGTGCTGGCGATGCCGGAGATCCGCGAGAAGCTGCTCCAGCAGGGCGCCGAGGCGGTAGGCGGCACGCCGGAGGAACTCGGCAGAGTCGTGACGGAAGAACTGCCGAAATGGCAGAAGCTGGTCCGCGACGCGGGAATCAAGGCCGACTGACGCGCGCCGCTTCGATGGAGACTCATGACAAATGACTGCAAGAGACTTGCCTCGCAGTACGGCATCTGAACGACCGGCAGCAGCCGCCCCGATAGACGCATTGGTTGCGCGGGCGCGCGCGGCGCAAGCCGTGGCCGACCAGTACGACCAGCATCGCGTCGACGAACTCGTCGCCGCGGCCGGCTGGGCGATCGTCGAGCCGGCACGCAACCGTGAACTGGCCGAACTGGCGGTGGCCGACACCGGCATCGGCAACGTCGAGGACAAGGTGCGCAAGAACCACCGCAAGACGCTCGGTCTGCTGCGCGACCTGGCGGGCGCGAAAACCGTCGGCGTGATTGCCGAGGATCCGGATCGCGGCATGGTCGAGATCGCGCGCCCGGTCGGCGTCGTATGCGCGATCACGCCGTCGACCAATCCGGCCGCCACGCCCGCCAACAAGATCATCAACGCCCTGAAGGGGCGCAATGCGGTGATCGTCGCGCCGTCGCCCAAGGGCTGGTCGACCTGCGCGCGGCTGCTCGAATTCATCCATGGGCAGTTCGACCGCATCAACGCGCCGCGCGACCTGGTGCAGATGCTGCCGCATCCGGTCACCAAGGAGGCGACCGCGGAGCTGATGCGCCAGTGCGATCTCGTCGTCGCCACCGGGTCGCAGGCCAACGTGCGCGCGGCCTATACCTGCGGCACACCGGCGTTCGGCGTCGGCGCCGGCAACGTCGCCGGCATCGTCGACGAGACGGCGGACATCGACGCGGCCGCCGATCGCGTGCTGCGCTCGAAGACCTTCGACAACGCCACCAGTTGCTCGTCGGAGAACAGCCTGGTGCTGCTCGCCTCCGTGCGCGACGCGATGATCGCGGCGCTCGAGCGGCGCGGGGCGGTGCTGTTGAACGAATCGCAGAAATCGCGGCTGCAGCGGCTGATGTGGCCCGACGGCAAGCTATCGCCCGCGGTGACGGGACAGTCCGCGCAAGTGATCGCCGAGCGCGCCGGCCTGAGTGAAATCGCAGCACGGAACCCGAGCATGCTGCTGGTCGCGGAGGACGGCTTCGGCCCCGCGCACCCGTTCTCCGGCGAGAAACTGTCGCCGGTGCTCACGCTCTATACCGCGCGCGATTTCGACGACGCCGCGCGCGTCGTCGAGCGGATCTACGCGTACCAGGGCGCCGGCCATTCGGTCGGGCTGCACAGCGCCGTACCGGAGCGTGCGCTGAGCCTCGGATTGAAGCTGCCGGTTTCGCGCGTGATCGTCAACCAGGCGCACTGCATCGCCACCGGCGGCAGCTTTGACAACGGCCTGCCGTTTTCGCTGTCGATGGGCTGCGGCACCTGGGGCAAGAACAACTTCTCCGACAACCTGAACTACCGCCATTACCTGAACGTCACGCGCATCTCGCGGCCGATTGCAGAGCGCATGCCGGGCGAGCGCGAGATCTTCGGCGCCTATTTCGACCGATACGGCAAGGCATGACGACGGCGACCCTCCGCGTTCTCGTCGACCTTCAGGCCGTCACGCGGCCCGATGCGATCTACGCGCTCGCCACCGACAGCGACGCTGCGCTGACCTACGGCGAGCTTGCGCGCGGCTGCCGGCGTATCGCCGCGCTGCTGAACGACCTTGGCGCGGCGCCCGGCGACACGGTCTCGATCGTGATGCCGAACGGGCTCGCCACGCTGCGCGTGCTGCTCGGCGCGATGTGGGGCGGACGCTGCGTGAACCCGGTCAACCTGCTGGCGCAGCCCGAGCAGATGCGCTACGTGCTCGCGCACTCGGACTGCAAGGTGGTCGTCGTCGCGCCGGACTGGGAAGCGCGCGTGCGCGATCTGATCGCGAACATCGAGCGCCGCGTCGAGGTGCTGGTCGTCGAGCCGGATGCGCTGCGGCTGCCCGGCGAACGCGACCACGACCGGGAGCCGGCACCGCCCGCGCCGGACGCGCTCGCGCTGCTGATGTACACGTCGGGCACCACCGGAAAGCCGAAGGGCGTGATGCTCACGCAGGCCAATCTCGCCGCGAATGCGCAGGCGATCGCGGCGGAGCACGCACTCGGCCGGGAAGATCGCGTGCTCGCGCTGTTACCGCTGTACCACATCAACGCCTTCGCGGTGACGATGCTGGCCCCGCTTGCCTCCGGCGGCAGCCTGGCGATGGCGCCGAAGTTCTCCGCTGCGCGCTTCTGGACCCAGGCGATAGAGCGCCGCTGCACCTGGCTGAACGTGGTGCCGACCATCGTCTCCTACCTGCTCGAGGGCGCTGCGCCCGCGCGCGCTGCGACCGCGCGCATCCGCTTCTGCCGCTCGGCCTCGGCCGCGCTGCCGCCCGAACACCTGCGCGGCTTCGAGGACAAGTTCGGCATCGGCGTGATCGAGACGATGGGTCTAACCGAGACCGTGGCGCCGTCGTTCTCCAATCCGCTCGAGCCGTCGCGGCGAAAGCTCGGGTCGGTCGGCCGCGCGTCCGGATGCGAAGCGCGCGTGCTCGATGCCGCACTGCAGCCGGTGCCCGACGGCACGACGGGCGAGATCGCGATCCGCGGACCGAACGTGATGCGCGGCTACTACAAGAACGCGGAGGCGACCGCGGCTGCGTTCACTCCTGACGGCTGGCTGCGCACGGGTGACCTCGGGCATCGCGACGCGGACGGATTCTTCTTCGTCACGGGGCGCATCAAGGAACTGATCATCAAGGGCGGCGAGAACATCGCGCCGCGCGAGATCGACGAGGCGCTGCTGAAGCATCCGGCCGTGCTCGATGCCGCGGCCGTCGGCATCCCCGACCGCCACTACGGACAGGAGATCCTGGCCGGGATCGTTCTGCGCGAGGGCGTCGCGTGCAGCGAAGACGAACTGCGCGACTTCTGCATCTCCGAGCTGGGTCGCTACAAGACCCCGAAGGTGTTCCGCTTCGTCAGCGAACTGCCGCGCGGCCCATCGGGAAAGGTGCAGCGCCTGAAGCTGGTCGACCTCGGTCCGGCATGAGCGCGTCGGGCCGCCCCAAGCGCGAATCCCTGAGCGCGCAGCGCGAATCCCTCAGCGCGCAGCGCGAGGGTAGTCCAGTAAGCACGCGCGTGGTCAGGCCGCTTCACTTCTCCTGAATGACCACCAGATAGTCGATCAGCGCCGTGATCCGCCCGGCAACATAAGCCTCGGGCTGCGGCGGTCCGCCGGGATGGCTGACTTCCGTGCGGTACTCCTGGCCCCAGATCGGCATGTCGCGCGAGCCGTGCGATCCGAGTTCAACCGGGCGACCATCGATCACCTGCCACACCAGTTGCGTTGGAAACGTGCCGCCGTTGCGCTTCGCCAAGGTGGTCAGGTTCGCCGGAGCCTTCTTCAGCGCCTTCGCCATCGGCCCGTCGCCCTTGCCGGTCAGGCCGTGGCACGTCGCGCACTTCGTGCGGTATTCGTATCGACCCAGGCCGGTGTTCTGCTGCGCCAGCGCGGCCGTGCCGAGGCTCAGCAGGCCGACCATCAAAACCATGCTCAATCGGTTGCTCATCGACACTCCCTCGTCCATCCTGCCCCGCCGGGACTGGCACGGCGCTGCCGGCCTGATCGAGCGGGGGGTCAACTTCATCACAGCACTTCGTCGCGCAGGTAATACCACCGGTACAGGAAGCGCTGGCCGAAGCGGCGAAACGGGGCGAACGCGCGGGAGCGCACCGTGTTGAAGACGTTCGGATACTCGAGCGGCGAGTCGTAGATCGGCAGTTCGAAAGCCCGGTCGGTCTTGCCGGCGATGCGCTGCGCCATGCGGCGGCCGGCATGCGCCGAGAACGACACGCCGTTGCCGCCGTAACCGAGCGCGTAGAAGACGGATTGCCGCGGGTCAGGCTGCGTGATGCGCGGCATCATGTCATGGCTCACGTCGACCCAGCCCCACCACGAGTAGTCGATCCGGATATCGCGCAGTGCGGGGAACTTGCGGTGCAGGCCGCGCACCAGCACCGCCATGTGCTTCGGGTTGGGCGCGTCGGCGCCGGTGATCGAGCTGCGGCTGCCGATCTGCACGCGATTGTCGGGCAGCCGGCGGTAGTAGAAACGCAGCGTGCGCGTGTCGGTGATGACCTCGGTCGTCAGGAAGTTGGTCGCTTGCAGTTCCTCCGCCGTCAGCGGGCGCGTGACCAGCGAGTTCGACAGGATCGGCATGATCTTGGAATCGAGGCTCGGGTGCATGCCGTTGCTGGTGTAGCCGCCCGTGGCGAACCCGACCGCGCGGGCGCGGACCGTTCCGCCAGGCGTCTTCAGGTAGTGCACACCGCCGCGCGTCTCGCAGCCGAGGACGGGGCTGGCCGGATGAACGCGCACGCCCAGCGCGCGCGCGCGCTTCAGGTACCCGAATGCCAGCTTCAGCGGGTGCACGCCGATGCCGTCGGGTTCGTGCAGCGCGCCGTAGGCTTCCGCATCCTTGACGTAGCGGCGCCGCACTTCGTCGCGACTCAGGATCTGCGCGTCGTAGCCGAAGACCTCGCGCATCACCTTGGCCTCGCTGCGCAGAAACTCCATCTTCTTCTCGCGATGCGCGAGGTACAGATGGCCGCCCGGCTGGGGCTCGCACTCGGGGATCTCGGCCACGAGCGACTTGAAGGTTTCGAATCCGCTGCGAATCTCGGCGTCGAGTTTCAGCGCGACGTCCCTGCCCCAGCGCGCGATCCATTGTGAGCGATACAGCCGCCCGCTCGCGTTCTGGCCCTGGCCGCCGTTGCGGCTGGTGCAGCCCCAGACCGTGCGATTGGCTTCCAGCACCGTGGCGCGAATTCCATGTTCGCGCGCGAGAAAGAGCGCGGTGGCGAGCCCGGTGAAACCCGAGCCGACGATCACGACGTCCGCGTCGACATCCTGCGTGATCGGGCCGTCGTCTTCCGGCGGCGTACCCGCAGAAGCGACCCAGTAGGTGGGCGCATAGTCGGTGCCGTGGCCGGGATTGGGTGCCGCCAGCGGGTCGTAGCGCGGATCGTACGGCCGCAGCACGCCCGACTGTTGCAGTGTCATGTCCATGACCGTCTCCGCGATCAAGCAGCCACGATCGGCGGACGGTCCTTGCGGAAGGCGTTCTTGACGGCGATCTTGCCGTCGCGAAACGTGAAGACGTCGACCATCCTCGCCTCGATGCGGGCACCGTCGGCCTTGGTGCCGCGGAACGTCGATTCGGAGACGCCGCGGTCGCCGGCCACGAAGTGAACGCCGTCGAGCCACGCCGCATCCGGAAAAGTCTGCCACGCGAGCTGAAAGCCTTCGCGCACGGCCTGCCGGCCCTCGAAAGCGCGGCCATACAGGTCAGGCCCCGCGACCGCGAAGAACGTGCAATCGTCGTGCATGAACGACATCAATGCATCGATGTCGTGAGCATTCCAGGCGTCGGCGAAGGCTTTCAGGAAACCCGCGTCGACGACGCGAGGGGTGTTGTTGTTCATGCTGGCTCCGGTTTCGGTGCGATGCCGAGTCGTTCACACGGCACCTGACCTGCAGCAGGCTAGTCGCCGCGCTGCGGGCTTCGTAGCGCCAGTTGCCCGGATTCGTTGAGGCCAGCGGCGCGCCGCCGCTCAGCGCTTGGCCTGCAGCGCGGCCGCCACGTCGGCGAGCACGCGAATGCCTGGTTCGATGTCCTTCGACGGGATCGACTGGAATCCCAGCCGCACGTAACCGCTCGGCGCGGGGTCGGCGATGAAGAAGACATCGCCCGGCTCGATCAGCACGCCGCGCTCGCGTGCACGCACGGCCAGTTCGCGGGCATCGACGTCGCCGGGGAACCGTACCCAGCACGAACCGCCGCCCGTCACGGGTACGACGGCGCACTGGGGTGCATGGCGGGCAAGCGAATCGAGCACGATCGCGCAGCGCTCCTTCTGCGTCCGTGCGAGGCGGCGCAACTGCGCATCGAAATGGCCGAGCGACAGAAACAGCGCGAACGCGCGCTGAACAAAGGCCGACGGATGCCGCAGCATCAATCGGCGCAGCGCGCGCAGTTCCTCGATCAATTCCGGCGCGGCCACGATGTAGCCGATGCGCAGGCCCGGTGCGAGGCATTTGGAGAGGCTGCCGACGTAGATCACGCGACTGTTGCTGTCGAGGCTCTTCAGAGCCGGAATCGGCTCCGCGTCGAAGCGGTTCTCGCTCTCGAAGTCGTCCTCGATGATCACGAAGTCGAACTCGTCGGCCAGGCGCAACAGCGCCTCGCGCCGCGCCAGCGGCATCGTCACTCCGGTCGGGCACTGGTGGCTAGGCGTGGTGTAGACGTAATCGAACGCGCGCAATCGTTCGTCCACCACCAACCCATCGGCGTCTATCGCCAGCGCCACGAGCTGCGAGGTGCGGCCGGAGAAGATGTTGCGCGCGTCGGGATATCCGGGATCCTCGACCGCCACGCGTGTTCCCTCCCGCACCAGCAGATCGGCCACCAGATACAGCGCGTGCTGCGCGCCCACGGTGACGATCAGTTCGTCGGCCGACGCCCACACGCCGCGCCGCGGCAGCACGCGCGTGCGGATCTGCTCCACCAGCACCTCGTCGTCGCGCGCGATCAGGTCGGGAGCCCAATCGCGGATGTCGAGCACGCTCAGCGACTTGATGCAGCACTCGCGCCAGTCGGCGGTAGGAAACAGCGTCGGATCGAACTGGCCGTCCAGGAACGGGTAGCGATACTTCTGCCAGTCAGCCGGCTTGTCGATGCTGCGTTGCGCCCCCGGATGCAGGCAGAACCGCCGCTGCCAGTCGATTGCCGGCGCGCCCGCAGCGCGCGGCGTCCGCGCCGGCGCGACGCGGCCGGCCAGGATCGCGGGGTTGACGAAGTGCCCGCTGCGCTGACGCGACTCGAGGTAACCCTCGTCGCTCAACTGCTGGTAGGCGAGCACCACCGTGTTGCGCGCCACGCCGAGCTGGTCGGCCATCTCACGGCTCGACGGGATGGCCACGCCCGGAGGAAGCCGGCCGTCGAGAATCGCCGAAACCAGCATCTCCCGGATCTGGCCCTGCAGACTCATGTTCGGGCGCGCGGAGCGCTGCAGCAATTGCCGCCACATCGCCGCACTCAGCCGGTGCGTCATCACGTCCTCGCAGTTCCGCGCGTGCACGCCGCGCCCAAGACGCGCAATATGGATGGCGGGTGTTGCGCTTCGCTTGGCATCACCGAATCTGCGAATCTGGCACTAGTGAGGCTTTGGCGAGCCTATCAAACTCCGCCCCCACGCTGACAGGGAGGCTACGACAATTTCCTCGACCGGCGTGCGCAGTTCCGAGAGTCGCAGAGACGGCGGCTCATGACCTTACCCAAGGAGACTGAACGATGAACCGGATGAGACGACTGGCCTGCGCGGCCACCGTACTGGCGGCACTGATCGCTGGCACGGCTCACGCGCAGAAGAAGGAGGTGACGATCGCCTATCAGGACATGCTCGACCCGTATCGCACGGTGCAGGAATCGGGCGAACTCGAGAAGGCCACCGGCTACAAGATCAACTGGCGGATGTTCGGCGGCGGCGGTGACGTCATCCGCGCGATGGCTTCGGGCGATGTGCAGATCGGCGAGGTGGGATCCAGCCCGCTGACGGCCGCCGCCAGCCAGGGCCAGGACGTCAAGCTGTTCTGGATCCTCGACGACATCGCCGAGGCCGAGGCACTGATCGTGCGCAACGGCTCAGGCATCAACAGCGTCAAGGACCTGAAGGGCAAGCGCGTGGCCACGCCGTTCGTGTCGACCTCGCATTACCAGTTGATGGTGGCCCTGAAGCTCGATGGCGTGAACGCCAAGGACGTCAACGTCATGAATCTGCGTCCGCCGGAGATCGCGGCGGCGTGGGAGCGCGGCGACATCGACGCGGCGTTCATCTGGGATCCCGTGCTCAGCAAGATCAAGGGCAACGGCAAGGCCATTGCCAGTTCGGAAACGATCGGCGCCAAGGGCTACCCGACATTCGACGGCATCGCGGTCCACTCCAAATGGGCGGCAGAACACGAGGCGTTCATGGTCGCCTTCGTCAAGGCGCTGGCGAAGGCCGACGAGGAGTACCGCAGCAACAAGGCGAAATGGACCGCGGACTCGCCGCAGGTCAAGGCGGTGGCCAAGTGGTCCAAGGCCGAGCCGAAGGATGTTCCCGCGGCGATGGCGTTGTACCGTTTTCCAACGGTGAATGAACAACTCAGTGCCAAATGGCTCGGCGGCGGCGCCGCCAAGGCGATGGCCGACACCGCCGTGTTCCTGAAGGAACAGGGGCGGATCCAGGAGGTCAAGCCGAACTACGCATCCTTCGTGACCGACGCTTACGTCAAGAAGGCGTTCGGCAAGTAGGGCGACCGCTTGGCGCATTTCGATCGACGGTGAACGGTGGGGCGGCCGCGCAGGCTGCCGCCCCGCTGCCCGCCGCCCAGGTACCCGGAGGACTCATGCCATCTCTCGACATACGCGGCCTGACAGTGAACTACGCCGTCAAAGGCGGCACCTTGCAGGCGCTGGCGCCGGTGAACCTGAAGATGAACGAGGGCGACTTCGTCGTCGCGCTCGGCGCCTCGGGCTGCGGCAAGACGACGCTGCTGAACTGCCTCGCGGGCTTCCTGCCGCCGTCGACGGGTGAGATCCTGCTCGACGGCCGGCCGATCGCCGGACCGGGACCCGAGCGCGGCGTGGTGTTCCAGAAGCATGCGCTGATGCCGTGGCTCACCGTGCGCGACAACGTCGCGCTCGGTCTGCGTTTCCAGGGCGTCGACAAGAACAAGCGCTGGCGAATTGCCGAGGAGAAGCTCGCGCTCGTCGGCCTGGAGAAATACGCCGACCGCCACGTCTACGAGTTGTCGGGCGGCATGCAGCAACGCGTGGGCATTGCGCGGGCGCTGGCGAACGATCCGGAGGTCCTCCTGATGGACGAACCGATGGGCGCGCTCGACGCCTTCACCCGCGAGCAGGTGCAGGAAATCCTGCTGCGCGCGTGGAAGGCGACCAACAAGATGGTGTTCTTCATCACGCACTCGGTCGAGGAGGCGCTGTTCCTCGCCACCCGGCTGATCGTGATGAGTCCGAGCCCCGGACGCATTTCTCACGTCTACGACGACGTACCGTTTTCGCACCAGTTTCTCGAGCACGGTGATGCACGCAAGGTGAAGTCCGAGCCTGAATTCATCCGCCTGCGCGAGGAGGTTCTCGCGATCATTCATCACCGGGAGATCGGCCATGCCTGACATCACCGCCTCCGCCACTGGCACGACGAGTACGGCCTCCGGCACGGGCACGGCCCCGCTGAAGACCAGCAGGTTCAAGGTTCCCGGCGAGGGTTCCAGCCTCGGCATCAGCATCGCGACGGTGGTGACTCTGCTCGTCCTGTGGACCGTCGCGACGAACGCCGGCTGGATCAAGCCGCTGTTTCTGCCCAGTCCGCAGGCGGTGCTGCAGCAGTTCTGGGAGTACCTGACCGGCACCGCGAACGACAAGCCGCTGTGGCAGCACTTCCTGGCCAGTATCCTGCGCGTCTTCGGCGCGTTCTGGCTCGCGTTCGTCACGGCGGTTCCGGTCGGTATCGCCATGGGGATGAGCCGGGTCGCACGCGGAATCTTCGATCCCCCGATCGAGTTCTACCGGCCGCTGCCGCCGCTGGCCTATCTGCCCCTGATCATCATCTGGTTCGGCATCGACGAGTTGCCCAAAGTGCTGCTGATCTTCCTCGCGTGCTTCGCGCCGCTGGCGCTGGCCGCGCGCTCCGGCATGCGCAGTGCGTCGCAAGAACAGATCAACGCCGCGTATTCGATGGGGGCCAGCTACGGCCAGGTGATCCGCCACGTGATCCTGCCGTCGGCGCTGCCCGACATCCTCGTCGGCATGCGCATCGCCATCGGCTTCGGCTGGACCACGCTGGTGGCGGCGGAGATGGTGGCCGCCAACGTGGGCCTCGGCCAGATGGTGCTGAACGCATCGAACTTCCTGCGCACCGACATCGTGATCATGGGCATCATTGTCATCGGCGTCATCGCATACTCGTTCGACCTGCTGATGCGCTGGGTCGAGCACAGGCTGGTGCCTTGGAAGGGCAAGATGTGACGGCGGGCTGACCGCGCAGGCGGCCGGCCGATTGAAGACCGGGGACGCGTTGCCTCTGAAGCCGGGCGCGCGGATTCACGCCCCGGCCGGCGCCACGCGATACTCGCGCTGCCGCAGCCACTTGGTCGCGATCCATTTTTCGCCCGCGACGACGAGGCTGCCGCCGTGCAGCGTGCGACGGTCGAGCTGGCCTTCCTCGGTGGTGTAGGCGAAGTACACGGCGTTGCCCTTGCGCGGCAGCACGTCGAGACCCAGCTCGGGGAAGACGGTCGAGCCGCCCGCCTGAACGTCGTTCAGGTACATCACCAGCGTGGCGACGCGCTGGCCACCCGTCGCCAGTACATTCTCGTTGCCCGGCTGCGCCGGATCGAAGTAGTCCCAGTGCGGCTTGTATTCGGCGCCGGGCGTGTAGTGCAGGATCTGGATCGGTTCGCCGCGTTCGAGCGGCAGGTCGACCAGCTCGGCGATGCGACGCTCGATGCGAGCGACGAGCTCGTTTTCCCCGCGCTCGAAGTGCGTGCCGCTGCTGGTGCGGTCCGGATGCACGTCATACGCGCCGGTCGCCGCGTTGACGACGGTGGAGCGCGAGAGCTTGCGGCGCGACAGCTCGACCAGCTGGTCGCATTCCTCGGGCGCGAGCAGGTTGCCGAACAGGATCACGCGCGGCGCGTTCAGCACGAACAGGACATCGATGCGGCGGTCGGAGGTTTCGATCGCGTTCGGCGATTCGGCCAGCAGCTCACTCGCGCTCGGCACCGCCGGCCTCGGCGCGGCCGCCGGCGCCGTGAAGCGCGCCAGCGCCAGTTCGACCGCCTGCCGCGCGAACTCGGGCTGATAGCCGGACTTGCGCATCGAGTCGACCAGCGCGTCGCGCCCGTGGCCGGCCTCGACCGAGGTCTGCAGCCAGGTCTTCAGCTTTCCATGCAGCGACTCGAATTGCATCTGCGGCCTCCCGCCCGCGCTTGCGTGAGCTTAGCGCCCTCGCACGACGCGAGCCGCGCGCTATTCTCTGCGCAGACCACCGGGAGATCGTCATGCCTGACCGTACCCCATCGCTGCCTGCACTGACCGACTCGTCGCTGCTGAAGAAGCAGGCGTTCATCGACGGCGCCTGGGTTGACGGAGCCCAGGGCCGGTTCGCCGTGTCCAATCCGGCCGATGGCGGGCAACTCGCCGAGGTCGCCAACTGCGGGCCGGCCGACGCGCAGCGCGCGATCGACGCCGCGGCGAAGGCGTATCCGGCGTGGCGCGCCAGGACCGCGAAGGAGCGCGCGGCGATCCTGCGCAAATGGTACGAGTTGATGATGGCGGCACAGGAAGACCTCGCCAGGCTGATGACCGCCGAGCAGGGCAAGCCGCTGGCGGAATCGCGCGGCGAGATCGCCTACGGCGCGAGCTTCATCGAATGGTTCGCCGAGGAAGGCAAGCGCGTCTACGGCGACACGATCCCGACCCCGTGGTCCGACCGGCGCCTGTTCGCGTTCAAGGAGCCGATCGGCGTCACCGCCGCAATCACGCCGTGGAACTTCCCCAACGCGATGATCACGCGCAAATGCGCGCCTGCGCTCGCGGCCGGCTGCACGGCGGTGGTCAAGCCAGCCGAGCAGACGCCGCTGTCGGCGCTGGCCGCGGCCGAACTCGCGCTGCGCGCGGGCATGCCGCCGGGCGTGTTCAACGTCGTGCCGGCCGACGAGAAGCAGTCGATCGCGATCGGACGCGTTCTGTGCGAATCGCCCACGGTGCGCAAGCTGTCGTTCACCGGCTCGACCGTGGTCGGCCGCATCCTGATGCAGCAGTGCGCGCCGACGCTGAAGAAGCTGTCGCTCGAACTCGGCGGCAACGCGCCGTTCATCGTGTTCGGCGACGCCGATGTCGACGCCGCGGTCGAAGGCGCGCTCGCCTCCAAGTACCGCAACACCGGGCAGACCTGCGTCTGCACCAACCGCTTCTTCGCGCACGCGAGCATCTACGACGAGTTCGTGCGCAAGCTGGCGGCGAAGGCCGAGGGGCTGAAGGTCGGTTCCGGCTTCGAAACCGGCGTGCAGCAGGGACCGCTGATCGACGCCAATGCGCTCGCCAAGGTCGAGGCCCACGTGGCCGACGCGGTCGCCAGGGGTGCCAGGGTGCTGACCGGCGGCAAGCGCCACGAACGCGGCGGCACCTTCTACGTGCCGACGGTGCTGGCGAACGTGACGCGCGACATGCTGGTGGCGCGCGAGGAAACCTTCGGGCCGGTCGCGCCGGTGTTCAGGTTCGACACCGACGAGGAGGCGATCGCCGCGGCCAACAGCGTTGAGTACGGGCTGGCCGCGTACTTCTATTCGCGCGACGTGGGCCGCGTATTGCGCATCGCCGAGCAGCTCGAGTACGGCATGGTCGGCGTCAACGCCGGCATCATCTCGACCGAGTTGGCGCCTTTCGGCGGCGTCAAGCAGTCCGGCTACGGCCGCGAAGGCTCGTATCAGGGCATCGAGGAGTATCTCGTCACCAAGTACGTCTGCGTCGGGCTCTGACCATGGCCGTGCAGCGCCACGCATCGGGCGAGATCCTCGTCGAGTACGACCCGCGGCGCTGTATCCACGCGGCCGAGTGCGTGCGCGGCCTGCCCGCGGTGTTCGATCCGACGGCGCGGCCGTGGATCCGCCTCGAAAACGCGCGCGGCGCCGAGATCGCGGCCGTGATCCGCCGCTGCCCGACCGGCGCGCTCGGCGTCCGCCTGCCCGATGGTGCGCCGGCCGAGGATCCCGACGACATCAACACCGTGACCCTGTCGCCTGACGGGCCGCTGTTCGTGCGCGGCTGCATCGGTCTCGCCGGCGCCGAATTCACCCGAGCCGCGCTGTGCCGCTGCGGCGCCAGCGCCAACAAGCCGTTCTGCGACAACAGTCACGCGACGACCGGGTTCAAGGACGCCGGCGCCTGCCACGCGCGCGAGCGCGACAGGCCGGCGGCGCCGCAGCCGCCGGTCGGTGCGCTGCAGTTGAAACCGGTCGCCAACGGCCCGATGATGGTCGAGGGTTGGCTCGAGATCCGGGCCGCCGACGGATCGAAGCTCGTCGTCGGCGACAAGTGCTGGCTGTGCCGCTGCGGCCACAGTCGCAGCAAGCCGTTCTGCGACGGCTCGCACAAGACGGTAGGCTTCATCGGCTGATCATTCGTTCCTCTGCGCGGAGGCACCCATGAAACCCGTGTCGCAATTGCTGAAAGGCCGCAACATCGCCCTGTGGCACATCCACCCCGAAGACACCGTGTTCGATGCGCTGAAGCTGCTGGCCGAGCACGAGGTCGGCGCGCTGATGGTGATGGACCACGGCAAACTGGTCGGCATCATCTCCGAGCGCGATTACACGCGCAAGGTCGCGCTGCAGGGACGCAGCTCGAAGGACACCAGGGTGTCGGAAATCATGACGCGCGACGTGGCGGTCGTCTCGCCGCACACGGCAAGGCACGACGCGATGGCGCTGATGAGCCAGAAGCGGATCCGCCACCTGCCGGTGCTCGACGGCGACACCGTGCTCGGCATGATTTCGATCCATGACCTGATGGGCGACCTCATCGCCGACCATGAGCTGACCATCCAGCAGCTCGAAAGCTACATCTACGATTCACCGCCGGTTCGGGCGCGCGCATGAAAATGGGCACAAACCCGGATGGGCAGCCGTGGCGACGGCTGATATGGTGAACGCGATCGATTTCCGATTCCGTCATGTCGCCGCGCCGCCAACTTCACCGCCCGTCCGCCCTTCGCGCGGCGCGAACTCTTTGCGCCATCAGGACGCCGGCCTTGCTTGATTCGGCCGGGCGTCCGTCCGGACCGCCGTAACGCGATCACCCCGGCGGATACGACGGCGCCCGGCAGCCCGCGCATCGCTCCGCGCCCACGGCGCGGCCGTACGTTCCGAATCCAGGAGAACTCCGATGGCAAACCTGCCAGAAACCTTCATCTGTTCCGAAGACGCTTCCGAGATCGGCCGCATGATGCTCGAGCTGGCATCTGCGGACGCGCTGACCGACGACGTGCGGCTCGCGCTGTCGGAAAAGCTGTTCGAGGCGTTCATCGTTTCGCAGCGCGCACTGCCCTACGGCACGGTGCGACTGAATTCGCGCGTCACGTACGACGAACTGCCCGTAGGGACGCGGCGCACGTTCGAGATCGTCGCGCCCCGCGCGGCCGACGCTGGCGCCGGCCGGATCTCCGTGATGTCGCCGATCGGCCGCGCGCTGCTCGGCCATCGGCTCGGCAGCATGGTCGACGTGCCGCTGCATGCCGGGCGGTCGCTGTCGGTGCAGATCGTCGCGGTCGAAGCCAGCAGGCGCCGCAGCGACGAGCCGGCGCTGGCGCCCGCATAGAACCTATCTCGGCATCCGCGACGGCCGCGGATGCCGAGATAGGTTCTACATGCGCCTGCAGTTCCCGTTCGTGCAGCTCGTGCGCCATCAGCGCATGGCGCAGCACGAGTTCGTCGCGCGCGCCGCGGCGATCCTCGGCGCGCGCGACGACTGCCTGCACGAAGCGTCCGACCAGGGCCTGACGTTGCTCGCGCGCAGCGAAGAGGCGCTGCGCGCGGCGCGACAGGTGCTGCTGGAGGTATACGGCGCCGAACTGGCGCTCGATCCCGTCGGCGTGCGCCGTGCACCCGGCGCTGCGGCGCCCGAGCCGATCATGCACGTGCGCATCGATGCGCCGCTGGCGTCGGCCGCGCCGCTGCGCGCGATGTTCGCGCGGCGGCGCATCGCGCCGCTCGAAGACGACGCCGTGCATGGGCGCGCAATCCTGCGCGGGGAAGGTCCGGCGGCGCACATGCTCGGGCTCGGCGAGGAACTGGCCGCGCTGGCCGGCGCGTCGGCGCAACTGTGGGTAGCCCTGGCGCGCTATGCGCCGGCGGAGACAGACGATGTTGGAGCGGGTGATGGGAATCGAACCCACGTCTGAGGCTTGGGAAGCCGCCGTCCTGCCATTGAACGACACCCGCTTCGGGGGCGCAATTTACATCAGTTGCGCGCCGCGGCGACCCGCAGCGGCATGACCGCGATCGTCGTCAGCGCGATGGCGAGCCGGCCGAACCACCGCA
>JAKORH010000338.1 GCA_029777935.1 Pseudomonadota bacterium
CAAAGGCGACGAGCGCGGGCGCGGGCCTGCCGGTTATTGCGCCCGACGCCAACGCCCGACGCCCGACGGAATCTCACCGTACCGGCGGTGCGTACATGATGCCGCCCTTGTTCCACAGGTTGTTCAGGCCGCGCGGCAGGTTGAGCGCCGACTTCGGGCCGACGTTGCGCTCGAACATCTCGCCGTAGTTGCCGACCGTCTTGACCGCGTTGACCAGCCAGTTCTTGTCGAGACCCATCAGCTTGCCCATGTCCTCGCTCTTGCCGGTCAGGCGCATCACGACGGGATCCTGGCTCTCGGCGGCCATCTTCTCGACGTTGGCCTGCGTGACGCCGTACTCCTCGGCCTCGACCAGCCCGAACAGCACCCACTTGACGATCGTGAACCACTCGTCGTCGCCGCGGCGCACGCTGGGGCCCAGCGGTTCCTTCGAGATCAGCTCGGGCAGGATCACGTGGTCGGCCGGGTTCTTGGCGATCTTGTTGCGCGTAGACGCCAGGCCCGATGCGTCGGTGGTGTAGGCGGCGCAGCGGCCGGAGAAGTACGCGTTCTCCGCTGCCTCCAGCTTCTCGAACACCACCGGCTTGATGTCCAGATGGTTGGCGCGCGAGAAATCGGTCAGGTTCTTCTCGGTCGTGGTGCCCGACTGCACGCACACCGTGGCGCCCTTCAACTGCTTGGCGCTCTTCATCTTGGTCTTCGCCGGCACCATGAAGCCCTGGCCGTCATAGTAGGTCACGCCGGTGAACTCCAGTCCCAGCGACGCGTCGCGCGTCAGCGTCCAGGTCGTATTGCGCGACAGCACGTCGACCTCGCCCGACTGCAGCGCGGTGAAGCGCTGCTGCGCGTTCAGCGGCACCCACTTGACCTTGTTGCCGTCGCCCAGGACCGCGGCGGCGATGGCACGGCAGACATCGACATCGAGTCCTGACCAGTTGCCCTGCGCGTCGGCCGCAGAGAAGCCGGCGAGCCCGGTGTTGACGCCGCATACGACCTGGCCGCGCGCCTTGATCGCATCGAGCGTCTTGCCGGCGTGCGCCGGCGCCGCCGTCACACCGAGAGCGATCGTCGCCGCCGCCAGCAGCACCCGGGTAGTTGTCTGTTTCATCTGTTGAGTCTCCTTTTCCGATGATGAACCGACCGCGCCGCAGCCGCGTGGGCGCGCGCCGGGGTCGGGCAATCTACCATTCGAACCGACGGCGCAGCAATGTCGGTTTACGCCGAGCGCGCCGGCGGCCCGCACCGTCGCGTCACTCCGGCGCAGGCCGGGGGCCCAATTTGCGGCGCTCGAACTTGGGCCCCGGCCTTCGCCCGGGCGACGGCAGCTTCGTCGACAGGCAGCAGCGACGCCTTGCCGTGGCCCTCGACGCGCGACCGGATCGATCGCGACGGCAGCTTCGACTCAGGTCAGCGCCGAAGTCTCGCCGAGCGCGGGTTCCTGCTGCTGCATGCGCCACATGCGCGCATAGGGGCCGCCGGCCTCCAGCAATTGCGCGTGCGTGCCGCGCTCGACAATGCGGCCGTGGTCCAGCACGAGGATCTGATCGGCGTTGACGATCGTCGACAGGCGGTGCGCGATCACCAGCGTGGTGCGGTCGCGCGCGATCTCCTCCAGTTCCGCCTGGATCAAGCGCTCGGTCTTGCTGTCGAGCGCCGACGTTGCCTCGTCGAACACCAGGATTGCGGGGTTCTTCAGCAGCGTGCGCGCGATCGCCACGCGCTGCTTTTCGCCGCCGGACAGCTTCAGGCCGCGCTCGCCGACCATCGTGTCGTAGCCGTCGGGCAGCCTGACGATGAAATCGTGGATGTGCGCGCTGCGGGCGGCGGCGGCGATCTCCTCGCGCGCGGCGCCGGGGCGGCCGTAGGCGATGTTGTATTCGATCGTGTCGTTGAACAGCACGGTGTCCTGCGGCACGATGCCGATCGCCGCGCGCAGCGACTGCTGCGTCGCCGCGCGCAGGTCCTGCCCGTCGATCAGGATGCGCCCGCCCTGCACGTCGTAGAAGCGGAACAGCAGTCGCGCCAGCGTCGACTTGCCCGAGCCCGTCGCGCCCACCACCGCACAGGTCGTGCCGGCGGGAATCGTGAAGTCGACGCCGAACAGAACCTGCCGGCGCAGGTCGTAGCCGAAGTCGACGTGCTCGAAGCGCACCGCGGCGCCGTCAATTACGAGCGGCCGCGCCCCGGGCGCGTCGGCGATCTCGCGGTGCGCCTCCAGCAGCCGGAACATGCGGTCCATGTCGGTCAGCGCCTGCTTGATCTCGCGGTAAATCACGCCGAGGAAGTTCAGCGGCACGTAGAGCTGCAGCATGAAGCCGTTGACCAGCACCAGGTCGCCGATCGTCATCCGTCCTTCGGCCACGCCGAGCGCCGCGCGCCACAGCATCAGCGTCACTCCGGCCGCGATGATCAGCGCCTGGCCGATGTTCAGGATGTTCAGCGACTGCTGGCTCTTGATCGCAGCGCGCTCCTGCGCGCTCAATGTGGCGTCGTAGCGCCGCGCCTCGTAGTCCTCGTTGTTGAAGTACTTGACGGTTTCGAAATTCAGCAGGCTGTCGACCGCGCGCGACGAGGCCTTGGCGTCCAGTTCGTTCATCTCGCGCCGGAAGCGCGTGCGCCAGTTGGTCACGGTGAACGTGTACGCGACGTAGATCACGAGGCTCACCGCGACGATCACCGCGAACCACGGCTCATAGCGCGCCAGCAGGTAGCCGATCACCAGTCCCAGCTCGACCAGCGTCGGCAGGATCGAATACAGCGTGAAGCTGATCAGCGACGAGATGCCGCGCATGCCGTGGTCGATCTCGCGCGTGACCGCGCCGGTGCGGCGCTCGAGGTGATAGCGCAGGCTGAGCGAGTGCAGGTGGCGGAACGTCTTCAGCGCCAGCGTGTGCACCGCCGCCTGCGTGACCTTGGCGAAGAAGAACTCGCGCAGCTCCGTGAACACCGAGGTCGCCAGCCGCAGCGCCCCGTAGCCGACGATCAGCGCCAGCGGGACCGCGAGCGCCACGCCGCGCGGCACCTGCGTGAAGGCGTCGACGATGTGCTTGAGCACGATCGGCACGCCGACCACGGCGAGCTTGGCCGCGATCAGGCAGGCAACCGCGAACAGGACGCGCCCGCGATAGGCCCACACATAGGGGATCAGCGTACGTAGCGCCCGCCAGTCCTCGCGCGGCTCGCCCGCGGACCGCGGCACGCTGGGGGTCTGGCTGGGAATGGATCGCATTCCGCGCATCGGGTGGCAGCGCCGCGCGCAGCCTCAACTGGAACGAATACCGGAGGTCCGAATTCAAAATCGTGCCGCGAGCTGCGGCGCCGTCGATTATCCCCCGTCGCTTCCCTGTACAGTAGATTGATGCGCTATCGAAGCAAGGTCTTCGTGGTCACCGGCGCCAGCGACGGCATCGGCGCCGAGCTGGCCCGCCAGCTCGCGCGGCGGCGCCACCATCGGCTCGTGCTCGCGGCGCGCAGCGCGGACAGGCTCGAACGCGTGGCGGCCGAGTGCCACACGCTCGGCGCGCAGGCGGTCGCCGTGCCGACCGACGTGACGCAGGACGCCGACTGCAATCGCCTGATCGAGCGCACGCTCGAGGCATTCGGCGGCATCGACGTGCTGATCAACAACGCCGGCGTGTCGATGCACGCGCGCTTCACGCAGATCACCGACTTCTCGACCTTCGAGCGTCTGTGGCGCGTGAACTGCCTCGGCACGATCCTGTGCACGCGCTACGCGTATCCGCACCTGCGCGCCACGCCGCACAAGCGCGGCGGGCAGATCGTCGGCATCGCTTCGCTCGCGGCCAGGACCGGCGTGCCGGGGCGCACCGTCTACTGCATGAGCAAATACGCGCAGGCGGGATTTCTCGACGCTCTGCGCATCGAGGCGGCCGACGACGGCATCGGCGTCACGGTCGTCTATCCGGGGGTGGTGCGCACCGAGATCCGCCGCCACGGGCTGAACGCGCAGGGCCAGACCGCCGGTATGTCGGGGCTCGACGAGGCCGGCGCGATGCCGGTCGATCAGTGCGCGCGCCTTGTCATCCGCGCCATTCGCGCGCGCCGGCGCGAACTGGTGATGACCGCGCAGGGCCGGTTCGGACTTTGGCTGAAGATGGTCGCGCCGCGTTGGGTCGACGCGATGGCACGCGCGAAGCTGGCGAAGAATCCGGAGTAGAAGACAGGCGATGAGACATCGCCGGGCCGCCCCAAGATGGCTCGAAGAGCCCGTCGCGAGACGCGACGGGCGTTCGAGCCGTCCAAGCCCGCGCAGGCGGGCTTGGAGCCGCGGCGCTCACCCCCCTCGGGGGGACAGCCCGAAGCGCGAAGCAACCGTGTTGCAGGTCAAGTGGTGAAGCCGTGAAGTTGTGGGTTCCAGGATTGACCGTTGCGTG
>JAKORH010000339.1 GCA_029777935.1 Pseudomonadota bacterium
CGCAGATCCGGGACGAGGCGCACCGCTTCGCGATCACCGGCATGCGCGCGCGCCGCGCCAAGGCACGCCAGACCTCGCACCTCGAAGATCTCGAGGGCATCGGCCCGAAGCGCCGGCAGAGGCTGCTGGCGCGCTTCGGCGGCATGCGCGGTCTGATGGCAGCGTCAGTCGAGGACATCGCACGGGTCGAAGGCGTTTCGCGTAAGCTCGCCGCACGCATCTATGCGCAACTCCACGGCCAATCCGTCTGAAACGCGCCGGCCCGCCGCGGCGCCGATCAATTTCGCGATGTGGCTCACGTGGACACGCATCGCGATGATCCCGCTCGTCGTCGGCGTGTTCTATCTGCCCGATGCGTGGCTTGGCCCGCACTGGAAGAACGTGACCGCGTGCGTGCTGTTCACGGTGGCTGCGCTGACCGACGCCTTCGACGGCTGGTACGCGCGCCGCTACGGCATGATCACGCCGCTGGGCGCGTTCCTGGATCCGGTGGCCGACAAGCTGATGGTGTGCGCGGCGCTGATCGTGCTGCTCGCGCTCGAGCGCGTCGACGCGTTCGTCGCGTTGATCATCATCGGCCGCGAGATCGCAATCTCGGCGTTGCGCGAGTGGATGGCGCAGGTCGGCGCCTCCGCGAGCGTCGCGGTGCACTGGCTCGGGAAGCTGAAGACGATCATGCAGATGGTCGCGATCCCGCTGCTGTTGTGGAACGACCCTCTGTTCGGCGTGATCGACGTGCGGCTGATCGGCACCGTGATGATCTACGCCGCGGCGGCGCTGACGATCTACTCGATGATCTACTACCTGAAGATGGCGCGACCGCATCTGGATCAGTGACGGCGTTCTTTGACACCAGAGGGTGCGCCGCTATAATTCGCGTCCGCTTTGCGGGAATAGCTCAGTTGGTAGAGCGCAACCTTGCCAAGGTTGAGGTCGCGAGTTCGAGACTCGTTTCCCGCTCCAGAATCCCCGGGGAAGCAGCGCGCTTCCCCGAATTTTTTTGATCGGCCGCTACAATGGCCGGAGCGGCGGGGTGGCAGAGTGGCCATGCAGCGGACTGCAAATCCGTGTACGCCGGTTCGATTCCGACCCCCGCCTCCAGTGCTTGTCCGCAAGTGATCGAACGCGCGTCGCGCAATCCGCGACGGCCGGCGCCGCGGTGGTGAAATCGGTAGACACAGCGGACTTAAAATCCGCCGCAAGCGCAAGCAAGCATGCCGGTTCGAGTCCGGCCCGCGGCACCATCAAACCATGGCATTGAAGGTCTTCAACCTGCACTGCGTCGACGGCCACGCGTTCGAGGGCTGGTTCGGCTCTGCCGAGGACTTCGACGCGCAGCGCGCGCGCGGCCAGCTCACCTGTCCGCTGTGCGGCTCGCACTCGATCAGCAAGGCGCTGTCGGCGCCGTACGTTTCGACCGGCGCCGCCCAGCCGCAGGCCGCCGCGCCGCAGCCGGCGGCGATGCCGACGCCGGCGCAGATGCAGGCGCTGATGGTGAAGTTGGCGCGCGAAGTCGTCGCCAACACCGAGGACGTCGGCGCACGCTTCGCAGAGGAAGCGCGCCGCATCCACTACAAGGAATCGGAGGAGCGCGGCATCCGCGGCGTGACGACCAAGGAAGAGGCGACCGCCCTCGAGGAAGAGGGGATCAACGTCATGCCGCTGCCGTTCTCGGAGCTGCTGAAGGGCCCGCTCCAGTAGTGCCGTCAGGACTCGAGCTTGAAGCCGAGATCAAGATCCGAAGGCGCCAGCCCGCCCATGATGCCCCAGTTCTCGCGCGGCACGTCGCGCACGACGACCATCACGTCCTTGCGGCGGATGCCGAGCGGCACCAGGTTCTCGACGATGCACTTGTAGAGCCGCCTCTTGGCGTCGATCGAGCGGCCCGCAAACAGGTCGATCTCGATCAGGGTGAAATTCTCGCCCTTGCCGCGCGAGACCGCGAAATCCTCGGGGTCGAACATCTGCAACCGCAGCGTGCGGTCCGCCTGCGGCACGAGCACGCCGTCGACCAGTGCCTTGTGCACGGCGTCGATGATGGCGCGACGCTTGTCCAGCGGCCAGCGCTTGCGCACCGAAATCAGCGTGCTCGGCATCGCTGCTAGCGGCGCTCGTACTGCTTGTCGCCGAAGAGATTGCGTCGCGCCTGCTCGTCGGTGACCGGCCGGCGCCGGTCGGCGAGCACCTGCACGCCGCGCTGCACGGCCGGCCGCGAACCGACGATGTCGAACCAGCGCCTGAAGTTCGGGTATTCGGCCAGATCGACGCCCTGGTTCGCGTGCGAACGAGTCCACGGAAAGATCGCGATGTCGGCGATCGAGTAGTCGTCGCCAGCAAAGTACGGTGCCTCGCGCAGTCGCCGCTCCATCACGTTGTACAGGCGCCTGGCCTCGTTGGTGTAGCGGTTGATCGCGTATTCGATTTTCTCCGGCGCGTACTGGCGGAAGTGGTGCGCCTGCCCGAACATCGGGCCGACGCTGCCCATCTGGAACATCAGCCACTGCAGCGCGACGTATCTGCCGCGCACGTCGGCCGGCAGCAACTTGCCGGTCTTGCCGGCGAGGTAAATCAGGATCGCGCCCGATTCGAACAGCGACATCGGCTCGCCGTCGGGACCGTCGCCATCGACGATCGCCGGGATCTTGTTGTTCGGACTGATCTTCAGGAACTCGGCCGCGAACTGCTCGCCGGCGCCGATGTCGACCGCGTGCACGCGGTACGGCAGTCCGCACTCCTCGAGCATGATGTGGACCTTGTGGCCGTTCGGCGTCGGCCAGGTGTAGACGTCGATCACGGGCCCTCCTTGCGCGGCATCGGCACGTGGCGCGCGATCTCCATCTTGGCGATCGCGTTGCGGTGGACCTCGTCGGGGCCGTCCGCGAGCCGCAGCGTGCGCGCCAGCGTGTACGCGTACGCGACCGGGAAGTCGTCGCACATGCCGCCGCCGCCGTGCGCCTGGATCGCCCAGTCGGCCACGGTGCAGGCGACGTTCGGCGCCACCACCTTGATCATCGCGATCTCGGCCTTCGCCGCCTTGTTGCCGACGGTGTCCATCATGTACGCCGCCTTCAGCGTCAGCAGGCGCGCCTGGTCGATCAGGCAGCGCGCTTCGGCAATCCTTTCCTGCCACACGGTCTGCTTCGCCACCGGCGCGCCGAACGCGACGCGCGACGCCAGCCGCTTGCACATCAGTTCGAGCGAGCGCTCCGCCAGCCCGATGCAGCGCATGCAGTGGTGGATGCGGCCGGGCCCGAGCCGGCCCTGCGCGATCTCGAAGCCGCGCCCTTCGCCGAGCAGGATGTTGCTCGCCGGCACGCGCACGTTGCTGAAGTCGACTTCCATGTGCCCGTGCGGTGCGTCGTCATAGCCGAGCACGTTCAGCGGCCGCAACACCTTCAGTCCCGGCGTCGCGGCCGGAACCAGGATCATCGACTGCTGCGCGTGCCTGGGCGCGTCGGGATTGGTCTTGCCCATCACGATGTAGATCCTGCAGCGCGGGTCGCCGGCGCCCGAGGTCCACCACTTGCGGCCGTTGATCACGTAGTGGTCGCCGTCGCGCTTCATCGAAGTCTGGATGTTGGTGGCGTCGCTGGAGGCCACCGCGGGCTCGGTCATCGCGAACGCCGAGCGGATCTCGCCGCGCAGCAGCGGCTCGAGCCACTGCTTCTTCTGTTCCGGCGTGCCGTAGCGCTCGATCGTTTCCATGTTGCCGGTATCGGGCGCGTTGCAGTTGAAGACCTCGCTCGCCCATGGCACGCGCCCCATCAGCTCGGCCAGCGGCGCGTATTCGAGGTTGGTGAGCCCCGCGCCGCGCTCGGATTCGGGCAGGAACAGGTTCCACAGTCCGGCGGCGCGCGCCCTGGGCTTCAGTTCCTCGACGATCGTGGTCGGTGTCCAGCGCTTGCCGGCCATCGTGTTGGCCTCGACCTCGTCGTAGAAGCGGCGCTCGTTCGGGAAGATGTGCTCCTGCATGAACGCGTCGACCCGCGCGCGCAGGTCGTTGACCTTGGGTGAAAAATCGAAGTTCATCGTGCCCTCCTGGCGCAGGGCAGAATAGCGCACGCGGCCGCGCCCGCGGTTCTGACGAAGATCAAGCAGGAGTCACCGATGAAAGCGATCCAGTGCGCCGAATGGGGCCCGCCGAGCCGACTGCGGCTGGTCGAACTGGCCGATCCGAAGCCGAAGCCGGGCGAGGTCCGGGTGCGCGTCGGCGCGGCCGGCGTCAACTACCCGGACGCGCTGATCGTGCAGAAGAAGTATCAGGTGCAGCCGCCGCTGCCGTTCACGCCCGGCGCGGAGGTCGCAGGCGAGATCGATGCGGTCGGCGAAGGCGTGACCGATCGCAAGGTCGGGCAGCGGGTGGTCGCCTTCGTCGGGCTCGGCGGCTTCGCGGAGAAGGCCTGCACCGACGCGCGCCGCACCATCCCGCTGCCGCCCGGTGTCAGCGACGAAGTCGCGGCCGGCTTCACGCTGACCTACGCGACTTCGCAGCACGCACTCGCGCAGCGCGCGCAGCTGAAGGCCGGCGAAACGCTGCTGGTGCTGGGCGCCGCCGGCGGCGTCGGGCTGGCGGCCATCGAGCTGGGCAAGCTTGCCGGCGCGCGCGTGATCGCCGCGGCGAGCACCGACGAGAAACTCGCGGCCTGCCACGCTGCGGGGGCCGATGCGCTGGTCAACTACTCGTCGCTGGACCTGCGCGACGCGATCCGGACACTCACCGACGGCAAGGGCGTGGACGTGGTGTACGACCCCGTCGGCGGCGCATACACCGAGCCCGCACTGCGCTCGATCGCGTGGCGCGGCCGGCTGCTGGTGATCGGATTCGCCGGCGGCGAGATTCCGAAGATTCCGGCCAATCTGCTGCTGCTGAGGGAAGTGTCTGCCGTCGGCGTGTACTGGGGCGAGTTCGCGCAGCGCGACCCCGCCGGCAACGCGCGCCTGATCGGCGAACTGATGACGTGGCTGGCGCAGGGACGCCTGAAGCCGAAGGTTTCGCACGCCTATGCGCTCGCCGAAGCCGCGCACGCGCTGGAGGAACTGCTGCAGCGGCGCGCGATCGGCAAGCTGGTGTTGCGGCCGTGACGATCACGATCCGCGGGATCCTGTCCTGGCTGCTCGCCGGCGCGCTCGCCGCCGGCGCCGCGCACGCCGCCGAGCGCGCGATCGACAGGCAGATCGTCGTCGACGCGACGCTCGACCAGGCGTGGGACGCGTGGACGACGCGCGCGGGAATCACGAGCTTCTTCGCGCCGGATGCGCAGATCGAGCCGCGTCCGGGCGGCGCCTTCCACGTCTACATCAATCCGCTGGCGGAACCCGGCATGAAGGGGGCCGACGACATGCGCTTCATGGCGCTGCAGCCGAAGAAGATGATCTCGTTCGACTGGAACGCCCCGCCGAGCCTGCCGCAGGCACGCGCGCAGCGCACGTTCGTGATCGTGCGATTCGAACCGGTGGACAGCCGGCGCACGCGCGTTTCGCTGCACCACACCGGCTGGGGCGACGGCGGCGAATGGGACCAGGCGTATGCGTATTTCGATCGCGCGTGGGGCAACGTGCTCGGCAACCTGAAGAAGCGCTTCGAGACCGGCCCGATCGACTGGACCGCGTGGCTGGAACAGTTGCGCAAACTGCAGGCGCAGCCCGCGCCGGGAAACTAGCGACGCGCGTTGTCGTCGGTCGATTTCGCGCTCCACCTGCAGCGGCACGCGCGCTGCGCGCCGCAGGCAGTTGACGCGCGCACGTTGCGCGCCGCGCTCGAGGCCGCGTTCGCGGCCGCTCCCGCGCTGCGCGACCGCGCGCTCGACGAGCACGACGCGGTGCGGCGCCACGTTGCGGCCTTGGTCGACGGCGAACTGATGCAGGACGGCACTCGCCTCGATCGCTCCGTGCGCCATCGGATCTCGTTTACGTCGACTGGCGCCGCGACACCCGCCTGCGATTCATCAACTTGCACTCACGCATGAGGGAGACAATCCAATCCGTGCTCGAACGGTGGTGATACTTGATCGGTGTCGCCGCCGCGGTGCTCCAACTCGTACGGTCTGAACAGGAGCGGAGGACTTCATGAAACCTCGAATCGTTGCCGGCGTCTTCGTAGTAGCGGCGCTCGCCATGTCGGTCGCCGCCGCGCAAGTCCGGTCATCCGATATCGGCAAGCGGGAATACGAGTCGAGTTGCGCCGTCTGTCACGGCGTGAACGGGAAGGGCGGTGGATCGTTCTCCCAACTTCTTCAGTTCAGCATGCCGGACCTGACGACACTTTCCAAGCGGAACGGCGGCGTCTTCCCCGCCGCGCACGTCTACCAGATCATCGATGGTCGAGCCGAGGTGAAGGCCCACGGCACGCGAGAGATGCCGATCTGGGGCAGACACTTCAACGTCCAAGCCGCCCCGCAGTACGACGACTATCCATGGGAAAGCGAAGCCTTCGTGCGGGCGCGCATCTTGTTGCTGATTGACTATCTGTACCGCCTGCAGGAGAGGTGAGGCCTCGTCCGCCGGACTTTTCGTCGGGCACGGCGGCCTGGCGTGGCAAGCGCGGGGGACTTCACCGTTCCATTTCGGCACACGCGGACCGCAGGGCGATGGTGAACTCGTCGATTTCCAGAAAGGCGTACGGATCTTCCACGCCGTTCTCCTTGAGCCATTGCGCCTGCAGGTCGTAGGCCAACCGCTCGCGGGCAGCGAGGCAGGGATATCGCATGCCGGTGGCCTCCTGGACGTGGTGCACCAGTTCGTGGACCAGTGCCGCTCGGTCTCTCAGATCGCTGGCGCTCCACGTGTCCGACAAGTAGACGGTCCTCGATTCGCGGTGATACAGGGCGATCACCGACGGATCTTCTGGAGCGCGCACGCCGTACGCAAGTTCCACCAGCGCGTGCTGCGGAACGAACCGCACCTGCGGCGGATCCGGCGGCACTGCTCCGATCTGCACTGAGATCCAGGCCAGCAGCGTGGCGATCAGCTTGCCCATGAGCCGGCATCATGGCGATGCCCCCGAAAACTGACAAGAAAGACGGGACTGGCGAGGTCGCCAAGGGTCGACCGTGCGGACCTGCCGCGCGGGGTGATCCCTTGCGTGTTCGATATCCGCGAAGACCGCAAGGTGCCGGCAATGGACTCAACCACCGGCTCGCTGTGGCTTTCGCCCGGCGGCGGCGAGTCGTGGCGGACGATCGGCAAACATCTGCCGCCGATACACTCGGTGCGATCCGGTCAATGCCGGCTTGACCGCAACGGGCCGGACAGGTCAGCATCCGCCTGTGCGCGCCGGTTCGAGCGCGCAAACGAACGACGATGGAGGCGGAGAAATGATGCGAAGGATCCTGGGATTGGCCTGTGCGATCGCTGCCGGAGCGCTCACGCTCGCGGCGCAGGCGCAGAACACCTCGATCATCTCGATCGCTACCGGCGGCACCGGAGGCGTCTACTACCCGATGGGGGGCGGCATCGCTGCGGTGCTGTCGAAATACGTACCGGGCATGCAGGCCACCGCCGAGGTCACCGGCGGCTCGGTCGACAACCTGAAGCTGATCGGCACCGGCAAGCCCTATATCGGTTTCACGATGGCCGATGCCGCACTCGAAGCGGCGCACGGCGAGGACAAGTTCAAGGGGGCCAAGGTGCCGGTGCGCACGCTGGCAGTCCTGTATCCGAACCGCATGCATGTGGTGACCGTCGATGGGACCGGCATCGCGAGGTTCTCGGATTTGAAGGGTAAGCACATATCGACCGGATCGCCCGGCAGCGCGACGGAGGTCATGGCGTTCCGCCTGCTCGAAGCCGCAGGCATCGACAAGGACCGTGACGTCAAGCGCGAGCGACTGAGCGTGGCCGAATCGGTCAACGCGATCAAGGACCGCAAGATCGACGCGTTCTTCTGGGTCGGCGGGCTGCCGACCGCTGCGGTGACCGATCTGGCGAACACGCCGGGAACGAAGATCCGGATGATCGACCACGCCGACCTCGTGCAGAAGATGAACGCGAAGTACGGCAACCTGTACGTGCAGGACGTGATTCCGAAGGACACGTACAAGGGAATGGACGCCGACAACAAGCAGGCCACCGTGATGAACATCCTGGTCGCGAACGAAAGCATGGACGAGAAGACCGCCTACAACATCGTCAAGACGATCTTCGAGAAGCGCGACGAACTGATCGCCGTGCACAAGGAGGCCGCGAACATCAAGCTCGAGAACCAGAAGGCTGCGGCGACACCGGTGCCTTTCCATCCGGGCGCGCTGAAGTACTTCGCCGAACGAGGCGTGAAGGTCGAGTAGTGGCAGAAGAGCCACGTCGCCCCGGCGACGGCCGGGGCCCAAGTTGCAGCGCTCGAAAATTTGGCCCCGGCCCCGGATCGAGTCCGGGGCAGGCTCTGCGCCGGAGCGACGAGCGATTTCCTCAAATCGCGCGATCATGACAAATCCACTTTCGCCGCCGCCAGCCGAAGGCACTGTCAGCGCCGAAGCGCTCGCGCGTGCAGAGGAATACGTCGAGGAAGAGGAGGGCCAGGCGCACCGGCTGTCGGGCGCGCTCGGCGTGCTGGTCACGCTGATCGCGGTGGGGATCTCGGTCTTCCATCTGTACACCGCCTACGCGATCGTGCCGACGCAGACGTTGCGGCCGCTGCACGTCGCGCTGATCCAGGTCCTGTGCTTCCTGTCGTTTCCGATCGCCAGGCGCTTTCGCCACCGAATCATGTGGTGGGACTGGCTGGCGGCGGCGCTCGCGGTCGCGATCGTCGCCTACCTGATCGTTGGCGGTGACGACTTCACCGACCGCAACACGACGCCGAACGGCTGGGACATCGCATTCGGCATCGCGCTGATCGTGCTGGTGCTGGAGGCGATGCGGCGGACGACCGGCTGGGTGATGCCGATCATCACGACCGCGTTCCTCCTGTACGCGCTGGTGGGCCCGATATTGCCGGCGCCGTGGACGCACAAGGGCTACGAGGTCGGGCGCCTGGTCGGCCAGATGTACATGACGCTCGAAGGCATCTACGGCGTCGCGGTCGACGTGTCGTCGTCGCTGATCATCCTGTTCACGATCTTCGGCGCGTTCCTGCAGTACTCGGGGGCGGGCAAGTTCTTCATCGACTTCTCGTTCGCCGCGATGGGCGGCAAGCCGACCGGCGTCGGGCGCACGGTGGTGCTGGCGTCGTTCCTGCTCGGCGGGCCGTCGGGGTCGGGCGTGGCGACCACGGTCACGATCGGCTCGGTCGCTTATCCGATGCTCGCCAAGGCCGGCTACGAGAAGAACGCGGCGGGCGGGCTGCTCGCCGCCGGCGGGCTGGGCGCGATCATCTCGCCGCCGGTGCTGGGCGCTGCCGCGTTCCTGATCGCCGAGTTCTTGAAGATCTCGTACCTCGACGTGCTGTTGATGGCGACGATCCCGACGCTGCTGTACTACTTCGCGCTGTTCCTGATGGTCGAGCTCGACGCGCGCAAGTACGGCATGCACCGGGCGATGTTCGCGCGAGTCGACACCGCGTGGAACCTGACGAAGAAGTACTGGTTCCACTTCCTGTCGCTGGTGTCGATCGTCGTGTTCATGATGCTCGGCTACTCGCCGGTGCTGTCGGTGTTCTGGGCCACCGTCGTCACCGCGGCCACGAGCTTCCTGCACCGCGACTGCGCGCTGATCCCGTACGACCTGCTGCGCGGCCGCGCGCCGTTCTGGCGCGGGATATACGAGTCCGGGCTGATGAAGGCACTGCAGGGCGGCTCGGTCGGCGTGATCAACGTCGCGGCCACCTGCGCGGGCGCCGGCATCATCGTCGGCGTGGTCACGCTGACGGGCCTGGGGCTGAAATTCAGCGGCATCGTGATCGACTACGCCGGCGGCTCGCTGCTGCTCACGGCGCTGTTCACGGCGCTGGTGGTGTGGATCGTCGGGCTCGCCGTGCCGGTGACCGCCTCCTACATCATCTGCGCGGTGATCACCGCGCCGGCGCTGATCAAGCTCGGCGTGCCCGACTTCGCCGCGCACATGTTCATCTTCTACTACGCGGTCCTGTCCGAAGTCTCGCCGCCGACCGCGCTGTCGCCGTTCGCCGCCGCCGCGATCACCGGCGGCGATCCGTATCGAACAACGCTGCAGTGCTGGAAGTACACGGTGCCGGCGTTCCTGCTGCCGTTCCTGTTCGTGCTCGACCCGGCCGGTCAGGGGCTGTTGCTGACCGGTTCGGTGAAGAACCTCGCCCACGCCGACTGGCTATCGATCGCGTGGATCACCTTCATCGCCGCCACCGGCATCGCCGCGATCGCGGCCGGTTTCCAGGGGTGGGCGCTGCTGAAGACGACGCTGGTCGAGCGGTGGCTTTTCATCCTCGCGGGATTCGCGCTCGTGCTGCCGGGTGCATACAGCGACGCGGCAGGATTCGCGTGCATGGGACTGGCGGTTGCCATGCAACTCGCGAGGCGGCGGTTGGTCGTTGCATCGGGTTGAAGCGCGGACTGCTACTGAAGGCAGGAGCGATCGACGGGGCGCGACCGACCCACTCCGGTCGTTGAGTTCTCTCGCAAGAAGTCGCTCCGAGTCTTGCGGAAACCGGTCGCTCGCAGAGGACCGTCTACTTTGCAAAGTACTTGGTAGCCAGCTGCTTCGCGAGGGACAGTCCGTCCTCAGTCAGGCGAACGGATTCCTGCTTGCCGTGCGGGTTGGTGATGTAGCCCTTCTCGTACAAACGGTCCATGACCGCGAAGTCGATTCGCTTCCAAACCCTGCCGTCCTCAAATTCACTTGCGCCTAGCAGCGCCAGCACCATTTCGTCGATCTTGGACTGGTCGTAGTTCATGCTGACCATGGCAGAAGGTGCATCGAGCGGCTTTCAACGTAAGAGGTGAACGGCGACTTTAGGTACGCGAGGCCCGCTGGAAGCTGTCTGTCTGTTCGACCGACCGGCCGCTCAGGGCACCGTATCCGCGGCAGGAAGCCTATTTCGCGATACGAACGGCAAGTGAAAACTCGTTGGGAATGGAGGCGCCGCTTACCGCCGTGCTGATGCGAACGGCATAGTTGCCCGCTGCATATGAACTGTTCGGCGCTGCCACTGTGTAGAGATACCTCTGCTCCTGCGGCATCGGGTGGGTGTCGACAAACCATGTTCCGTCGTATGGGAAGCGGTCAACGAGTAGGACAAGGCCGTTGCCCTGATTGTGGTTGTTGAAGTCTACGTCGATGGCTTGAATGTGAAGGTCGCTTGAGACAACCAAGAGGATCGCTTCGCCTGTGTCTGACGCGCCCGCCGGTGCGCAGATCTTGGCTGGCTTCGAGATTATGCGTCGTCCGCCTCTGCGCCCTTACATCCTCCCGCACCCCGCTGTCTTTCGGTGTGGCGTTCCAGCCTGCCATGACCGCGGCGCTGCATTCTTCGTCGGAAGGAACGGCCATGGCTCGCATCGGTGGCTTGCTGCGCTTGCGAGTTCGCTGGGGGACCGATACTTGGCGATTCTGGTCTTCCTGCCCCTAGTCAGCAACTGGCCGCGAGCGCCCATCCCACCGCGAGCCGCTGAGCAATCAGCGAATCAGCTTCGCTGCGCGACTTCCCACCCGAGTTGCGCCAGCGCCTGCACGCGCTCCTTGTTCTGCAGCGCGTTGTCCGACGACGCGATGCCTTCGGTGGCCCGCTTGTACACGCCCTGCAGGATCGCCGCGATCCGGAACAGGTTGTACGCGAGGTAGAAGTTCCAGTGCTCGATCGACTCGCGGCCCGTGCGCTCGCAGTAGCGCGCGATGTATTCGGCCTCGGTCGGAATGCCGAGCGCCTTGTGATCGAGCCCGGCGATGCCGCGGAACGCGCCGGGCGGGATGCGCCAGCTCATGCAGTGGTAGCTGAAGTCGGCCAGCGGATGCCCGAGGGTGGACAACTCCCAGTCGAGAATCGCGATGATCCTGGGCTCGGTCGGGTGGAAGATCAGGTTGTCCATCCGGTAGTCACCGTGCACGACGGTGGTTTCGTCGCCCGGCGGAATCTGCTGCGGCAACCAGTCGATCAGGCGGTCCATCGCATCGACCTTCCCGGTTTCGCTCGCGCGGTACTGCTTGCTCCAACGGCCGATCTGGCGCGCGAAGTAGTTGCCGGCCTTGCCGTAGTCGGAAAGCCCCGCGCGCTCGATGTCGACCGAGTGCAGCCGCGCCAGCACGCGGTTCATCTCGCCGTAGATCGCCGCCCGCTCCGTGTTGCTGATCCCGGGCAGCGACTGCTCCCAGAGAATTCGGCCCTCGACGTGCTGCATTATGTAGAACGCGCGGCCGATCACGGATTCGTCCTCGCACAGCAGCAGCGTGTCCGGCACCGGTATGCCCTGCGGGGCGAGCGCGCGCATCACGTGGAACTCACGCTCGATCGCGTGCGCCGACGGCAGCAGCTTCGCGGCCGGACCGGGCTTGCTGCGCATCACGTAGCGCACGGAAGGCGTGGTCAGCAGATAGGTCGGGTTCGACTGTCCTCCCTGGTACTGCTTGACGGTCAGCGGCCCCTTGAACCCGGACAGGTGCCGCGAGAGGTGCGCGGCAAGGCGCTCAACGTCGAAGCGGTGGCGTTCGGTGACTTCCTGGAGTTGGTTCATGTTCGGCATCTCGTCAAGGCGCCCTTACTCTAGCCCTCTCCTTGTGATCGGGGAGAGGGGACCGACTGGCGCAGCTTCAGGTACTTCTGCAGCAGTTCTTCCATCGTCGAGGCGCGCGTGCCGGTGCGCAGCGTGTCGATGGCGCAGAAGTTCACGACCCGCACCACGCTGGTGGCGAGCGTCGGTCCAACGTCGATCACGTTCAGGCACCCGGCGTCCTGCGCCAGCCCGCCGAGGAACTGGTGCTGCCCGGTGAGAAACCACGACAGCACTGCGCGGTTGACGCCGCCGTGCGCGACCACGAGTGCGGTGTCCCAGCCTTCGTCGGCCAGCAGCCGCTCGGTCTGCGGCACGACGCGGTCGAGCAGTTGGCCGATCGTCTCGCCGCCGAGGAACCGGGTCTCTCGCGCTACCGGCCCTTGGAACGCAGAGAGAAAGGCGTCGCGCAGCTCGTCGTCGCGGATCTCCGACAGCCGGCCGCCGCGAATCTCGCGCAGGTCGTTCCAGTGCTCGAGTGGCGGCGCCAGTCGCGCAGCCTCGAGCACGTGCTGCGCGGTTTCGCGCGTGCGCCGCAGGCCACTCGTCACTACGCGATCGATCGCGGCGCCGCTGGCGGCGAGCGCTTCGCCCATCGCGCGCGCCTGCGCGATGCCCTCGTGCGTCAGCGGCACGTCGTCGGGCGGATAGGGGCGGCCGTCGGGGTCGAAGTACTCGACCGCACCGTGGCGCATCAGCAGCAGGCGGCGGCGGTCGATCATGAAGCGGCACCGTCGCCCCGGCGAAGGCCGGGGCCCAATTTGCAGCTCTCGAACTTTGGCCCCGGCCTGCGCCGGGGCGACGGATGCGTCATCACCGGTCCTTCACCGCGCCGCTTGCGATCAGGCCATCGATCGCCGCATCGGCGTAGCCGAGCTCGCGCAGCAGCGCCCGGCTGTGCTCGCCCGCGGCCGGCGCCGGCTTGACGTCGAGCGCGTGGCCGGACACCTGCGCCAGCGGGCCGATTGCGGTCACGGCTCCGCGCCGGTGCACGAGCCCGCGCGCGCGATGGTGCAGCTCGGCGAGCGCTTCGGCCGGCGTCAGCACCGGCGTCACGCAGCAATCAGCCTTGGCGAACACGGCTTCCCACTGAGCTCGCGTGCGGCGGCGCAGATGCGAGGCGACGCGCTCGCGCGTGGCGCGCGCCGCATCGCTGCCCGGCGTTTCGCCGAGCGACCAGTGATGCGGTTTCAGCTCCGGCAATCCGGCTGCTTCGCAGAAGGCCTGCCAGAACTTCAGCTCGAGTGCGCCGACGGCAAGGTGCTGGCCGTCCGCCATCTCGTACACGCCGTAGCAGGGCACGCCCCCGGTCAGCAGCGTGCGCTCCGCCACTGGCGTGACGCCGGCATCGAGAT
Source organism: Pseudomonadota bacterium (assembly GCA_029777935.1). The sequence continues at coordinate 13,967 of JAKORH010000339.1, forward strand.
CGGCGACCGGAAAGATGTGATGGGCGAGCAGGCCGTCGGTCATCGCCGCGTCGACTCGTGAACCGATGCCGGTGCGCTGCGCGCCGATCAGCGCAATCAGCAGCGCCGACAGCGCGGTCAACGTGCCACCGAGCAGATCGCCGATCTGCAGGTTCGGCACGGCCGGTACGCCGTTGACGCGGTTCTGGTCGAGCACGCCGGTGCGCGCCGCGTAGTTGATGTCGTGGCCTGCGTCCTGCGACCACGGCCCGGTCTGGCCGTAGCCCGACAGCGAACAGACCACGAGCCTCGGCGCGCGCGCGTGCAGCGCGTTCCAGCCGAAGCCGAGCCGGTCGAGCACGCCGGGGCGGAACTGCTCGATCAGCGCGTCGGCGGTGTCGACGAGCTTCCACAGCACTTCGCGCCCCTGCGGCGACTTCAGGTCGACTCGGATCGAGCGCTTGCCGCGGTTGATCGCCTCGTACGCGGGGTTGACTTCGCACCCTTCGGCGTTGGTCACCGTTGGCGGAAACGAGCGCATGTAATCGCCTTCGGCGGTGTCCTCGACCTTGATCACGTCGGCACCGAAGTCCGCCAGATGCATCGTCGCCGCCGGGCCCGGCAGAAGCCGCGTCAGGTCGAGGATGCGCAGCCCGGCCAGGGGTTGTGTCATGTGATCGTCTCCAGTTCGGCCTGCAGTTCGAGCCAGCGTGCTTCGAGTTGCTCGACACGCTGCGCGAGTTCGCCGCGCTGTTTCAGCGTCGACGCTACCTCGTTCGCGTCGCCGCCATGATAGAAGTCCGGCTGCGCGAGCTGCGCGTCGAGTTCGCGCAACTGGTCGGTCACCGCGGCAAGCTCGGCCTCGACCTTCTGCAATCGCTGCTGCAGCGGTTTGCGCGCACCGGCCAGGCGTTGCCGCTGCTGCGCTTCGAGCTTGCGCTGCTCGCGCCGCGTCGGTGTCTCCTCGATCGCGCGCGCGTCGGTCGCCGGTCGGCGGCTGGCAAAAGCGAGCGCCGCGTAATCGTCGAGGTCGCCGTCGAACGCCGCGACGCGGCCGTCGTGCACCAGCCAGAGCTGGTCGGTTGCCGCGCGCAGCAGGTGGCGGTCGTGCGACACCAGCAGCAGCGCGCCGTCGAACGTCGACAGCGCGATCGTCAGCGCCTCGCGCGTTTCCATGTCGAGGTGGTTGGTCGGCTCGTCGAGCACGAGCAGGTTGGGACGCTGCCACGCGATCAGCGCGAGCGCGCAGCGCGCCTTCTCGCCGCCCGACATCGGGCCGATCGTCGCGCTGGCCATGTCGCCGGAGAAGCGGTACTGGCCGAGGAAGTTGCGCAGTTCCTGCTCGCGCGCCTCGGGCGCCAGCCGCCGCAGATGCGCCAGCGGCGATTCGTCGGCGCGCAACTGGTCGAGCTGATGCTGCGCGAAGTAGCCGATCGCCAGGCCCTGGCCGCGCCGCAACTCGCCGGCGCGCGGCGCAAGTTCACCCGCGATCGCCTTGACCAGCGTCGACTTGCCGGCGCCGTTGACGCCGAGGATGCCGATGCGGTCGCCCGCACGCACGAGGAACTTGACGCCGTCGAGCACGACGCGCTCGCCCGCATTTGTCAAATAGGCCAGTTGGAGGCCCTCCGCGTCGACCAGCCGCTCGGGCGTGCGCAGCGGCGGCAGGAACTCGAAGCGCCACTCGCGCCGCGCGCGCACCGGCTCCACCGCCTGCAGCCGCTCGAGCATCTTCAGCCGGCTCTGCGCCTGCCGCGCCTTGGTCGCCTTGGCGCGGAAGCGGTCGACGAAGCTCTGCAGGTGCGCGGCCGTGCGCTCGTACGACCTGGCCGCGGCCTCCTGCTGCTTCTGCTGCTCGAGCCATGCCAGCTCGAACGCACTGTAGTTGCCGGCATAGCGGCGGATCGTGCCATCGGCGATGTGCCACGTGCACGTCGTCACGCGGTCGAGGAACTCGCGGTCGTGCGAAATCAGGAGCACGGTCGCGTCCTGCCGTTTGAGCCAGGCCTCGAGCCAGACCACCGAGTCGAGGTCGAGGTGGTTGGTCGGCTCGTCCAGAAGCAGCAGATCGGCCGGGCGCAGCAGCGCGCGCGCCAGCGCCAACCGGTTGCGCCAACCGCCGGAGAACTCGGCCACGCGGCGCGCGCCGTCGCGTTCGGCGAAGCCCAGTCCGTGCAGCACCGCCCGAGCCTGCGCGACGATCGCGCCTTCGTTCAGTTCCGCCAGCCGCGCATGCGCATGCGCGAGCGCGAGGTCGTCGTGCGCACCTTCGGCACGCGCCAGCTCCGCACGCGCCGTCATCAGCGGCGCATGTCCGGCGAGCACGTAGTCGAGCGCGGATTCGTCGCTGGCGCCGATGTCCTGCGCGACGTGCGCGATGCGCTCGGCTGGCGGCGCCTCGAGCGCGCCGGCATCGACTGCCAGTTCGCCGAGGATCGCGGCGAACAGCGACGACTTGCCGCTGCCGTTGGCGCCGACCAGTCCAATGCGTTCGCCTGGCGGCGCGATCAGCGAAACACGGCTGTAAAGGATGCGGATCCCGCGAGCGAGCGAGACGTCGAGGAGGCGAAGCATGAAGCGCGCCGTGTCGGGCGTCGGGCGTCCGGCTCCGGGTCGTGGCCTTCGACGCCCGACACGACGCCAACGCCCGACGAATTACGGCAGATCCTCCTGCCGCACCATGAACACCATGTCGTCACCCGCGCTGGTGGTGACCCAGGTCAGCGGCAGGTCGCGGAAGGCTGCTTCGACGGCGGGGCGGCCGTCGCCGACCTCGACGAACAGCAGTCCGCCGCGTTTCAGATAACCGCGGCTGCCGCGTAAGACGCGACGCACGATGTTCAGGCCGTCGGGACCGCCGGCGAGCGCCAGCCGTGGCTCGTGCTGGTACTCGCGCGGCAGCTCCGCCATCGCGGCGTCGGTCACGTACGGCGGATTGCACAGGATGACGTCGTAGCGCTTGTTCGGCGCCGAATCGAACAGGTCCGACTGCAGCAGGTTGATGCGTTTGCCCAGTCGATAGTCGGCGACGTTGCGCTGGGCCACCGCCAGCGCGTCGCTCGACGCGTCGATGGCGTCGACGGTCGCGCCGGGAAACGCGTCGGCGGCCATCACCGAGAGGCAGCCCGAACCGGTGCACAGGTCCAGCACGTCGATCACGTCGGCCGGCGACGCGATCCACGGCGCCAGCGCGTCCTTCAGCAACTCGGCGATGAAAGAGCGCGGCACGATGGCGCGCTCGTCGACGTAGAAGCGGTAGCCCTGCAGCCACGCCTCGCGCATCAGGTAGGCGGCTGGAATGCGCTTGCGCGCGCGCTGGTCGATCGTCTGCAGCAGCATGTGCACTTCGCCATGAGTCAGGAACGCATCGAGAAAGAGGTCCGCGCGATCCAGCGGCAGCTTTAGCGAGCGCAGCACGAGAAACAGCGCTTCCTCGACCGCGTCGCTCTGGCCGTGGCCGAAGAAGGCGTCGTGCTCGTTCATGCGCGTGACGGCGAAGCGCAGTGCGTCGCGGATGGTGCGCAGGTTGGCCTGGGCATCGATGGTCATGATGGACTTCCGTTCAGCAGCAGTTCGAGCGTACGTCGGTAGACGTCCTTCAGCACCGCGAGGTCCGCGACGCGGATGCACTCGTTGATCTTGTGGATGGTCGCGTTCGGCGGACCGAGCTCGATCACCTGCGGGCAGATGGTCGCCAGGAAGCGGCCGTCGGATGTACCGCCGGTGGTCGACAGTTCGGTCGCGCGGCCGGTCGTCTCGCGGATCGCGCGCGCCAGCGCCTCGCTGAGCACGCCGGGCTGGGTCATGAACGGCTGCGCGCCGACGTTCCATTCGATTCGATAGTCGAGCCGGTGACAGCCCAGGATCGATTCGATCCGCTGCATCAGCGACTCGGCCGTCGATACCGGCGCGAAGCGCAGGTTGAAGTCGACCACGCACTCGCCGGGAATCACGTTCAGCGCCCCGGTGCCGGCGTGGATGTTCGACACCTGGAAGGTCGTGGCGGGAAAGAATTCGTTGCCGTCGTCCCACACTTCGTGCGCGAGGTCCGCCAGCGCGGGCGCGAGCTCGTGCACCGGATTGCGCGCGAGCTGCGGGTAGGCGACGTGTCCCTGCACGCCGCGTACCGCAAGCCGGCCCGATAGCGAGCCGCGCCGGCCATTCTTGATCGTATCGCCGACGGCGTCGACGGAGGTCGGCTCGCCGACGATGCAGCAGTCGGGCACCTCGCCGCGCGCAGCCAGCCGCTCGACCACCGCGACCGTGCCGTCGGTGGCGGGGCCTTCCTCGTCGGAAGTCAGCAGCAGCGCGATCGAGCCGCGGTGGTTCGGATGCGCGGCGACGAATTCCTCGGCCGCGACCACGAAGGCCGCGATCGAGGACTTCATGTCGGACGCGCCGCGGCCGTACAGCACGCCGTCGCGCTCGGTTGGCTCGAAGGGATCCGACAGCCACTGCTCGCGCGGGCCGGGCGGCACCACGTCGGTGTGGCCGGCGAACACGATCAGCGGCTGCGCCGTGCCGCGCCGCAGCCACAGGTTGGCGACGCCGTTGCGCGCGATGGTTTCGGCGCGGAAACCGAGGGGAGCGAGCCGCTGCGCGATCAGCGCCTGGCAGCCCGCGTCGTCGGGCGTGACCGACGGACGCGTGATCAGCGCCTTCGCGATTTCGAGTGTGGGGTTCATCCGGACGGCCGCGTCCGTAAACGGCCGGCGCGGCAGTGCCGGATTCTACGGTCTGTAGCTGGAACCGATCTCGGCATCCGCGACGGCCGTCGCGGATACCGAGACAGGCTCTAAATGTTGAGCGTGAACTCCGAGAACGAGGACGGCTCGGGCACCGATTTCTTCTGTTGCGCCGAGCCCTGCGGCTGCGCCTTGCCGGCATTGTTGATCAGCCACAGCAGGTTGTTCTTGGAGTCGGCCGCGGCCAGCGCGTCCTCGCGCGTGATCATGTCTTTCTGCAGCAGCGTGTACAGGCTCTGTTCGAACGTCTGGCTGCCCGGCGCGAGCGTCTGCTCCATCGCCTCCTTGATCGCCTGCACGTCGCCGCGCTCGACCAGTTCGGTCGCGTGCCCGCCGTTGAGCAGCACCTCGACCGCCGGCACGCGGCCGCCCTTCTTCGAGCGCACCAGCCGCTGCGAGATGATCGCCTTCAGCGACGCGGCCAGGTCCTGGAACAGCGCGTCGCGGGTCTCCGGCGAGTAGAAGCTGATCACGCGGTTCAGCGCGTGCGCGCAGTTGGTCGCGTGCATGGTCGCCACCACCAGATGACCCGACATCGAGTAGGCCAGCGCCGCGCCCATCGTGTCGCGGTCGCGGATTTCGCCGATGAAGATGACGTCGGGCGCCTGCCGCATCGCGTTCTTCAGGGCGATCTGCAGCGACCTGGCGTCGGAGCCGATCTCGCGCTGGTTGATGATCGACTTCTTGTTGCGGAACAGGAATTCGATCGGATCCTCGAACGTCAGCATGTGCCCGGTCGCGAGCTCGTTGCGATGGTCGAGCATCGAGGCGATCGTGGTCGACTTGCCGGAACCGGCCGCGCCGACGACCAGGATCAGGCCGCGCTTTTCCATCACCAGATCCTTCAGCATGTCGGGCAGCGCGAGTTCGTCCAGCCGCGGCACGTCGTGCGGTATGAAGCGCACCACCGCCGACACCGTGCCTCGCTGCAGGAACGCGCTCAGGCGGAAGCTGCCCACGCCGGTCACCGGCAGGCCGACGTTCAGCTCGCGTTGATCCTCCAGCTCGCGGAACTGAGCGTCCGAAATGCGGCCGGCCAGAAGCTGCACCACCTGCTGCGGCTGCAGCCGCTCCTGGTTGATCGGCACGCACACGCCGTTGATCTTGATCGTCACCGGCGAACCGACCGACAGATACAGGTCGGATGCCTTGCGTTCCGCCATAAGCTGGAACAGCTTGTCGAGCGACATTGCGTCCTCCACTCTCCAGACGGCCAAGAATACGCAGCCGGCCGAACGGCTGGATATCGACCGATCGGGCTAAGTCTGCGCCCGGTCGCGGCTAGCCGCCAGCCCCGGCCCCACCGGATCAGGCGCCGGCTTCCCGCAGCAGTTCGTTGATGCCGGTCTTGGCGCGGGTCTGCGCGTCGACGCGCTTGACGATCACCGCGCAGTAGAGCTGGCAGTTCTTCGACGGCAGCGAGCCGGACACCACGACCGACCCTGCGGGCACGCGGCCGTACAGGATCTCGCCGCTTTCCCGGTCGTAGATGCGCGTGCTCTTGCCGATGAAGACGCCCATGCTGATCACTGAGTTCTCCTCGACGATCACGCCTTCGACGACCTCCGAGCGCGCGCCGATGAAGCAGTTGTCCTCGATGATGGTCGGGTTGGCCTGCACCGGCTCCAGCACGCCGCCGATGCCGACCCCGCCCGACAGGTGCACGTTCCTGCCGATCTGAGCGCACGAACCGACGGTGGCCCAGGTGTCGACCATCGTGCCCTCGTCGACATAGGCGCCGATGTTCACGTACGAAGGCATCAGCACCACGTTCTTCGCCAGATAGGCGCCGCGCCGTGCCACCGCCGGCGGCACTACGCGCACGCCGGCGCGGCGGAACCGCTCCTCGTCCCAGTCGGCGAACTTCGTCTGCACCTTGTCGTAGAACTGGAACGCCGCTTCGACCCCGGCAGGCGGCTCGAAGCCCATGCGGCGGTTGTCGCGCAGGCGGAACGAAAGCAGTACGGCCTTCTTGATCCATTGATGGACGATCCATTCGCTGCCGCGCTTTTCGGCGACACGCAGGCGACCGGCATCGAGGTCGTCGATGACCGAATCGACCGCTTCCCGCAATCGCAGCGGCGCGGCGGTCGGGCCGAGATTGGCGCGGTTCTCCCACGCGTCTTCGATGATCGATGGCAGCGACATGTGGATCCTCAGGGTTGTGTCGCCCCGGCGCAGGCCGGGGCCCAATTTCCGCGCAGAAGATTGGGCCCCGGCCCGCGCCGGGGCGACGTTGATCTGTTCACAATTTCATATCTGCGATCCGGCGAGCGGCCTCGAGCACCTCGGCCTCGCCGGCGACCAGCGCCAGCCGCACGAAGCCCTTGCCCGGGTTCAGTCCCTCGCGCTCGCGCGACAGGTAACTGCCCGGCAGCGCCTTCACGTGGCATTCGGCGTACAGCCGGCGCGCATAGGCCTCGTCATCTATCGGCGTTTCGGCCCACAGGTAGAACGCCGCTTCGGGACGCTCGACGCGCAGCGCGCGCTGCACGATCGGCGTGGCCTGCGCGAACTTGGCCGCGTAGCGGCGGCGGTTCTCGATCACGTGCTGCTCGTCCTTCCACGCGGCGATGCTCGCCGCCTGCACCGGTGGGCTCATCGCGTTGCCGTGGTAGGTGCGATAGAGCAGGAACTGCTTCAGCAGCGCCGCATCGCCGGCGACCAGGCCGGAGCGCAGCCCGGGCGCGTTGGAACGCTTCGACAGGCTGCCGAACACCAGCAGCCGGTCGAAGCGGTCGCGTCCGAGCGCGTGCGCGGCCTGCAGCGCGCCGAGCGGCGGCCGCGCCTCGTCGAAGTAGACCTCCGAGTAGCACTCGTCGGAGGCGATCACGAAGCCGTGGCGGTCCGAAAGTTCGAACAGCGCCTGCCATTCGCCGTGCGTCATCACGCGCCCGTGCGGATTGCCGGGCGTGCAGACGTAGACAAGCTGCACGCGCCGCCATTCGTCCGCGCCGACGCGCTCGAACTCCATGCGGAAACCATTGGCGGGTGTAGCCGGCAGGAACAGCGGTTGCGCGCCGGCCAAGAGCGCCGCACCCTCGTAGATCTGATAGAAAGGATTGGGTGAGATCACCAGCGCATCGCGGCCGCGATCGACCACCGCCTGCGCGATCGCGAACAGCGCCTCGCGCGAGCCGCACACGGGGATCACCTGCGTAGCGGGGTCGATGCGCCGCAGCGCATGGCGACGCATCAGCCAGGCGGCGATCGATTCGCGCAGCGCCTCGGTGCCGATCGTGCTCGGGTAGCTGGCCAGCCCCGGCAGCGCCTCGGTCAGCGCGTCGAAGATCAGCTTCGGCGTCGGGTGCTTGGGCTCGCCGATCGACAGGTCGATCAGCGACAGCCCGGGCGACGGCGTCACGCCTTCGTACAGGCGCCGCAGGCGCTCGAACGGATACGGCTGCAGCCGCGCGAGATCGGGATTCATCAGCGCATGCTCGACGCGGCTTCGAACCGGCCGACCTCCACGTACGGCGCCGCCTGCCAGCCGCGCTTGCGGTGCTCGGCGACCACGGTGGTGAAAATGCCGCCGCGGACGTACCACTTCGCCGTCAGCCGCATGAAGCGGGGGGAGAGTGAGCGCACCAGGTCGTCGAGGATGCGATTGGTCACCGCCTCGTGGAACGCGCCTTCGTCGCGGTACGCCCACGTGTAGAGCTTCAGGCTCTTCAGCTCGACGTTCTTGCGGTCCGGCACGTAATCGAGCACCAGCGTGGCGAAGTCCGGCTGGCCGGTGAGCGGGCACAGACAGGTGAACTCGGGAATCTCGATGTGCACCAGGTAGTCGCGCGCCGGGCTCGGGTTGGCGAACGTCTCCAGCGTTTTCGAGGGGCGCGTGGACATGTCGGGCGGCGAGTGCGCGCGATTCAGTTGCTATGATTCTACGGAATCGAGCCAACTTCGCGCGGCGACGAACGATCTCTCGCCGCGCGGTCCCGGAATCTCATCGTGCGCCTACGGCAGATCAAGCTCGCCGGCTTCAAGTCATTCGTCGATCCGACCCATATCGATGTGCCCGGCAGTCTGGTCGGCGTGGTCGGCCCCAACGGCTGCGGCAAGTCGAACGTGATCGACGCGGTGCGCTGGGTGCTGGGCGAGAGCAAGGCCGCCGAGCTGCGCGGCGAGTCGATGCAGGACGTGATCTTCAACGGCTCGGCCAACCGCAAACCGGGCGGCCGCGCCAGCGTCGAGCTGTCGTTCGACAACAGCGAGGGACGCATCGGCGGCGAGTGGGGCAAGTTCAGCGAGATCAGCGTCAAGCGCCTGCTGACGCGCGACGGCACCTCCAGCTACTACATCAACAATCAGAGCGTGCGCCGGCGCGACGTGCAGGACATGTTCCTCGGCACGGGGCTGGGCCCGCGCGCGTACGCGATCATCGGGCAAGGGATGATCTCGCGCATCATCGAGGCGCGTCCCGACGAGCTGCGCGTGTTCCTGGAGGAAGCCGCCGGCGTATCCAAGTACAAGGAGCGGCGGCGCGAGACCGAGAACCGGCTCGCCGACACCCGCGACAACCTGACACGGGTCGAGGACATCCTGCGCGAGCTGGAGGCGCAGATCGCCAGGCTCGAGCAGCAGGCCGAGGTCGCGCAGCGCTATCACGCGCTGAAGAACGAGCACGACGGCAACCAGCAGATGCTGTGGTACCTGCGCCGGCGCGACGCGCAGGCGGAAACCGAGAAGATCGCGCGCGACATTTCGGCGCGCGCCAATGCGGTCGAGGCGCACGTGGCCGAGCTGCGCGCGACCGAGCGCCAGCTCGAGGAGACGCGCAGCGCGCATTACGCGGCGTCCGATGCCGTGCACGCGGCGCAGGGCGCGCTGCTCAACGTCAACGCGGAGATCGGCAAGCTCGAATCCGAGCTGCGCCTGATTGCCGACAGCCGCACGCGGATGGCGGCGCAGATCGAAACGCTGGCCGCCGCGCACAACCGCCGGCTGACCGAACAGCAGGATCTCGCCGGGCGTGCATCGCTGCTGGCGCGCCAGATCGGCGATGGGGAGCAGAAGGTCGCCGCCTCGCTGGGATTGGTCGATACGCACGCTGCGCAGTTGCCCCGGCTCGAAGACGCGTACGGCGCCGCGCGCGACGCCGTGGGCGCGGCGCAGGCCGAGGTCGCGATGGCCGAGCGCTCGATCGAAGGCGCGGGCGAGCAGCAGCGGGCGCTCGATCGCCAGCTCGGCGCGCTGGCGCAGCGGCGCGAGCGGCTGCAGGAGGAGCGCGAGCAACTCGGCGCGCCCGACGATGCGAAGCTCGCCGCGCTGAGGGCCGATGCGCAGCGGCTCGAAGCGGACCTCGCTAGCAGCACGCAGCGCCAGCAGGCCGCGGAGGCGGCGGTCGCGAAGCTGCAGGGCGAACGCCAGGCGCAACTCGAGGCGCGCACGCGCGAGACCGACATGCTGGCGCGGCTCGAAGCGCGGCTCGGCGCGTTGCGCGAGCTGCAGGCCAACGTCGAGGCCGACGAGAAGCTCGATCCGTGGCTTGGCGCGCAGGGGCTCGACAGGCTGCCGCGCTTGTTCCGGCGGATGCACGTGGACGCCGGCTGGGAGGTCGCGTTCGAGGCCGTGCTGCGCGAGCGCATCGAAGGCCTCGAAGTCGGTCGCCTCGACACGCTCGCGGGGCTGGCCGGCAACGCACCGCCGGCGCGGGTGTCTTTCTACTCGATGACCGGCGCGGTCGTGCGCGAAGGCGCGCACATGCCCGGGTTCGCGCGACTGGCCGAGCACGTGCGCGGCCACGACGCCGCGCTCGCCGCGGTGCTCGGCGACTGGCTGGTCAACGTGTTCACGGCCGACGACCTCGCGCAGGCGCTGGCCGCGCGCGAGCAGTTGCCGCCGGGCGGGCAGTTCGTGGTCCGGTCGGGCCACCTCGTGTCGCGCTACGGAGTGCGCTTCTATGCCGCCGACGACCGCAAGGCGGGGCTGCTGGCGCGACGGCAGGAAATCGAGAACCTGGAAAAGGAACTGCGCGCGCAGAAGCTGCTCGTCGAGCAGGCGGTCGGCGCGCTCGCGCGCGCGGAAGCGCAGCTTCGGCAGGCGCAGGAGCAGGGCCAGGGCGAACGGCAGGCAGCCGAAGCGCTGCGCGCAAGGCTGCACACGACGCAGCTCGAGGCGGTGCGGCTGGACGAGCTGATCGGGCGCGTGCGGCACCGGTCGGGCCAGATCGAAGCGGAGCTGGCCGAAGTCACGGTGCACGAAAGCGAGCTGCGTTCCCAGCGCGGCGACGCCGACAGCCGCTTCGAACAGCTCGACCAGGAACTGGCGGACAAGCAGGCCGCGTTCGAGGCCACGCGCGTGGCGTACGAGGACGCCGACCGCGCGCTGCGCTCGGCTCGCGACGAACAGCAGCGGCTCTCCAGCGAGCGGCAGCGCCATGAGTTCGAGCTCGCGGCGGCGCGCGAGCGCGCCGGCGACGTCGCGCACGCGACCCGGGTGGCGCAGGCCGACGCGGAGCGGCTGGCTGGCGACTTGCAGGCCACGCGCGCGCAGCTGGCGCAGCTCGATGACAGCGCGGTGCGCACGGGGCTCGACACCTGGCTGGCGCAGCGCGCAGGCGCCGAGGAATCGTTGCGCGAGGCCCGCAGCCGTCTCGACGAGATCGGCCAGCAGGTGAAGGCGTTCGACGAAAAGCGGCTGACGCTGGAGAACGAACTGCAGCCCAAGCGCGACCGGATCATGGACCTGCAGCTCAAGGAACAGGCGGCGCGGCTCGCCGCCGAGCAGTTCGCGCAGCAACTGGCCGACGTCCGCGCCGACGAGGCGGCGCTGGCCGCGCGGCTGGAAGCTGCCCCCGTGAAGGCCGGCGCACTGCAGCCGGAGATCGCGCGGCTCGCCGCCGAGATCGAGGCGCTGGGCGCCGTGAATCTGGCGGCGCTGGAAGAGCTGAACGCGTCGCGCGAGCGCAGGCAGTTCCTCGACGCGCAGAGCACGGACCTGAAGACCGCGATCGCCACGCTCGAGGACGCGATCCGCCGTATCGACCGCGAGACGCGCGAACTGCTGCGGTCGACGTTCGACGCGGTCAACCAGCAGTTCGGAATCCTGTTCCCGAAGCTTTTCGGCGGCGGTGAGGCGAAGCTCACGATGACCGGCGACGAGATCCTCGACGCCGGCGTGCAGGTGATGGCGCAGCCGCCCGGCAAGCGCAACAGCACGATCCATCTGCTGTCCGGCGGCGAGAAGGCGCTGACCGCTACCGCGCTCGTGTTTGCCCTCTTCAAGCTGAACCCGGCGCCGTTCTGCCTGCTCGACGAGGTCGACGCGCCGCTGGATGACGCCAATACCGAACGCTTCTGCGACCTGGTGCGGTCGATGACGAACGACACCCAGTTCCTGTTCATCACGCACAACAAGATCGCGATGGAGATGGCGGAGCAACTGGTCGGCGTGACGATGCAGGAGCAGGGCGTGTCGCGCATCGTCGCCGTCGACATCGACAGCGCGGTCCGGCTCGCGGCCGAAGCCGCGTGAGACCATGAACGACCTGCACGTTGCCCTGGGAGCGCTCGCCGTCGCGTTGCTGGGCGGCTTGTACGGCTACAGCAAGTGGCAGGAACGGCGCGAGCTGAAGCGTTTCCAGCAGACGCTGCGCGGCGCGGTCGGCGACCCGCTGCTGGCGCCGGCTGGACCGGCCACGCAGCCGCTGCCGCCGGCGCCATCCGGTTCGCGCATCGAGCCGACGTTCGGCCCGCTGCCCGACACCGCGGTCAACCTGGGCGCCGACACGATGCCGGCCATGGAGGAGAGCCAACCGGTTCCCTCCGACTGGATCGAGGATCCGCTGCTCGATTGCGTGCTCGAGCTGCGCTGCGCACACGCGGCCGACGGCGTGGCGGTGATCGATGCCGCGGCGCCGTTGGCGCGGCTGCGGCTGTCGCTGCCGACCCACCTGGTCGCGTGGGACGGGCGCACGCAGCGCTGGGTCGCGCCCGACCGCTTTGGTTTCTACTCGGAGCTGCTGGCGGCGGTGCAACTGGCCGATCGCCGGCAGACGCTGTCCGAGCTCGAGGCGTCGCAGTTCATCGGCGCGGTCCAGCAGTTGGCGGTCGCGCTCGACGCCGACTTCGATCCGCCCGACACGCGCCGCCTGCTCGAGCTGGCGGCCGATCTGGACCGGCTGTGCGCGCGCTTCGACGTGCGCATCGGCCTGACGCTGGAGCCGACCGAGCGCGCCTGGCCGCTGGAGAAGATCGCGGCCGCCGCCGCGGCCTGCGATCTGGCCGCGATCGCGCCGCAGTCATGGCAGCGGCTCGATGCCCACGGCGAGCCGCTGTTCACGGTGGCGGCCGTGTCGTCGCCGGTCGAGAAGCTGCTGCTGGAGCTGGATGTGCCGCGTGTGGCGCCGGCAGCGCAGCCTCTGCGCGCGATGTTCGCGGTCGCCACGCAACTGGCATCCGCGCTGGAGGCGCGCATCGTCGACGACAACGGCAAGCCGGTGCAGGCGGCGTCGATCGAAGCGATCGAGCATCAGCTCGCGTCACTGTATGAAGAGATGGCCGCCGCGGGCATCGAGCCCGGCTCGGTGCGCGCGCGGCGCCTGTACGGCTGAATCGGATGCGGGCGACCCCGGAGGCGCCGCAGCGGGCGCGCCAGCGCGTCGAGCAACTGCGGCGCGAGATCGAGCGGCACGACCACGCGTATTACGTGCTGAATGCACCGACGGTGCCCGACGCCGAGTACGACCGCCTGTTCGCGGAGCTGCAGGCGCTCGAGACGCAGTATCCGCGGCTCGTCACGCCGGAGTCGCCGACGCAGCGCGTCAGCGGAAGCCCGAGCAGCGAGTTTGCCGAGGTCGCGCACGCGGTGCCGATGCTGTCGATTCGCACCGAGACCGACACCAGCGACAACGGCGCGCTCGCCTTCGATGCGCGCGTCCGGCGCGAACTGGGTCTTGGGCCCGGCGACCCGCCGGTCGAGTACTGCGCGGAGCTGAAGTTCGACGGGCTGGCGATCAGCCTGCGTTACGAGCATGGCGTGCTGGTCCGGGGCGCCACGCGCGGCAACGGCCTGGTCGGCGAGGAGGTCACCGCCAACGTGCGGACGATCCGCGCCATTCCGCTGCGCCTCCGCGAGGCGCCGGTGTTGCTCGAAGTTCGCGGCGAGGCGATTATGCTCAAGCGCGACTTCGAGCGCCTGAACGAGCGTCAGGCCGCGGCAGGCGAGAAGCTGTTCGCCAATCCGCGCAACGCCGCCGCCGGCAGCCTGCGCCAGCTCGATGCCTCGATCACCGCACGGCGGCCGCTGCATTTCTTCGCCTACGGCATCGGCGAGGCGCAGGGCTGGGACATGCCGCCGACCCACGCGGGGCTGCTCGAAGCGCTGGCGCAACTGGGCATCCCGGTCGAGAGCCGGCGACAGGTCGTGCACGGCGCCGACGGGCTGGTGGAGTTTCACCGCCGTATCGGCACGCAACGCACCGCGCTGCCGTTCGAGATCGACGGTGTGGTCTACAAGGTCAACCGTTTCGACCTGCAGCAGCGGCTCGGCTTTGTCACGCGCGAGCCGCGCTGGGCAGTCGCGCACAAGTACCCCGCGCAGGAAGCGGTCACGACACTGCTCGAGATCGAGGTGCAGGTCGGCCGTACCGGCGCGCTGACGCCGGTGGCGCGGCTGGCGCCGGTGTTCGTCGGCGGCACGACGGTGTCGAACGCGACGCTGCACAACGAGGACTTGATCCGCGAGAAGGACATCCGCATCGGCGATGCGGTCATCGTGCGCCGGGCCGGCGACGTGATCCCGGAGATCGTCGGCATCGTGCCCGAAAGGCGGCCGGCCGATGCGCGCATCTTCCATATGCCGAAGAAGTGCCCCGCCTGCGGTTCCACGGTGTTCCGCGAGGAAGGCGAAAAGGTCGCACGCTGCACCGGCGGGCTGGTGTGCCCGGCGCAGCGCAAGCAGGCGCTGCTGCACTTCGCAAGCCGGCGCGCGCTCGACATCGAAGGGCTGGGGGACAAGCTGGTCGATCAGCTCGTCGACGGCGGACTGGTGCGAACGCCGGCCGACCTGTTCCGGCTCGGCCTCGGTGCGCTGGCGGCGCTGGAGCGCATGGGCGAGAAGTCGGCCTCGAACCTGCTGGCCGCGATCGACAGGGCGCGCCACACGACGCTCGAGCGCCTGATCTTCGCGCTGGGCATCCGCCATGTCGGCGAGACCACCGCGCGCGACCTCGCTGCGCACTTCGGCTCGCTAGACCGCCTGCTGGCCGCGGACGAGGCCCGCTTGCTCGAAGTCCCCGACGTGGGTCCGGTCGTGGCGGCGTCGATCGTGCGGTTCTTCGCCGAACCGCACAACCGGGAAGCAATCGAACAACTGCGCGCCGCGGGCGTCAAGTGGCGCGAAGGCCCGGCGCGGCCGGCGCGCGCCGCGGGACCGCTGGCGGACAAGACGGTCGTGCTGACCGGAATGCTGCCGACGCTGACGCGCGAGGAGGCGAGCGAGCTCGTCCGCGCCGCGGGCGGCCGCACCGCCGCCTCGGTGTCGAAGAAGACCGACCTCGTCGTGGCCGGCGACGACGCCGGCAGCAAGCTCGCCAAGGCACGCGAGCTCGGCGTGAAGGTGATCGACGAGGCGGAACTCAGACTGATGCTGAAAGGGTGAGCATGCACGCAATCATCGGCGGCAGCGGACTGGCGAAACTGTCCGCGCTCGGGCGAACGCGGCGGCAGGTGATGCGTACGCCGTATGGCGAACCGTCGGGTGCGCTGACGTTCGGCGAGCTGGCGGGGCGCGAAGTGGTGTTCCTGGCGCGCCACGGCTACGGCCACACGATCGCGCCGCACGAGATCAACTACCGCGCCAACATCTGGGCGTTGAAGGAGCTCGCCGTCGACGGCGTGTTCGCGGTCGCCTCGGTCGGCGGCATCCGCGCCGAGTTCGGGCCCGGAACGCTGGTGGTGCCGGACCAGATCATCGACTACTCGCACTGCCACAACAGCACGTTCCACGAGGGAGATTCGCCGGTCACGCACATCGACTTCACGTGGCCGTATTCGGCGCGGCTGCGCAAGCTGCTGCTCGACGCGGCTGCGCGCTGCGGCGAGCGCCTCCACGACGGCGGCGTGTACGCGTGCACGCAAGGTCCGCGGCTGGAGACTGCGGCCGAGATCGAGCGCATCGCGCGCGACGGCAGCGACCTCGTCGGCATGACCGGCATGCCGGAAGCCGCGCTGGCGCGCGAGGCCGGGCTCGACTACGCCACGCTCGCGGTCGTCGTCAATCACGCGGCCGGCCGCGGCGACAGCCGCCATGAAATCAAGCTCGAGGACCTCGATCACGTGCTGCGCGCGACGATGGCGCGCGCAGTGACGCTGATCGAGGCGGCGCTGCAGGAAGCGCGATGATCCGCGCCATCCTGCGCATGGGCGATCCGCACCTGCTGCAGGTCGCGCAGCCGGTCGAGAAGTTCGGCACGCCGGAGTTGCACGCACTGATCGACGACATGTTCGACACCATGCACGCGGCCGACGGCGCCGGGCTGGCCGCGCCGCAGATCGGCGTGCCGCTGCGCGTGGTGATCTTCGGCACCGGCGGGCGCAATCCGCGCTATCCCGCCGAAGACCCGGTGCCGCGCACGGTCCTGCTCAACCCGGTGCTGACGCCGCTGACCGACGAGATGATCGGCGACTGGGAGGGCTGTCTGTCGGTGCCCGGCCTGCGCGGCGTCGTGCCGCGCTATACGAGGCTGCGCTACTCGGGCCGCGACGTGCACGGCCACCCGATCGATCGCACGGTGGAGGGCTTCCACGCCCGCGTCGTGCAGCACGAGTGCGACCACCTCGACGGAATCCTGTACCCGATGCGCGTGCGCGATTTCACGCGGTTCGGGTTCACTGACGTGTTGTTTCCCGAACTTCAGGATCGAGGATCGAACAGCGAGGATCGAGGATCGAGGATCGAGGATTGACTGCTCCGTTCAGGCAGCACGTCCTGCTCAATCCTCAATCCTCGATCCTGAATCCTCTCGCGCCTTATGGCGCGAGCGCCTCGAGCAGATCCCGCTCGATCTGCAACTGGTGACGCGCGTCGGCGAGTTCGACGCCGTCGATCAGGAACACGTCCTCGACGCGCTCGCCGAGCGTATTGATCTTCGCGGTGTGCACGTTGATCTCGTGGCGCGCCAGCACTCGCGTCATCGCGTACAGCAGGCCGATGCGGTCGGTCGCGGTCACGTTCAGCAGGAAGTGGCGCCCGTCCGCATCCGGCTGCAGGTGCACCGTCGGTGTGACCGGGAAGTGGCGCGAATGGCGCGACAGCCGGCCCTTGACCGGCGGCGGCAGCGCCGCGACCTGGTCGATGCACTCGGCGAGTTCGCGCTCGATGCGCGACAGCAGGTCGCGGTAGTGGCGCGCCCGACCGTTGTCGCTGATCAGGAAGGTGTCGAGCGCGTAGCCGTGGCGGGTGGTGTGGATCTTGGCGTCGAGGATGGAAAGGTTGCGGCTGTCGAAGTAGCCGCACACGCGCGCGAACAGGTCCTTCTGGTCGCGCACGTAGATCAGCACCTCGGCGCCTTCGCCGGACTGCGCCAGCCGCGCGCGCACGATCGCGCGCTCGGTGGCGACGTGCGCGACCAGCGTGCGCGCGTGCCACGCGATGTCGCGCGCCGAGTGGCGCAGGAAGTAGACCACGTCGAGCTCCTTCCACAACGGCTCGTGTGCGCTGTCTGACAGCCCGTACAGCTTCAGTATGTCGAGCGCCTCGCGCTTGCGTCGCTCCAACTCCGCGGTCGCGGGCGCCGCTTCGCCGCCGAGCAGCCGGCGCGTCAGAAGGAACAGATCCTCCAGCAGCTTCGCCTTCCAGTTGTTCCACACGCGCGGGCTGGTGCCGCGGATGTCGGCGACCGTCAGCAGGTACAGCGCCATCAGCCGGCGTTCGGTCTGCACCTGCCCGGCGAAGCGGCGCACGACGTCGGGATCGGCGATGTCCTGCTTCTGCGCCACGCGCGACATCGCCAGGTGCTGCCCGACCAGCCACGCGACCAGTGCCGTGTCTTCCCGGGACACCTCGTGCCGGCGACAGAACGCGACCGCGTCGCGCGCGCCAAGTTCGCTGTGGTCGCCGCCGCGGCCCTTGGCGATGTCGTGGAACAGC
>JAKORH010000340.1 GCA_029777935.1 Pseudomonadota bacterium
GTTCTTGTTTACGCGGCCATCGGGGTTCTGAGCCAGGAAGCCAGCCTCGAAGCCGTCAACCGTACAGCTTGGCATCGCCGGTCTCAACCTGGTCGATCACGACCTTGCCGGAGGCCTGCGCAGCGTCGACGTGGAACAGGATGCCGCGGCTGCGGCAGATCTCGCCGAGCGCAGCGATGTCCTGGATCACGCCGATCTCGTTGTTGACGAACATCACCGACAGCACAATCGTGTCGGGTCGCAGCGCGGACTTCAGCGCTTCCAGATCGAGCAGGCCGTTGGGCAGCACGTCCAGATACGTGACCTCGAAACCCTCGCGCTCCAGCTCGCGCATCGTGTCGAGCGTCGCCTTGTGCTCGGTCTTGACCGTGACCAGGTGCCTGCCCTTGTCCTTGTAGAAGTGCGCGGCGCCCTTGAGCGCCAGGTTGGTGGCCTCGGTCGCGCCCGAGGTCCAGATGATCTCGCGCGGATCGGCATTGATCAGCTCGGCGACCTGCTCGCGCGCGGTTTCGACCGCCTTCTCCGCTTCCCAGCCGAAGGCATGGCTGCGCGACGCGGGGTTGCCGAAGTGCTCGCGCAGGTACGGCACCATCCGGTCGACCACGCGCTGATCGACCGGGGTCGTCGCCGCGTAATCCAGATAGATCGGAAGCTTCATCTCCCGCTCCTAGCTCATGACCGGCTGCTTGTCGCTGTGCGCCGGGCGCCGCGTCACCCTGCGATTGTCGTGCAGCTGCGCGACGTTCACGCCTTGCTGCGCCAGCCGTTGCTTCTGCTGCTCGACCAGATCGTGCAGCGACACGGAATCGAGGTAGTCGACCATCACCCGGTTCAGGTTGGCCCACAGGTCGTGGGTCATGCAGCGCTGGTCGTTATCGCAGTTTTCCTTGCCGCCGCATTGGGT
Source organism: Pseudomonadota bacterium (assembly GCA_029777935.1). The sequence goes on from JAKORH010000340.1 coordinate 905, forward strand.
TGCGTCAAGAGGTTCGTCGACGGCGTAGATGATGTCCGCGACCGAGATGTCCGCGGCAGTGCGGCCCAGCGTATAGCCGCCGCCGGGCCCGCGCGTGCTCTCGACAAGTCCGTGCCTGCGCAGTTTCCCGAACAGCTGCTCGAGATATGAAAGCGAAATCCGCTGGCGCTGGCTGATCGCCGCCAGCGTGACCGGGCCGTGATGCTGCCGCAGGCCCAGATCGATCATTGCCGTAACCGCGAAGCGGCCCTTTGTCGTCAATCTCATGGCGTCTTCCTTTTTGGCGACCGGAAAACGCCCAACCGGTGCGCCTGAAGTTGGTCCCCAGCGGCGCGCCCGCGCCGCCATATCCGACCAAGTTGGTCGGAATTTTATTGAACCCGAGCGAATTGGTCAAGAATCCAATCGGGGTTACCCGCGAGGAGGACTCAGAACGCCGCGAGTCTCCTGCACGTCGGGGTCTTGACCGTGGCGGATTCAGGCCGCCGCGTACATCGTCGCGCGCTTGCGTACGACTTCGATCAGCCCCTGGCAGGCGTCCTCGACGTAGTCGAGCACCGTGTTGAAACCCTCGGGTCCGCCATAGTACGGATCCGGCACCGTCGCCGCGTCGTGCTCGCCCGCAAAGCGCATCAGCAGATGCAGCTTGTGCTTGTAGGCACGCGGGCATTGCTGTTGCATCAACGCGAGGTTTTCCCAGTCCATCGCGAGGATGAGGTCGTAGTCGCGGAAGTCGTCCTGAGTGATCTGGCGCGCGCGCAATCCATCCAGCTCGTAGCCGCGCCGGCGCGCGGCCTGCTGGGCACGCAGATCCGGCGGCTCGCCGACGTGGTATGCGTGTGTTCCGGCAGAGTCGATCTGCACGACGTCCTGCAGGCCGGCGTCGCGCACCATCTTGCCGAACACACCCTCAGCCGTGGGCGAGCGGCAGATATTGCCCATGCAAACGAAAAGAACTTTGGTCATGTCTTCATCACGCCTTTCTGGATCGGGCCGGCGTCTTAGAGCTGCCCGCATTGTGCCGCATGGCGCGGCTCTTTCACCCCAATGAACAAGTTTCGCGGCACATTGCCGCCCAAGGGACCACTGCACCCACACGAAGTTCAACCGGCCGACACTCTGTCCGTCCGGCCCCCTTCTTCAAGCCGCGCCGCGCAGACACGTCATGCCGCCTTTTCGGTTGCCGGGAAGGCAGCATTGCCGTCTCCGGTCGCGCCGAATACCTGCTGCCGCAGCAGCGCCAACTGATCGCGTACGCGCGCCGCCTTTTCGAACTCGAGATTGCGGGCGTGCTCGAACATCGCCTTCTCCAGGCGCTTGATCTCCCGCGCAACCTGCTTCTCGCTCAGCACTTCGTAGTCCGCCACCGGACTGGCCGCCTTCAACCCTCCTCGCGCGGAAGTCGAATCGATGACGCCATCGATCAATTCGCGGACTTCCTTGCGCACGCCGCGCGGCACGATGCCGTGCGCGTGGTTGTATTCCTCCTGCTTGTGGCGACGCCGATTCGTCTCATCGATCGCGCGGCGCATCGAATCCGTTTCGGCGTCCGCGTACATGATCGCCGTGCCATTGCTGTGGCGCGCCGCGCGTCCGATCGTCTGGATAAGCGAGCGCTCCGATCGCAGGAATCCCTCCTTGTCGGCATCGAGGATCCCGACCAGAGACACCTCGGGCAGATCGAGCCCCTCGCGCAGCAGGTTGATCCCGACCAGCACGTCGAACACGCCGGCGCGCAGGTCGCGGATGATCTCGACGCGCTCCACCGTATCGATGTCGGAGTGCAGGTACCGCACCTTCGCACCGTGCTCGGCCAGGAACGAGGTCAGGTCCTCGGCCATGCGCTTGGTCAGCGTCGTGACCAGCACGCGGTCCCCGGCGGCCACGCGCAGCCCGATCTCGGACAGCAGATCGTCGACCTGCGTGCGCGCAGGCCTCACCTCGACGCGCGGATCGATCAGCCCGGTGGGACGCACCACCTGCTCGACTACCTGCGACGAGCGCTCGAGCTCGAACTCCGACGGCGTGGCGGACACGAAGATGCAGCGGCGCATCTTGCGCTCGAACTCATCGAAACGCAGCGGGCGGTTGTCGAGCGCCGACGGCAGCCGGAAGCCGTACTCCACCAGAGTTTCCTTGCGCGCGCGGTCGCCGCGATACATGCCGCCCAACTGCGGAATCGTCACGTGCGACTCGTCGATGATCATCAGCGCGTCGGCCGGCAGATAGTCGACCAGGGTCGGCGGCGGCTCACCCGGAAGCGAACCGGCCAGATGTCGTGTGTAGTTCTCGATGCCCTTGCAGAATCCGAGTTCGGCCAGCATCTCGAGATCGAAGCGCGTGCGCTGCTCGAGTCGTTGCGCCTCGACCAGCTTGCCCGCCGCCACCAGTTCGGCGACCCGTTGCTTCAGCTCGACCTTGATGTCCTCGATCGCCCGCAGCACGGTCTGCCGCGGCGTCACGTAATGCGACGACGGATAGACGATGAAGCGCGGGATCTTCTGCCGGATGCGGCCGGTCAGCGGATCGAACAACTGCAGGCTGTCGACTTCGTCGTCGAGCAACTCGATTCGCACCGCCAGTTCCGCGTGCTCCGCGGGGAACACGTCGATCGTGTCGCCGCGTACACGATAGGTGCCGCGGGCGAAATCCGTCTCGTTGCGGCGGTACTGCATCGAAGTCAGGCGGGCGATGATGTCGCGCTGGCTCAGCCGATCCTTCACCCGCAGCGCCAGGACCATCGCGTGGTAGTCGCTCGGATTGCCGATGCCGTAGATCGCGGACACGGTTGCGACGATGACGACGTCGCGCCGCTCCAGCAGCGATTTGGTCGCTGACAGCCGCATCTGTTCGATGTGCTCGTTGATGCTGCTGTCCTTCTCGATGTAGAGGTCCCGCGACGGCACGTACGCCTCGGGCTGGTAGTAGTCGTAGTACGAGACGAAGTACTCGACTGCATTGGTCGGGAAGAACTCGCGGAATTCCGAATAGAGCTGCGCCGCGAGCGTCTTGTTCGGCGCCAGCACCAGCGTCGGCACACCGATCTGAGCGATCACATTGGCCATCGTGAACGTCTTGCCCGAGCCCGTCACGCCGAGCAACGTCTGGGCGACCAGCCCGTCCTGCAGCCCGTTCACCAGCCGGCCGATCGCCTCGGGTTGATCGCCCGATGGCGCGAACGGCTGATGCAGTTGGAACGGTGAACCGGCAAACGAGATCACGGAGCTATTTTTGCGCTGCAATAACAATTAAACAATCAAAAATTGTATCCATGACCCTGCGCAAAGCCTAGCCCCACGTTACTGCTGTGCCGGAGTGACGACTTAGCAAAAACAATGACTTACGTGATGATCTCCTAGAAGTATTTGGGCTTGACTTTTTCGATCTCTCTTCTTCGGTCGCTCGCCGCGACACCTAATGGCGGCTGGATTTGTTGCGGCGTGTAGACTGCCTCGGGCCGGCGCCCAGGCCAATGACTCTCCCCAGCCCCGCTGACCGCCGGCTTTCCGAGGCCTCAAGATGAATGCAAGCCTTTTCGCGCGCGTCGAGCTGGCGCCGCGCGATCCGATCCTCGGATTGAACGAAGCATTTGCGTCCGATTCCCGCCCCAACAAGGTCAATCTCGGCGTCGGCGTCTACTGTGACGATCAGGGCAGGATTCCGGTGCTGCAGGCGATCCGGGAAGCGGAACGCGCGCGACTCGAGGCGGCGACGCCCCGTGGGTACCTTCCGATCGAAGGCATCGCCGCCTATGACGCGGCCGTGCAGCGCCTTCTGTTCGGCGAAGCGTCGACGCTGCTGAAAGACGGACGACTGGTGACCGCGCAGGCGCTTGGAGGTACAGGCGGACTCAAGATCGGCGCGGACTTGCTGAAGCGCATCAAGCCGCAGGCGAAGGTGCTGATCAGCGATCCGAGTTGGGAAAACCATCGGGCGCTCTTCGAAGCTGCGGGATTCCCGGTCGGCACGTATCCCTACTACGACGCTGCCTCGCACGGCGTCGACTTCGCCGGCATGCAGCGCACCCTCGATGCCGCCGATGCCGATACGATCGTTGTGTTGCACGCGTGCTGCCACAACCCGACCGGAGTCGACCTGCTCGAAGACCAATGGCGCAACGTCGTGCGGGGCGCGCGGGAACGCGGCTTCATACCTTTCCTCGACATCGCGTACCAGGGGTTCGGAGACGGCATCGAGCCCGACGGCCTGGCGGTGCGCCTGTTCGCCGAGGCCGGCATTCCCTTCTTCGTCTCGAGCTCGTTCTCGAAGTCGTTCTCGCTCTATGGCGAGCGCGTCGGCGCATTGACGATCGCCGCCACCAGCAGCGACGAAGCGGCGCGCGTGCTGAGCCAGTTGAAGCGGGTGATCCGTTCCAACTACTCGACGCCGCCGACTCACGGCGGCAGCCTCGTCGCCGCCGTGCTGACCGACGGGCGCCTGCGTGCGCTGTGGGAACAGGAGCTCGGGCAGATGCGCGAACGCATCAAGCAGATGCGCGCGCGGTTTGTCGAGGGTCTTAAGGTGCGCGGTGTCAAGCAGGACTTCACGTTCGTGCTGCGTCAGCGCGGGATGTTCTCGTACTCGGGACTGACGGCGGCGCAGGTGGAGCGACTGAAGAAGGACTTCGGCATCTATGCCGTGTCGTCCGGCCGCATCTGCGTGGCAGCGCTGAATTCGAGGAACATCGACCACGTGCTCGATGCGATCGCCGCTGTGCTGCGCGACTGAGCACGACGACTTGGATCGCTCGATGCGGCCGCTATAATGCGCCGCTTGTTCCCCGATAGCTCAGTCGGTAGAGCGACGGACTGTTAATCCGCAGGTCCCTGGTTCGAGTCCAGGTCGGGGAGCCAAATTCAATGCGCCAGGTCCATTCGGACCGATGGACTTCATTGCGGAACGCGACAGCTTGCGTTCCACCTGCTTCCAGAAGAGACGCGACGCGGCGACAAAGGGCACGCTCGACCGCCACCTCCGGCTCAAGCCGCGGATTGCGAGTGGACTCGACTTTCCGCATCCGTCTAGTGGCGAGCCCCCGCGCTCTTCAACCAGGTCCGCAACTGTGCGTACACCTCGGGGCGCGACAGTAGCTCGAGGTGCCCCATGCCGTAACCGATCCACTGGCGAGACACCGGAATGCCGAGACACTGACTTCGATCCGGGCCTCGTCCGAGCGCGCTATCCAGCGGCACCAGCCCGTCGCCGATCAGGCGCTCAGCGACTACGCTGCGTCGAGAGCCGAGGGTGGCCGCGGCCGCATAGGCCTTGACGCCTGCTGGCAATGGAACGACCTTGTACGCTCCCCTCGCGATGTTGCCGTGTCGCAAGTCCTTTATTCCGGCGCTTCTTGTCTTCCCCGGTCGGGTGAGCGGCGCGGAGTACGGACTTAGCTCCAATACGTAGTCGAGTCCGTGACCTCCGCGTTCGAGCGGCGCGCCACGATGCGGCGTGCCAAGAAACACCAACTTGCGGAGGCCCTTCAACCAGGCGTGGCCATGCCTGCCACCGAAATAGCAGGCACTGCGTGCGACGAGCCCGCCCATGCTGTGGCCAATGATGGTCAGTTCCCGCAGCGGGCCGGGCCAGTGAGCAACCAGCGTTTCCAGCAGGTCCGCGAGGAGGTGTCCGTTCGCAGCGACGTGCAGGCCACTGTTGAATCGAAGGTAGAGGGGGCTGTAACCAAGCTCGTCGGCGAGTGCCTCGCCGTGGTCGTGCCCATTGCGTCGCCACTGCAAGTCGTTCATGCACATGCCATGTACGAGCACCAGAAGCTTGTCGGTTGGTTGTCGTCCACCGGCCGCACCTACTGATCTCGCAGGATCGCTCGGGTCGACCAGCCCGCCTCGATAGCGGAGGGACATCCTGATTGCCAGCGGGTTGCCGGTGCGGTCAAGGTAATCGCCGTAGGCGCCGTTGACCGCGGCCAGAACTGCGTCCCCGGCCGGTGCGCGACCGCCGTCGGGCAGCAGGCCCTCCACGGCGGCAAGCGAAACGTCGATGCCCCGTCCGATCAGGCGCGCGCTCCCTCGCACGCTGCGATAGACGAGGCCCGTGATGCCCCCGGTAGCAACGTCTGCCGCTTTGCCCAAGGGGGCAGGTCTCTGCTGAATGGTGCTGTGCATCCGCTCGACCACGTCGACGATTCCGGTCGTGGCGTCGAACCCCATGCGAACGGCGCCACGGATGTCCGATACATGTGTGCGATTCAATCCCGCCATGAAATCCGTCCTCGTTTCCGAGGCCTTGATGACCTCGACCGTATTGTTGCCGCTGGCGCGTGGTCGCACGGCTGACTGCTATCTGGCAGGCGTGCGAGCTCGCGGTGAGGCGCTCGATTGTGGAAGATCGCCCAAATCTGACCCGGGCTGATCGTTCAAATCTGAGCCACCCCTGAGGCTGCGATGGTAGCCGGTTGTCTGTGGATATCTCGGAGTGCCGAAGCGAACCTCCGTCGAAGGCGAGCCGCTTCAGAAGCTGCGCGGCAGCCCGAGCAGGTGTTCGGCGACGTAGGAGTAGATGAGGTTGGTGGAGATCGGCGCGATCTGGTAGAGGCGAGTCTCGCGGAACTTGCGCTCCACGTCGTACTCGTGCGCGAAGCCGAAGCCGCCGTGCGTCTGCAGGCACGCATTGGCCGCTTCCCATGACGCCTTGGCCGCCAGGTACTTCGCCATGTTCGCTTCGCCGCCGCACGGCTTGCCCGCATCGAACAACGAGCACGCCTTCCAGCGCATCAGGTTGGCGGCTTCCGTTTCGATGTATGCATCGGCAATCGGGAATTGCACGCCCTGGTTCTGGCCGATCGGACGATTGAACACGATGCGCTCGCTCGCGTACCTGCGTGCCTTGTCCACGAACCAGTAGGCGTCGCCCAGGCACTCGGCCGCGATCAGCGTGCGCTCCGCGTTCAAACCGTCGAGGATGTACTTGAAGCCCATGCCCTCCTCCCCGATCAGGTTCTCGGCGGGGACTTCGAGGTTGTCGAAGAAGACTTCGTTGGTCTCGTGGTTCACCATGTTCATGATCGGCCGCACGGTCATGCCGCGGCCGATCGCCTGGTGCAGGTCAACGATGAAGATGCTCATGCCCTCGCTCCTGCGCTTCACCTCGGCCAGCGGCGTGGTGCGCGCGAGCAGGATCATCAGGTCCGAGTGCTGGATGCGCGAAATCCACACCTTCTGGCCGTTGACCGCGTAGCGGTCGCCCTTGCGCACGGCGGTCGTCTTGAGCTGCGTGGTGTCGGTGCCCGTCGTGGGCTCGGTGACGGCCATGGTCTGCAGGCGCACCTTGCCGCTCGCGATGCCGGGCAGGTAATGCTTCTTCTGTGCGGCCGAACCATGGCGCAGCAGCGTGCCCATGTTGTACATCTGGCCGTGCACCGCGCCAGAGTTGCCGCCGGAGAGATTCACTTCCTCCATGACGACCGAGGCTTCTGCGAGGCCGAGCCCGGAGCCGCCGTAGTCGACGGGGATCATGGCCGCGAGCCAGCCGGCGTGCGTCAGCGCGTCGACGAAAGCCTCGGGATAACCACGCGCGGCATCGACTTGCTGCCAGTAGTTCGAGTCGTAGCGGCCGCAGAGGTCGCGCAGCGCCTCGCGCATGTCCTGGTAATGATCGGCCGAAGGAATCTGCGTCTTCATTCCGGCTTGAAGTTCATCGACTCGAACAGGCTTTGCCAGACGTCGGCTTCTTCGCGGATCTGCCTGGCAAACGCAGCGGGCGAGGACTGCCGGATCACGCCGCTCAGCTGCGTCTCGATGGTCTTCTTGAGTTCGGGGCCGTGCAGCACGAATTGCAGGTCACGGGCCACGCGCGCGAACACCGCCTGCGGCGTGCCGCCCTTTTCATTTCGTCACGTCTCGCCCAGCTTCTGCGTCGCGGTCGTTGCGCCGAAGAGCGTGCTGTCCAGCGGCTGCTGCGTGTCGCTGTCGCCGCCCTCGAACAGCAGGCTGGTCGCGGTGATCTTGATCCGCACGCGCACACGGTGTGAGCGCCCCAGCATCAGACGCACTGCCGGGTCGTCGATCTCGACTTCGCGATAGATGTCGATGCGCCGATCGAGCCCATGCTTGGCCAAAGCCTGCGCCGCCTTCTTGCACAGTTCGCCGAGGGTGATGGTGTCCGGAACCTTGGCCATGGGGCCCGCTACCTTTGCATTGAAACGACGCCGAAGCGCTCGCGCGCGAGTGTGCTTCAAATACGGCGTTTCGTTAAGTCCTCTTCGATTGCTGCACCGGCCGGCGCGACCGGCGGAACGGCTTGCCGCGAACCTCGGCCGGTGAGCCTAACGCATCTGCGCGGGTGTCACGCGCCGAGCGCGTGTTCGAGATCGCGCTTCAGATCTTCGAACGCTTCGAGGCCGACGGCGATCCGGATCAGCCCTTCGCCGATGCCGGCGCGCGCCCTCGCCTCCGGCGTCAGGCGCCCGTGCGTGGTGCTGGCCGGATGCGTGATCGTCGTTCGCGTGTCGCCGAGGTTGGCAGTGATCGACATCAGACGCGTGCGGTCGATGACCTGCCACGCGCGAGCGCGCAGGCTGTCCACGTCCCTGGCCGGCCGCAGGTCGAACGAAATCACCGCGCCCGGACCCGTCTGCTGCCGCTGCGCCAGTTCCCACTGCGGGTGCGACCGCAATCCTGCGAAGTGCACGCGCTCGACGGCGGGATGCCGCTCCAGCCATTGCGCCAGCCCGGCCGCCGTCTGCGATTGCGCGCGCAGGCGCAACGGCAGTGTCTCGAGCCCCTTGAGCAGCACCCAGGCGTTGAAGGGCGACAGGCTCGGCCCGGTCGAGCGCAGCACCGGCAGCAGCGTGTCACGGATGAAGGCACGCCGTCCGAGCACTGCGCCGCCGAGCACCCGCCCCTGGCCATCGAGGTACTTGGTCGCCGAATGCAGCACCACGTCGATCCCGAACGCCAACGGACGCTGCAGCGCGGGCGTGCAGAAGCAGTTGTCGACGACGGTCACGGCGCCGGCGCTGCGCCCGAGCGCCGCCAGAGCCGTGAGATCGACGATCTCCATCAACGGGTTCGATGGCGTTTCGCAGAACAGCATCCGCGTGCCTGGACGCAACGCCGCGCGCCACGCCCCGGCATCGGTAGCAGGGACGAAAGTCGTCTCGATGCCGAACCGCTGCAACAGCGTGAAGAGTTGGACGGTGGCGCCGAACACGCCGGCGCTGCACGCGACGTGATCGCCGGCGCGCAGAGTCGCCAGGCAGACGGCGAGGATCGCAGCCATGCCGGAGGCCGTCGCCAGGCAATCCTCGGCGCCTTCGAGCGATGCCAGCCGCTGCTCGAACATCTGCACGGTCGGATTGCTGAAGCGCGAGTAGACGAAGCCCGGCTCCGCGCCCGAAAAGCGCGCCGCTGCCTGCGCCGCGCTGTCGAACACGAAGCTCGAGGTCAGGAACAGCGCCTCGCTGTGCTCGTGGAACGGCGTACGCACCGTACCCGCGCGCACGGCTCTTGTATCGAAATCGTAGTCTTCGGACATAAAAAAACCCGCTGGCAGCATGCGCGGGTTTCGTTCGACGACTCCCTCGCTTTAGCTGCATTTGTTACGCGCCCGCAAGCTGAGCTCAAATCGGCGCGATGGGTGCATCCTAGGCACTGCGCCGCCCGCGGTCAAGTCGACGTTCAGGCGTCGGCCGGTTCGATAGCGAGCGACAGCTGGTTGCGCGGACCTTCTTCCAGAACCGCCGCCCTCGTGCGCGCCGCTTCGACGCGATCGAGGTATTCGGAAGTCACGTCGCCGGTGATGTACCTGCCGTCGAAGCACGACGCATCGAAACTCGCGAGCTGCGGATTGCAGTCCGTCACGGCGCGCCTCAGGTCGTCGATGCGCTGGTAGATCAGCGCGTCGGCACCGATCTCGCGCCGCACCTCTTCCTCGGAGCGGCCGGCGGCGATCAGCTCGGCGCGCGTCGGCATGTCGATGCCGTAGACGTTCGGGTACCGCACCGGCGGCGCGGCCGACGCGACGAGCACGCGCCGTGCACCCGCGTCGCGGGCCATCTGCACGATCTCCGTGATCGTGGTGCCGCGCACGATCGAGTCATCGACCAGCAGCACGCTCCTGCCCTTGAACTCAACGCCGACCGTGTTCAGCTTCTGCCGCACCGACTTCCTGCGCACCGCCTGCCCCGGCATGATGAAGGTGCGGCCGATGTAGCGGTTCTTGATGAAACCTTCGCGATAGCTCAGCGACAGCCTGGTCGCGAGCTGCATCGCGGCGGGCCGGCTCGAATCCGGGATCGGCATCACGACGTCGATGCTGCCGGTCGACACGCGCGCCGCCACCTGCTCGGCCAGATACTCCCCGAGCCGCAGCCGCGCGCCGTACACCGACACGCCGTCCATCACCGAGTCGGGGCGCGCCAGGTACACGTACTCGAAGATGCAGGGATTCAGGCTCGGGTTCAATGCGCACTGCCGGCTGTAGAAGCGGCCGTCGAGATCGACGAAGACCGCCTCGCCCGGCGCGACATCGCGCACGAAGCGGAAGCCCTGGCCCTCGAGCGCGACCGACTCCGACGCGACCATGTACTCGGTGCCCTGGTCGGTCTCGAGCACTCCGAAGCACAGCGGCCGGATGCCGAACGGATCGCGAAATGCCAGCAGCCCGTAGCCGGAGATCTGCGCCACCACCGCGTACGAGCCGCGTACGCGACGGTGTACGCCGGCCACGGCACGGAAGATCGCATCCGGGTCGAGCGACAGCCGCTCGGTGGCCAACTGCAGCTCGTGCGCCAGCACGTTCAGCAGAACCTCGGAATCCGAATTCGTGTTGATGTGCCGCCGGTCGATGCGGAACATCTCGTCCTTCAACTGCTCCCAGTTCGTCAGGTTGCCGTTATGCGCCAGCGTGATGCCGAACGGCGCATTGACGTAGAAAGGCTGCGCCTCCTCCGAATTCGATGCCGAGCCCTGCGTCGGGTAACGGACCTGCGCAATGCCGGAATTGCCCGGCAGGGAACGCATGTTGCGCGTGCGGAACACGTCGCGCGCCAGGCCGTTGCCCTTGAACATGTAGAAGCTGTTGCCGTTCGAGGTCGCGATGCCGGCCGCATCCTGCCCGCGATGCTGCAGCAACTGCAGAGCGTCGTACAGCAACTGGTTGACCGGTGCCGTCCCGACGACGCCGACGATTCCGCACATGCTCGATCCTCCCGCTAACCCGGCGCCTGCCCTGCCACCGGCAAGTGGCGCGATGCGAATCGTACCGCCGCCTCGACCTGCGGCAGCACCAGCGAATCGCGCCAGAACGGCTGATGCGCGAGCGCGGTGTCATGCGCGAAGTAGACCAGCAAGGCGACGATCAGCACTCCGCGCACGAGCCCGAAGACTCCGCCCAGCGTGCGATCCGCCGCCGACAGGTGCGCAGCGACCAGCAGCCGGTGCGCGACCCATCCCGCCAGTGCGGCGACGAACACGCAGGCGACGACGATCAGCACGCCGGCAAGTACGGTCTTGACGGCCGGCCATTCGATTTCGAGTGGAATGCGCGCTCCGAGTTCGACGGCGTAACGAATCGCGAGCCATGCACCCACGATCCAGCCGGTGATCGAGATCACTTCGCGCACGAAACCGCGCAAGATGCCGAGCAACAGCGACAGCGCGACGATGGCGACAATGGCCCAGTCGATCAGGGTCATGTCAGTACCGCCCGGCCGCCCGAAGGTACTGACACGCCCCCTTGGGGAGCAGCGAGCAGAGCGAGCGTGGGGGCCGTCTCATCCTAGCCGCTGACGACTCCGGCGTCGATGCCGATCGACTTGAGCCTCGTGCGCGCCTGTTCCGCCTCCTCGCGCGTCGCGAATGGCCCGACGCGCACGCGAATGCGCTCGCCTTTCGGCGTGTTGACCTTTTCCGTGTATGGAGCGAAGCCCGCCTTCTTCAGCCTGGCGATCAGGTCGCGCGCGGCGGACTCATGTGCAAACGCAGCGGCCTGCAGCGCGAACGAGCCTTGGCCAGCCGCAGGCGCGGAACTCGCCGCAGCTTCCTTCGCGGGCGGCTCCGCCGCTTTCGCGTCAGTCTTTGCCTCCGGCTTCGACTCGCCCTTCGGTTCCGACTTCGGCTCCGGCCGGGCGTCCGGCTTCACCTCCGCCTTCGGCGCCGCCTCGTCCTTGCGCACGGCCACCGCACTGGGGGCGGGTGCGGCGGGTGCGGGTGTCGACAGCCGCGGCTTGAACGGCGTCTTGTCGCTCGGGATGTCGATCGCCACCGTATCGGATACCGGCCGCGGCGTGGAATCGAGCACCATCGGCAGCACGATCACGGCCGCCAGCAGCAGTGCCGCCGCGCCGATCAGCCGCCGGCGCGTGCGCGCATGCAGCGCGGCGGCGGGATCCCGCGCGTCGGCCGCATCGGTCCTCTCGGCCACGGCGGCCGCTTCCTTCTTGCGCCCGAAGGCCCAGTTCATCAAGTGGATCGGAGACCCGGAGAGTCGGCGTTGCGTGCCCGCTCGCGCAGCGCAGCCGCGACGGTGAGGAAACTGCCAAACACCACCATTCTATCGTCCGCCGCCGCGTGCGCGATCGCCGCCGCGTACGCGGCACCGATCGTGTCGTACGTATCGACCGACGCGCCCGTTGCGCACGCCGCGCGCACGATCGCCGCCACTTCGTCTGCGCGGCTGCCGCGCGCGCCCGGCGTGCCGCCGATGTGCCAGTGATCGATGCGCGCGGCGACCTTCTGCACCACGCCGGCAATGTCCTTGTCGCGCAGCATCCCGAACACGGCGTGCGTGGCCGGATGGAAGGCCATGCCGTCGAGGTTGTGCGCCAGCACCGCCGCCGCATGCGGATTGTGTGCGACATCGAGGATCACGGTCGGCCGGCCCGGCAGGACCTGAAATCGCGCGGCAAGCTCGACGGTCAGCAGACCCTCGCGCACGGCCTGCTGGCTGACCGGCAGCCGATCGGACATCGCCTCGAGCGCGGCCAGCGCGCCGCTCGCGTTCAGCAACTGGTTCGCGCCCCGCAGCGCCGGATACGGCAGGCCGCTGCGGCGCGCGGCGCGCCCCGCGTAGTTCCACTGCTGTCGATCGCCGCGGTAGCTGAAGTCGCGGCCGAACAGCCAAAGGTCGGCGCCGAGGCTGCGCGCGACGTCGAGCAGCGGCTGCGGCGGCTGCGGGTCGGAGCAGATCGCCGGCCGCCCGGCGCGATAGATGTGCGCCTTCTCGAAGGCGACGTGTTCGCGCGTCGGTCCGAGGAACTCGGTGTGATCCAGATCGATCGACGTGACGATCGCGCAGTCGGCATCGACGAGGTTCACCGTGTCGAGCCGGCCGCCGAGCCCGACCTCGAGCACGATCGCGTCCAGCCGCCGCTGCTGGAACAGGCGCAGGATGGCCAGCGTCGTGAATTCGAAGAACGTCAGCGACACCTCGCCGCGCGCGGCCTCCACGGCCTCGAACTGCGCGATCAGTTCCTCGTCGCCGGCCGCTGCGCCGTCGATGCGCGCGCGCTCGTTGAATTGCAGCAGGTGCGGCGACGTGTAGAGGCCGACGTGATAGCCCGCCGCGCGCAGAATGCTGTCGAGCATCGCGCAGGTGGACCCCTTGCCGTTGGTTCCGCCGACCGTGATCACCGGGCATGCGAGCGCGATGTCGAGGCGCTGCGCGACCGTGCGCGAACGCTCCAGCGTCAGGTCGATCGGCCGGTGATGCAGGCGCTCGATGCGCTCGAGCCAGCGATCGAGGGTCGCGGGGGAGCTGTTCAACAAGACCGTGGCCGGCCGCAACGCGACCGGCGTCATCCCGCTGTCATGCGATGGCTTCGACCGGCTGTCGTGTCAGCAGCGCGAGCAGGTGCGCCAGCTCGTCGCGCATCTGGCGGCGGTCGACGATCATGTCGATCGCGCCCTTCGCCAGCAGGAACTCGGCGCGCTGGAAACCTTCCGGCAGCTTCTCCCGCACGGTCTGCTCGATCACGCGCGGGCCGGCGAATCCGATCAGCGCCTTCGGCTCCGCGATCACGACGTCGCCCATGAATGCGAAGCTCGCGGACACGCCGCCCATGGTCGGATCGGTCAGCACGGAGATGAACGGCAGCCGTGCTTCGGCGAGCCGCGCGATCATCGCCGAGGTCTTCGCCATCTGCAGCAGCGACAGCAGCCCTTCCTGCATGCGTGCGCCGCCGGTGGCGGTGAAGCATATGAAGGGCACCTTCTGCTCCAGCGCCGTCTGCACGCCGCGCACGAAACGTTCGCCGACGACCGAGCCCATCGAGCCGCCCATGAACTCGAACTCGAAGCCCGCGACAACCACTGGCAGCGCGCGGATCGCGCCGCCGACGACGATCAGCGCGTCGGTCTCGCCGGTATCCTGCATCGCCTGCTGCAGCCGGTCCGGGTACTTCTTGCCATCCTTGAACTTCAGCGCGTCGACCGGCAGCACCTCCTGCCCGATCTCGTAGCGGCCCTCGGCGTCGAGCAGCGCGTCCAGGCGCGAGCGTGCGCCGATGCGCAGGTGATGGCTGCACTTCGGACACACCTGCAGCGAGCGCTCCAGCTCGGCGCGGTACAGCGCGGCGTCGCAGCCAGGGCACTTGACCCACACGCCCTCCGGAACGGACTTGCGCGTGCCGCCCTGCTTGATGCGCGGCGGAAGCAGCTTCTCGATCCAGCTCATGCAGTCTCCCTCAACGGCGACACATCGTCGATGGCGCGCCGGATTCCGGCCACCAGTTCGCGCACTGCTCTGGCCACCCGATCGCGCGGCGCCGATTCGATCTCCTCGATGATGCGGCTGCCGATCACGACCGCATCGGCGATGCGCGCGATCGCCTGCGCGCTCTTCGCATCGCGGATGCCGAAGCCGACGCCGATAGGCACCCGGGTCTTCGCCTTGATCGCCGGGATCCGCGCGGCGACTGCCGCGACGTCCAGGTGCCCGGCGCCCGTGATTCCCTTCAGGCTCACGTAGTACAGATAACCGGACGCGATGCGCGCCACGCGCCCGATCCGATCGTCGGTCGAAGTCGGCGCGAGCAGGAAGATCGGGTCGATGTCGGCTGCGCGCATCGACTGCGCGAAGTCCACGCACTCCTCCGGCGGATAGTCGACCACCAGCACGCCGTCGACGCCGGCCGCCTTCGCGGCCAGCGCGACCTCGGCGCGGCCCATGTGCTCGATCGGGTTCGCATAGCCCATCAGCACGACAGGCGTGACGGCATCCGTTCCGCGGAACTCGGCCACGAGCGCCAGCGTCTGCTTCAGACCGACACCGTTGCGGATCGCACGTTCGGCCGCGCGCTGGATCACCGGGCCGTCGGCCATCGGATCGGAGAACGGCACGCCCAGTTCGATCACGTCGGCACCCGCTTCCGCCAGCGCGCGCATCAACGGCACCGTGAGCTCGGGCGCGGGATCGCCGGCGGCGATATAGGGAATCAGTCCCTTGCGGCCGCGCCGCGCCAGTTCGGCAAAGCGGCGAGCGATCCGGCTCATCTATGCTGCTTCCAGAACGCAGTGGCTTCGCGGCACGATGCGCGACAGAAGAATTCCAGTCCGCCCGCCTCGGCGACGATGTGCAGGTCCTTGTCGCCGCGCCCGCTCAGGTTCACCAGCAGGATCCGGTCCTTCGGCAGCGTCGGTGCCAGCTTCGCCGCGTACGCCAGCGCGTGGCTCGACTCCAGGGCCGGAATGATGCCTTCGATCCGGCAGCAGTCGTGGAACGCATTCAGCGCTTCGGCGTCGGTCGCACCGACGTATTCCGCGCGGCCGGTGTCCTTCAGCCACGCGTGCTCCGGGCCGACGCCGGGATAGTCGAGGCCGGCCGAGATCGAGTGCGTTTCCGTGATCTGGCCGTTTTCATCCTGCAGCAGATAGGTGCGGTTACCGTGCAGCACGCCGGGCGAGCCGCGCAGCAGGCTGGCGGCATGCCGCATCGTCGTCAGTCCCTCGCCGGCCGCTTCGACGCCCACCAGCTTGACCTGCTCGTGCGGGATGTAGCCGTAGAAGATCCCCATCGCGTTGCTTCCTCCGCCGACGCACGCGATCACGCAGTCGGGCTGCCGGCCCGCGATCTCCGGCATCTGCTGCAGGCATTCCTTGCCGACGACCGAGTTGAAATCGCGCACCATCATCGGATACGGATGCGGCCCCGCGACCGTGCCGATGATGTAGAAGGTGTTCTCGACGTTGGTCACCCAGTCGCGCATCGCCTCGTTCAGCGCGTCCTTCAGCGTGCGCGATCCGCTCGAAACCGGCACCACCTCGGCGCCCAGCAGCTTCATCCGGTACACGTTCGCGGCCTGGCGCCCGACGTCCTCCTCGCCCATGTAAACGACGCACTTCATGCCGAAGCGCGCCGCCACCGTCGCCGTGGCGACGCCATGCTGGCCGGCGCCGGTTTCCGCGATCACGCGCGGCTTGCCCATCCGCTTGGCGAGCAGCGCCTGGCCGACGGTGTTGTTGACCTTGTGTGCGCCGGTGTGATTCAGGTCCTCTCGCTTCAGATAGATCTGCGCGCCACCGAGTCGCTCGCTCCAGCGCTTCGCGTGGTAGATCGGGCTCGGCCGGCCGACGAAGTGCTTCAGCTCGCGCTGCAGTTCGGCGACGAACTCCGGATCGCTTCGATACTTCGCATACGCGTCCCTGAGTTCCTCCAGCGCGTGCATCAAGGTTTCGGCAACGAAGATGCCGCCGTAGGGGCCGAAGTGACCGCGTTCGTCGGGAAGGTCGTAAGGCTTCATGCCTGCTGCAAGTTCATGTCGGCCGCGCGAACGGCGGCGATGAAGCGGCGAATCCTGTCGAGGCTCTTGATGCCGGGCGCGCGCTCCACACCACTGCTGACGTCGACCGCATAAGGCCGCACCGTGACGATCGCCTGCGCGACGTTCGCTTCGTTCAAGCCGCCTGCGAGCACCAGCGCCTTGTTCCGCGCGTTCACCGGCGGCAGCAGGGACCAGTCGAATGCCACGCCGCTGCCGCCGAATCCGGCCGCCGGCGCGTCGGCGAGCAGCGCACACGCGGAGGCAAAAGTGCATTCGCAGTCTAGCAAATCCACCTCGCGCTCCATCCGCAGCGCGCGCAGGTACGGACGCCGAAAACGCTCGCAATCGGCCGCTCCTTCGTCGCCGTGAAACTGCAGCAGCGCGTTCGGCACGCGCGCAAGCGCCGCTTCGACCGCGACCGGATCCGAGTTGACGAACAGCAGCACCGGCGAGACGAATGCCGGCAGCGCGCGCGCAAGTTCTGTCAGCGCATCGAGCGGTACGAAGCGCGGGCTTCGCTCGTAACAGACGAAGCCGACCGCGTCGGCCCCGGCGTCGACGGCTGCGGCGACATCTTCTGGCCGTGTCAGGCCGCAGATCTTGATGCGCGTACGGCTCATGCAAGCGGCGTGAAATCCTCGGCCGGCGGCAGATCGAAAACCGGATCGTAGTCGACCGCGGTCAGGTACAGGCCCGCGGCCGAGAAGGTCGGCGCCGCGAGACGACGGTCGCGCGCGTCGAGGAGTTCGGCGACCCAGCCGATCGGCTGGCGGCCCAGACCGACGTACACCAACGCGCCGACGAGGTTGCGCACCATGTGATGCAGGAATGCGTTGGCGACGAATCGAAAGCGGATCAACCTGCCATGCGCGCTGATCTCGAGCTGGCGCAGCTCGCGCACCGGCGACGCGGCCTGGCACTCGGACGATCGAAACGAGCTGAAGTCGTGCATGCCGACCAGCAGCCGCGCCGCGCTGCGCATCGCCGCGAGGTCGAGCCGGCGAAATACCCACCCGACCCGACGCTCCAGCAGCGGTGCGCGCACCGGATCGTTCAGCAGCCAGTACTCGTAGCGCCGCGCGCGCGCCGAAAATCGCGCGTGGAAATCCGCGCCCACCGGCCGCGCCCAGCGCACTGCGAGCGAGGCCGGCAGCCAGCGATTGACGCCGCGCACCCAGGCATCGGGCGGGCGCTCGACGTCGGAGTCGACATGGACCACCTGATAGGTCGCGTGCACGCCGGAGTCGGTGCGACCGGCGCACGTGGTCGCGATCGGTCGGCCGACGAACTGTGCCAGAGCGCATTCCAGCATGTCCTGAACCGCGCCACGGTTCGGCTGCGTCTGCCAGCCGCAGAATGCAGCACCATCGTATTGGAGTCCGAGCGCCAGACGCATCGCGGCGTTGGAAAAGAAAAGGCCGGCGCGGAACGCTCCGCGCCGGCCCTGACCCGGGAACTCAGTTGTCGATCTGCTTCATCAACTCGACCGCGGACTGGCGCTGGTCGCGCGTTCCGTCGCGCATCACCTCCTCCAGCAACTCGCGCGCGCCGTCCTTGACACCGAGATCGATATAGCCGCGCGCCAGGTCGAGCTTGGTGGCCATCTGCGCCGCGAGCGGGCTTCCGGTCGGGGTTTCGGTCCGGCGTCCGCCGAGCTCGACATCCGCTCCGCTCAGATCGAAGTCGATCAGCGGCACCGTCGCCTGGTCGGTGTTCGACAGCAGCCGCGGCGCGCGCTCCTCCGGCAAGGCGCCCACTTCGCCGATCAGCGACGGTCGAGACAGAGTGTCATCGAACCCGGGAACGACGCCCGGTCGAGTCGTTTCCCGCGCCAGCTTCTCCACCGGCGCGGACACCGGCTTCGTGTCGGCCGCCTTGCCCGGCAGATCGAGATCGATGTTCGGCATCGGTGGCAGCTTCTCGACCGGCGGCGTCTTCGGCGCCTCGAAATTGATGTCGAACGCAGGCACGGCCGGTGCCTCGGCCTTGGCCGCTTCGCGCTTCATCGTGGTCAGCGGCGTGTCGAGCTCGAAGTCCAGCCCCGCCAGTTGGGTAGGCTCGTCTTCACGCGCCGAAACGCGCGTCGGGGCAGCTTCGGCGGCCTCGATCGGCAGCTTCGTTTCGACGCCCAGGCGGGAGTCCTCCGGCTGATACGTGTCCTCACCCTTGTGCTCGACCGGGGCCTTGGCCACCGGCGCCTCGCTGGTCCTGCCGATGGTCGGCGCCCGCAGATCGAGCTGCGTGATTTCCCTGGCCGGTATCGTGGAAGCGCGTTCCAACTCCGCAGCGGCCGCGGCGGTGCCCGTCGTCGTCGGCGTGTGCAGCGACGTGCTCGGCCCGAGCCGCAGCTCCGTCGTCGGACCGCGGTCCGCCCTTTCGGTTGCGGACGCGGCGCCCCCGTACAACGCGTTCGCAGGATCGAGCGCGCGGCCGAGCTTGACCGCGCGGTCCCATTCCTCGCCCATGCCGCCGGTGCGATCCTTCAGCTCCTGCGCCACCGCATTGAACGATGCCTTGTCGCTGCGGCGCGAGTAGATCTCGAGCAGCTTCGCGCGCGCCGGATGGCGATCGGGTTGCAGACGCAGCGCCTCCTTGAGGATCTCTTCCGCCTGCTCTTCGCGGCCGTAGGCGATGTACACATCGGCCTCGGCGACCGGATCGACTTCATTGGAGTCGAGCTGCGACGTGGCCGGGATGAAGCTCGAGTTGAACGTGCTGGTCGCTGCAGTGTCGACGCTCTGCCCGCCGGTCTGCCCGAACAGCGAATTGCCGCGCAGTCCGTCGGCCATCTCGAAATCGCCCTTCTGATCGGCCGCCTTGCGGCGCCGATAGGCAGCGAACCCGACCAGCGCGACGACGATCGCAGCCAGACCGCCGATCGTGTACGCGCTCGAATCGCCGAGGAGGTTCTGCAGGAATCCCGGCTGTTCGGCCGGCGCTTCCTTGGCCGGTGCTGGCTTCGCCGGCTCCGCTTTCGGCGCTTCGGCCTTCGGCGCCTCCGGTTTGGGCGCTTCGGCTTTCGGCGCCTCCGCCTTGGGTGCTTCAGCCCGCGCCGGTTCCTCTTTCGCCGGCTCCGCCGGGGCGGGCGCCTTCGCGACCGGCTCGACGGCCGGTGCCGGTGCAGGCGGCGTTGCCGCAGGAGCGCCCTTCGCCTCCGCCGTCTTCTGCGCTTGCGCACCCGCCTTGCTCTGCAGCTCGAGCGCCTGCTGCAGTTTCTGGTTCGTCTGCTCGAGTTCGGCAACGCGCTGCTGCAGTTCCTTGATCTGCCTTTCGCGCGCGACAGCCTCGTCTGCCGCCTTGGTCGCAGAAGCCGCGCCGGCAGATCCCTTCTCTTCCTTCGCGATCTTCAACTGGTCGCCCGTGCGAACGGGCGCACCCTTGTCTTCCACCTTCGTCGTCACGCGACCTCGACCGGCCGCCGGCGCCTCCGCTGCACCGGTCGTGCCGGCCGCCTGCGCCAGCCGGCTCCGGTATTGCGCGAAGTCGGCGCTTTGCGCGGAGACCTCGCGCCGGGCGTCGGCTGCACCGACCGCGAGCGTGTCGCTCTCGGAAGGAATACGCAGCGTGCTGCCCGCGCGCAGGTTGTTCATGTTCTTCGCCGCGAACGCCTCCGGATTGGCGCGGAACAGCGAGACCAGCATCTGATCGAGCGACGCCGCTGCCGGCTTGGTTTGCTGCGCGATCTTGCCCAGCGTGTCGCCGCGCTGGACCGTGTAGTTCGATCCAGCCGCCAGTGCAGGTGCCGCCGCAGGTGCCGGTGGAGCAGCGGCCGCGGCGGGCGCAGGAGCCGGCGCCTGCACAGGCGAAGGCGAAGGCGCAGCCGCGGGTGCAGCCGCCGGTGCGGGCGCGGCGGCCGGTCCGCGCGCGACTGGCGCGATCACATCGGGCGCAGTCTTGAGCGCCGGCGGATCGAGCAGCACCGTGTACTCGCGCAGCACGCGGCCGGCCGACGAATTCAGCTCGAGCAGCAGGTCCAGGAAAGGTTCGTTGACCGCAGTGGCCGAAGACACGCGCACCACGTAGCGGCCGTCGCCGCGCTTGTCGAGCGCAAAACGCAGCGAGGCCAGCGCCGGATTGAATTCGAGATTCGCCTGCCGGAACGCGCTCGCGGGCGCGAGCCGCACACCAAGCGATGCCGCTTCCTGCGGCGTAACCGATGTCACCTCGACCTCTGCGCGCAAGGGCTGACCAAGCGCCGAATGCACGGTCAATCGTCCGAGGCTGGCGGCATCGACCACCGGCACCGCGAACGCCAGGCCGATCGCAACCGCGAGCGCGGACCGCGCCGAATCTCGAGTCGATTTCTTCATTGCCACGGCTGCCTCTCAGGGGCGATCAGGTTTGATTTCGAACTTAACATCAGTGACTTAGCGGCGCAAGCTGACAAACCGCCGCAACTCCTCGTCCTGACGGCTGATGGACGGGGATGTCGTGGAGACACGCGCAGCTTCAATCGAGCCGATTCAGCAGTAGCCGCAGCATGCGGCGCAGCGGCTCCGCCGCGCCCCACAGCAACTGGTCACCGATCGTGAACGCAGACAGGTACTCGCCGCCCATAGCAAGCTTGCGCAACCTGCCGATCGGAACTTCCATGGTGCCGCTGACGCGTGCCGGCGACAACTCGCGAATGCTGTCTTCTCGCCTGTTCGGAACCACGCGCACCCAGCGGTTGGCTTCGGCCAGCATCTTCTCGATCTCGGGCAGCGGCAGGTCGCGTTTCAACTTGATCGTCAGCGCCTGGCTATGGCAGCGCATCGCGCCGATCCGTACGCAGATACCCTCGACGATGACTGAACCCGGCTGACCCATCTGTGGCCGGCCGAGGATCTTGTTGCACTCGGCGCCGCCCTTCCACTCCTCCCGGCTGACACCGTTGCCCAGATCCTTGTCGATCCAGGGAATCAGGCTGCCCGCCAATGGCACGCCGAAGTTGGCTTTCGGCAGCGTCTCGGAGCGCAGTGCGTCCGTGACCTTGCGATCGATCTCGAGGATCGCCGATCTGGGATCGGACAGCAGGTCCCTGACCGCCGCCTGCGCGTGGCCCATCTGTTCGATCAGTTCGCGCATGTTCGGTGCGCCGGCGCCGGACGCGGCCTGATAGGTCATCGCGGTGACCCACTCGACGAGGTCCGCCTTCAGCAGCCCGTCGATCGCCAGCATCATCAGGCTCACCGTGCAGTTGCCGCCGATGTAGTCCTTGACACCCTTGGCCAACGCGCTGCGGATCACCGGCAGGTTGACCGGGTCGAGGATGATCACCGCGTCGTCCTTCATTCGGAGCGCGGACGCGGCGTCGATCCAGTAGCCGTTCCAACCGGCGGCGCGCAGCTTCGGATGGATTTCGTTCGTGTAGTCGCCGCCCTGGCAGGTGATGATCGTGTCGCACGCCGCGAGAGTCGCCAGATCGCTGGCATCCTTCAGCGTCGGCCCGGCGCGCTTGACCTTCGGCGCCGCGCCGCCCGCGTTCGACGTGCTGAAGAACACCGAGTCGAACAGATCGAAGTCATTTTCCGCGGCCATCCGGTCCATCAGCACCGAACCGACCATCCCGCGCAAACCGACGATTCCCACTTTCATCGCTGCACCTCTTTCGTTTGCATCCGTCACAACGCCGCCACCACCGCGTCGCCCATCTGTTTCGTTCCCACCTTTCGCATGCCCTCGCTCCAGATGTCAGGCGTGCGCAGGCCACCGGCGAGCACACGCTTGACCGCCGCCTCGATGCGCTCGGCCTGCGCGGCGCGGTCGCCCGAATAGCGCAGCAGCATCGCCGCCGACAGGATCGTCGCGAGCGGATTGGCCACGCCCTTGCCTGCGATGTCGGGCGCGCTGCCGTGGCTCGGCTCGTACAGCCCCTGGTTGCGCTCGTTCAGCGACGCGGACGGCAGCATGCCGATCGAGCCGGTCAGCATGGCCGCCTCGTCGCTCAGGATGTCGCCGAACATGTTGCCGGTGACGATCACGTCGAAGTTCTTCGGCGCCCGCACCAGCTGCATCGCAGCGTTGTCGACGTACATGTGCTCCAGTTCGATATCGCGATACTGCAAGTGCACCTCGGTCACCACGTCCTTCCAGAACTGGAACGTCTCCAGAACGTTGGCCTTGTCCACGCTGGTGACCTTCTTGCCGCGCTTGCGCGCGGCGAGGAACGCGACGTGCGCGATGCGCTCGATCTCCGGCCGCGAATAACGCATCGTGTCGAACGCCTCCGGCTGCCCGGCGAACGCACCGTCGGGTGAGGTACGGCGTCCGCGCGGTTGGCCGAAGTAGATGTCGCCGGTCAGCTCGCGGACGATCAGGATGTCGAGACCGGACACGACTTCCGGCTTCAGTGACGACGCTGCCGCCAACTCCGGATACAGGATCGCCGGGCGGAAATTCGCAAACAGCCCGAGCCCCTTGCGCAGCCCGAGAATCGCCTGCTCCGGCCGCAGCGCGCGCTCAAGCTTGTCGTACCTCCAGTCGCCGACTGCGCCGAACAGCACTGCGTCGGCATCCTGCGCGAGCTTCAGCGTCGCGGCCGGCAGCGGATGGCCGTGCTTCTCGAATGCGGTGCCGCCGGCGTCGGCGAACTCGAGTTCGAAACGTTCACCGAGCGCCTGCAATACCTTGACCGCCTCGGCGACGATTTCGGTTCCGATGCCGTCGCCGGGCAGCACTGCGATCTTCATGATTGCTTCCTCGCGGGCCTCCTCTTCACTCCGCTCGCGCCCGCGACGATGCGAAGTGCGAATTCAGGTCGTCTTCACCAGCCAGGGAAATCTCGCCAGCCGCTGCCTTTCGAAGGCGGCGATCTGGTCCTTGTGCTGCAGCGTCAGACCGATGTCGTCGAGCCCGTCGATCAGGCAATGCTTGCGGAACGGCGCGAGGTCGAACGCGTGCTCGGCACCGCCGCGCTCGACCACCACCTGCCGCGGCAGGTCGATTGTCAGCCGGTAGCCGACGAAAGCAGTGGCCTCGTGGAACAGGCGGTCAACCACGAGTTCGGGCAGCACGATCGGCAGCAGCCCGTTCTTCAGGCAGTTGTTGTAGAAGATATCGGCGTAGCTTGGCGCGATCAGCGCGCGGAAGCCATACTGCTGCAACGCCCACGGAGCGTGCTCGCGCGACGAGCCACAGCCGAAGTTCTTGCGCGCCAGCAGGATCGACGCGTCCTTGTAGCGCGGCTGGTTCAGCACGAACTCGGGGTTCAGCGGCCGTCTGCCGTTGTCCATCCCGGGTTCACCGTGATCCAGATAGCGCCATTCGTCGAACAGGTTCGGACCGAAGCCCGACCGGTGGATCGACTTCAGGAACTGCTTCGGGATGATCGCGTCGGTGTCGACGTTCGCGCGGTCGAGCGGCGCGACCAGACCCTGGTGGACGTTGAATCGTTCCATCGGCTACTTCTTCTTCGCAGCGCCTTCGATCGTCTCGCCGGCTTTCTGGACATCCTTGCCGAAACCCTCGAACGTATTGCAGGCCGCGACGCCAAACAGCACCGCCAGCACCAGCAGCACTTTCTTCACTGGAGTTCTCCTTTCTTCGCTATCCAAGACGCCGCACATCGACGAAGTGTCCTTCGAGCGCCGCCGCCGCCGCCATCGCCGGCGACACCAGGTGCGTGCGGCCGCCGGCGCCCTGACGCCCCTCGAAATTGCGGTTCGAGGTCGACGCGCAGCGCTCGCCCGGTTCGAGCCGATCGGCGTTCATCGCCAGGCACATCGAGCAGCCCGGCTCGCGCCATTCGAACCCGGCGGCGGTAAACACGCGATCGAGCCCTTCGCGCTCGGCCTGCGCCTTCACCAGTCCCGAACCCGGCACGACCATCGCCAGCCGGACGTTCGGCGCGACGCGCTTGCCGAGTCGCCTGATCACCCACGCCGCCTCGCGCAGGTCCTCGATGCGCGAGTTAGTGCACGAACCGATGAACACCTTGTCGATCCGGATATCCGATACCGGAGTGTTCGGCATCAGACCCATGTACTTCAGCGCCCGCGCGTAGCCCTCGCGCTTGACCGGGTCCTTCTCCGCATCCGGATCGGGCACTCGGGCGTCGACCGTCGTCACCATCTCCGGCGACGTGCCCCACGTCACCTGCGGCTTCAGCGTCTCCGCGCGCAATTCGATCGCGATGTCGAACGTAGCGCCAGGATCGCTCTTCAGCGTGCGCCAGTAGCGCGCCGCCTCGTCGAACGTATCGCCCTGCGGCGAGAACGGCCGGCCTTTCAGGAACTCGATCGTCTTGCCGTCGACCGCGACCATGCCGGCGCGTGCGCCGGCCTCGATCGCCATGTTGCAGACAGTCATCCGCCCTTCCATCGACAGAGCTTCCACTGTGCTGCCGGCGAACTCGATCGCGCAGCCGGTACCGCCCGCGGTACCGATCCTGCCGATCACCGCGAGCACGATGTCCTTCGCGGTGCAGCCGAACGGCAGCGCGCCGTCGACCTTGACCAGCATGTTCTTCGCCTTCTTCATCAGCAGCGTCTGCGTGGCGAGCACGTGCTCGACCTCGCTGGTGCCGATGCCGAAGGCCAGCGCGCCGAACGCGCCGTGCGTGCTGGTGTGCGAATCGCCGCACACGACGGTCATGCCCGGCAGCGTGGCGCCTTGTTCCGGGCCGATCACGTGCACGATGCCCTGGCGACGGTCGAGGAACGGGAAGTAGGCCGCTGCGCCGTACTGCCGGATGTTGGCGTCGAGCGTGACGATCTGCTCCTTGCTGATCGGATCGCTGATGCCGTCGTAGCCGCGCTCCCAACCGGTGGTCGGCGTGTTGTGATCGGCGGTGGCGACGATCGAATTCGTGCGCCACGGTTTGCGGCCCGCCAGACGCAGGCCCTCGAACGCCTGCGGCGACGTCACCTCGTGCACGAGGTGGCGGTCGATGTAGAGGATAGTGGTCCCGTCGTCCTCGACGTGCACCACGTGGGCGTCCCACAGCTTGTCGTACAGCGTTTGCGGCATGGTCTTTCCGGCTTGAAGTGCAATTATGCCGCGACGCGGAACGGAAATCGCCAACGACCGTCACAGAGGAATCGCCCGTTGCGAGAGGCCGACGCCATGCGACCCGACAATCTGCCCACGCTGCGCCGACGGCGCGCACTGGCCGCGCTCGGCGCGCTCGCCGTCGCGCCCGCGATCGCCGGCACACAGACCACTCGTGAGCACCGCGCCACACCGGCGCAGACGCTCGGACCGTTCTATCCGCGCGCCGCGATCGAACGCCCGGCGCAGACGGACAACGA
>JAKORH010000341.1 GCA_029777935.1 Pseudomonadota bacterium
GCCGCAGCTGGTCGCCCGGCTCCACCGGCCGCTTGAAGCGAGCGCCGTCGATGCCGGCGAAGTAGTACAGCGAATCCGCGTCGGCCCGCTTGTCGAAAGTGACGAACGACAGCAGCGCGGCGGCCTGCGCCATCGCCTCGATGATCAGCACGCCCGGCATCACCGGGTAGTGCGGAAAGTGGCCGGTGAAGAACGGCTCGTTGATCGTCACGTTCTTCAGCGCCACGATGCGTTTGCCGGCCTCCAGTTCCAGCACGCGGTCGACCAGGATGATCGGGTAGCGGTGCGGCAGGTGGCGCAGGATTTCGTGGATGTCCATCACGACGAGCCCTTGGTGTCGAGTTGCCGTTCGAGCGCACGCACGCGGTCGCGCAACTCGTCGAGGTGCCGCAGCGCCGCCGCGTTGCGCTCCCAGTCGCGGTGGTTCATCAGCGGGAACACGGCGCTGTAGTGGCCTGGCGCGGTGATGCTGCGCGCCACCAGCGTGCCGCCGCCGATCACGCAGCCGTCGGCGATCGTCAGGTGACCGGCGATCATCGCCGCGCCGCCGAGCTGGCAATTGCGGCCGATGTTCGCGCTGCCGGCGATACCGACGCACCCGGCGATCACCGTGTGCGCGCCGATACGGCAGTTGTGCGCAACCTGGATCTGGTTGTCGAGCTTGCAGCCGTCCTCGATCACCGTGTCGCCCATCGCGCCGCGGTCGATCGTCGTGTTGGCGCCGATCTCCACGTCGTCGCCGATCACGGCGCGGCCGGTCTGCGGGATCTTGACCCAGCGGCCGTCGAAGGGCGCGAAGCCGAAGCCGTCGGCACCGATCACCGCGCCCGAGTGAACGATGCAGCGGGCGCCGATAACGCAGTGCGCATGTACCTGCACGCCGGCCATGATGCGCGTGTCGGCGCCGATGAGCGCGCCCCGCCCGATGAAGCTGCCGGCCCCGATCTGGGCACGCGCGCCGACCACCGCGTCGGCCTCGATCGTCGCGTGCGGCCCGACATGGGCGTCGGCATCGACGCGCGCGCCGTCCGCGACGGTCGCGGCCGGATCGATCCCCGCGCTCGACGGTTCTGCCGGTGCCAGCTCCTGCGTCGCGAAGGCGAACCACGCGTACGGTGCCGCGCACTCGATCAGCGTCGCGGTCACCGGCGGCTGCGGAAAGATCTGCTCCCGGTCCTGCGGGGAGAGCACGATCGCGCCGGCGCGCGTCGCGACTGCCGCCGCGCGGTAGCGGCGATTGGCGAGAAAGGCGAGCTGATGCGGTTGCGCGTCTTCGAGCGGCGCGGCACTGTGGATCGCGCGCGCGCCGTCGCCGAGGATGCGGGCCGCCAGTCTCGACTGCGTGCGACGCTCGATCGCGTCGGCCAGCCGCGCTACGGTCAGGCCCGCGCCGGCCATCGCTACCTGGCGTTGTTCAGCGCCTTGAGCACCTTGTCGGTGATGTCGACGCGCGGGCTGAAGAAGACGGCGTCCTGCACGATCAGGTCGTACTTCTCCTGCTCGGCGATCTGGCGCACGATGCGCTGCGCGCGCTCCAGCAGCGACTGCAGCTCCTCGTTGCGGCGCTGGTTCAGGTCCTCGCGGAATTCGCGCTGGCGGCGCTGGAAGTCGCGGTCCAGCTCGGTCAGTTCACGCTGGCGCCGCGCGCGCTCGCTCTCGGCCAGCACCGGCGCGTCCTTCTCGAACTTGTCGGCCGCGACCTTCAGCTTCGCGCCCATGTCCTGCAGTTCCTTGTCGCGCTTGGAGAACTCCTGCTCGAGCTTCGCGGTCGCGGCCTTGGCGGGCGTCGAATCGCGCAGGATGCGCTCGGAATTGACGTACCCGACTCTCAGTTCCTGTGCAGCCAGCGGCGCGGCGGCTCCGGCCAGCAGCGCAATCGCCAGCAGATGAGTCACGCTGCGGATCATTCGATTCATTCGCGCCCCTGATGCGCAAAAGGTGCTGAATTCTGCCATAGCGATCGCCGCGAGCGCGTGCTGCGTGCTCAGAAACCGGTGCCGATCTGGAACTGGAAGCGCTGCAGGTGATCGGTCGCGCTCTTGCGCACCGGCAGCGCGAAGCTGATCTTCATCGGACCGATCGGCGAGATCCACGCGATGCCGAGGCCGACCGACGCGCGCAGGTCGCCGAAACGGATCCGCTCGCCCTCGCCCCACACCTGGCCGGCGTCGACGAACGCGAGCGCGCGCAACGTGCGGTCGGCGCCGGGCAGCGGCGCCAGCGCTTCGATCGAACCGTTGATCCGTCGCGTGCCGCCCAGCGGCTGGCCGTTGGCGTCGCGCGGACCCAGCGTTCCGCCCTCGAATCCGCGCACGCTGCCGATGCCGCCGCCGTAGAAGTTCTTGAACAGCGGAAACGACTTGCCGCCGTACGCGCCGCCGTAGCCGGCCTCGCCGTTGAACGCCAGCGTGAAGCGGCTCGTCAGCGCCAGGAACTGCTGGTACTGGTAGGTGGCGCGGTAGTAGTTCAGATCGAGCACCGGCAGCGACGCCTCGAGGAAGGCGCGCTGATAACGGCCGCGCGTGGGCACCAGCAGGTTGTCGCGGTTGTCACGCGACCAGCCGACCGTGCCGATCACCGCATCGGGGCTCTTGCCGAAGCGGTTCACGTAATCGATGTAGCGGAACGGCGAGAAGTCGGTCAGGCTGATGCGCGTGCCTTCGTAACCGAGGCCGAAATACACCGTGTCGAATTCGGTGAAAGGCACGCCGAAGCGCACCGCCCCGCCGCGCTGAGCGAGGTCGACGCTGCCGAGGTTCAGCCGCGCCAGATCGGAGCGGCGGTCGTACAGCTCGACGGTGCGGCTGATGCCGTCCAGCGTCACGTACGGATCGACGTGCGTGACGGCGAACGTGCGCGTGGCGCGGCTGGTGTTGACCTCGAACGAAATCGCCTGCCCGCTGCCGAGCACGTTCTGCTGCGTGTAGGCGGCCTGCAGCACCAGCTTCTCCGTGCTCGAGTAACCGGCGCCCGCCTGCACGCTGCCGGTCGGCCGCTCCTTCACGTTCAAGTTGACGTCGATCTGGTCGATCGAGCCCGGCACCGCGGGCGTTTCGACCTCGACCTTCTCGAAGTAGCCGAGCCGGTCGATGCGGTCGCGCGACAGCCGCACCTTCTCGGCGTCGTACCAGGCGCTTTCGAACTGGCGCACTTCGCGCCGGATCACGTCATCGCGCGTGCGCGTATTGCCGGTCACGTTCACGCGCCGCACGTACACGCGCCGGCCCGGATCGACGAAGATCGTGAACGCGACCTGGCGCTTGTCGCGGTTGGCTTCCGGCACCGGATTGGCGGTCGCGAACGCGTAGCCGAGCTGGCCCAGCCGGTCGGTGATGCGCTTGGAAATCGTGTTCAGCCGTTCGGCGTTGAAGGTGTCGCCCGGCTTGACGTCGATCAGCGCACGCAACTCGTTGTCCAGCCCCAGCAGTTCGCCCGCGAGCTTGACCTCCGACACCGTGTAGCGCTCGCCCTCGGACAGGTTCAGCGTCAGGTAGATGTCGCGCTTGTTCTCGCTGATCGAGACCTGGGTCGACTCGAGGTTGAAGTCGAGGTAGCCGCGGTTCAGATAGAAGCTGCGCAGCGTCTCCAGGTCGCCGGTCAGCTTCTGGCGGGAATACTGATCGCGCTTGGTGTACCAGGTGAGCCACCCCGGCGTGGACAGCTCCATCTCCGAGCGCAGCTGGCCGTCGGTGAACGTCCTGTTGCCGGTGAAGCGGATCTCGCGGATGCTGGCCGGCTCGCCCTCGTCGACCGCGATCGTGACGTTGACGCGGTTGCGTTCGACCGGCGTCAGGGTCGTGGTGACCTTCACGTCGTAGCGGCCGCGGCTCAGATACTGGCGCTTCAGCTCCTGCTCGGCGCGTTCCAGCAGCGAGCGGTCGAGCACGCGCGCCTCGGCCAGGCCCACGTCGCGCAGCGACTTCTTGACCGTGTCCTTGTCGAACTCCTTGATGCCGTTCAGCTCGACCGCCGCGATCGCCGGCCGCTCCTCGACGATCACCACCAGCACGTCGCCCTCGGCCTCGAGCCGCACGTCCTTGAACAGCCCCGTGGCGTACAGCGCGCGGATCGCGGCTTCGCCCTTTTCCGGGTCGTAGCGGTCGCCTACGCGCAGCGGCAGGTAGCTGAAGACGGTGCCCGCCTCGGTGCGCTGGATGCCTTCGACGCGGATGTCGCGCACCGTGAACTCCTGTGCGGCGGCGGCTAATCCGAAGACCGAGAGCACCGCGGCGGCGGCGGCACGCAACGGGATCGCGCCGCGACTCGGGCGGCGGTGCAAGCGGGTCGCTTTCTTCAAGATCTCTGAGACTTCAGAACAGCAGCCGCGTCACATCGTTGTATAGCGCCAGCGCGGTGAGGAGAACGAGCACACCGATCCCTGCGCGGTGGCCCCACTCCACGACCCAGTCGGCCGGCGGGCTGCCCTTGAGGACTTCGATCGCATAGTACAGCAAGTGTCCGCCATCGAGCATCGGAATCGGCAGCAGGTTCAGCACGCCGAGGCTGATCGACACGAGGGCGATGAAATTCAGAAACGCGGCGCCGCCGAGCCGCGCGGTCTGCCCGGCGTAATCGGCGATCGTGATCGGGCCCGACAGGTTCTTCCACGATGCTTCGCCGGCAACCATCTTCCACAGCATCTGCAACGAGAACGCCGACGTCTCCCACGTGCGGTTCAGCGCCAGCCCCACCGCCTCGAACGGACCGTACTGCACCTCGACCATCTCCGGCCGGTCGGAAATCTCGGCGCCGATGCGGCCGATGACCTTGCCGTCCTTGTCGGTCACGCGCGCGGGCGTCACCGTCAGCGCGCGCTGCGTGCCGTCGCGCTCGACCAGGAACTCGAGCGGCGCCTCGGGCGCATTGCGCACGCGTTCGATCAGCGCGCGCGCCGACGACAGCGGCTTGCGGTCGATCTCGAGCACGCGATCGCCGAGCTTCAGCCCCGCCTTCTCGGCCGCGCTGCCCTCGCCGATGCGGCCGAGGCGCGGCGGTCCGCCGTACAGCGCGAGCCCCGCGCGCGCCAGCGGGTTCGATTCCAGATCGGTGCGCGCCAGTTGCGTCAGGTCGAGCCGCAGTGCGCGCGTGACGCCGCTCGATTCGACCGTCACGTCGAGCGTGCTGCGGTCGACCGCTCCGCGCAGCACCTGCCAGTTGACATCGTTCCACGAGCGCACGGCTTCCCCGTCGATCGCGCGCACCAGGTCGCCGGCGCGGAAGCCGGCGCGCTCCGCGGGCGTGCCGGCCGCCGGTGCGGCGACCACCGCGCGCGGTTCGTACACGCCGACCACGTTCAGCGACCAGTACACGCCGATCGCAAGCAGGAAGTTCGCGGCCGGCCCGGCCAGCACGATCGCCACGCGTCTGGCGATCGACTGCCGGTTGAACGCGCGCGGCAGTTCGCGCGCGGGAATCGGTCCGAGGTCGGTGTCGCGCTCGTCGAGCATGCGCACGTAGCCGCCGAGTGGAACGGCGGCCAGCACCCATTCCGTCTCTCCGCGCATTCCGCGCCAGAGCGGCCGGCCGAAGCCGATCGAAAAGCGCAGCACCTTGACGCCGCAGCGGCGCGCGACCCAGAAGTGGCCGAATTCGTGCACGACGATCAGCACGCCAAGCGTGAAGACGAAGGCAACGACGGTTGTCAGCAGCGTCACGCGTCCTCCTTAGACCTGTGCCGTCGCGGCGCACCGCTGCACGGCTTCGCGCGCGACTCGCCGCGCCGCGCGATCGATGTCGAGCACGTCGTCGACCGCCGCCGGCGCGCGGCTGTCGGCACGCGCCATCGTGTCTTCGATCACTCCGGCGATGCGCGTGAACGGCAGGCGCTGCGCCAGAAACGCCTCGACCGCGATCTCGTTGGCCGCATTCAGCACCGCCGCCGCGCTGCCGCCATGGGCGAGCGCCTGGTAGG
The DNA here is from genome assembly GCA_029777935.1 of Pseudomonadota bacterium. The sequence goes on from JAKORH010000341.1 coordinate 5,912, forward strand.
CCAGCCCGAGGCAAGGGAAGCGCGTGCGGTCGGGAGCTTCGAAGGTGAGCGCGCCGAGCGCGGCGAAGTCGAGCCGTCCGGAGCCGCTTTCGACGCGGTCGGGATAGGCCAGCGCGTACGCGATCGGCGTGCGCATGTCGGGCGTGCCGCACTGGGCGATCACCGAGCCGTCGGCGAATTCCACCATCGAGTGCACCACGCTCTGCGGGTGCACGACGACCTCGATGCGTTCGGGCCCGATGCCGAACAGCCAGCGCGCCTCGATCACTTCGAGCCCCTTGTTCATCAGGGTCGCCGAATCGACCGAAATCTTGCGCCCCATGACCCAGTTCGGATGGGCGCACGCTTCGTCGGGCGTCACGCGCGACAGGTCGCGCCGCGCGCGGAACGGCCCGCCCGACGCGGTCAGGATGAGCCGCCGCACGTCGCGCACGCCGGCCGGCGCGCCGGTCAGGCACTGGTGCAGCGCGCTGTGCTCGCTGTCGAGTGGCAGCAGTTTGCTTCCGCCGCTAGCCACTGCGTCGATCAGCAGCGCGCCCGCGCACACCAGCGCCTCCTTGTTGGCAAGCAGCACGCGCTTGCCCGCTCGGGCCGCCGCCAGTGTCGGCAGAAGTCCTGCCGCGCCGACGATCGCCGCGATCACCGTGTCGCAGCGCGCGTCCGCGGCGACTTCCGCCAGCGCTCCCACGCCGGCGCACGCGCGCGTCGCGAGCCCGCGCGCGTGCAGCGCCCGGCGCAACGAAATTTCCCGCATGCCGTCGGCGATCACCGCCACCTCGGGGCGGAAGCGTGCGGCAAGATCCGCCAGCGCCTCGACGTTGCTGCCGGCGGTCAATGCGTGCACCGCGAAGCGGTCCGGATGGCGCGCGATGACATCGAGGCTGCTGGCGCCGATCGATCCGGTGGCGCCGAGGATCGTCACGCGTCTCACTGGACTACCCTCCGCGCTGCGCGCTGCGGGATGAGCGCTTCGGAGCGGCCGTGCGCGGTCACTGGACTACCCTCGCGCTGCGCGCTCGGGGATTCGCCCTTGGGGCGGCCCGGCGGGCTCATGGCAGCACCTTCGACGCCAGCAGCGCCGCAGCCGGAACGACCGGCAGCAGCGCATCGATGCGGTCGAGCACGCCGCCGTGCCCCGGCAGTGTCCTGCCGCTGTCCTTGGCGCCGACCTGCCGCTTCAGCAGGCTCTCGAACAGGTCGCCGACGATCGACAGTGCCACCAGCGCGACGAGCACCGCGAGCGCCGCCGCCAGCGGCAGCCGCCGCAGCAGCAATGTGGTGAAAAGCGGCCAACTCGGCGCCAGCCACTCCATGGCGAGTGCCAGTAGGAGCACCGCAACCACCGCGCCGATCACGCCGGCCCAGGTCTTGCCCGGACTGATCCTGGATGCCAGCTTCGTCCGGCCCCAGCGCTTGCCGGCGAAGTAGGCGGCGATGTCCGCGACCCACACGATCGCCAGAGCCGAGATCAGCAGCGTGACCCCGTGACGCAGCAGCTCGAGCGCGCCGAGCGCCGCGACGAAGAGCAGCGCCGCGCACAGCAGCGTCGACGCCGCGCGCGGAATGCGGGCGGAATCCGTCTGCGCGCGAACCAGCAACCCGGCGAGCACGAGCCAGACCGGCAGCGCGGCCATGCAGGACAGCGCAACAAGTTCCGGCGTGGCAAGCTGCGCCAACTGGATCGAGAACAGCGCGGCGCCGAACACGACCGAGCCGGCGAGTGCAACGCCGGCACTGTGCTGCGCCAGTCGCAGCCACTCGAATGCGCCGGCCCCGAGCAGAATCGACATCGCGGCGGCGAACGCAGTCTCGCCCGCGGCCAGCGCCGCCGCCAGCAGCGCCAGCAGGACCACCGCCGTGATGACGCGCTGCTTCAGCATCGCCGACTCAACCGGCCACCGCGAGTTGCGCGCTGGTGCGCCCGAAACGCCGCTCGCGCGTGGCGAACCACGCCAGCGCCGCGTCGAGCGCGGCCGCGTCGAAATCCGGCCACAGCAGATCGGTGAAGTACAGTTCCGAATAGGCGAGCTGCCACAGCAGGAAGTTGCTGATGCGCTGTTCGCCGCCGGTACGGATCAGCAGATCGGGCTCGGGAGCGAACGCGAGCGCCAGTCGGGATCCCAGCAGGTTCTCGTCGAGGCGCTCCGGGTGCGCGGCCAGCTCCGGCTGTGCGCGCAGCAGCGACTGCATCGCCTGCGTGATGTCCCAGCGCCCGCCGTAGCTCGCGCACACCGTCAGATGCAGCCGGGCGTTGCCGGCGGTGCGGATCTGGGCATCGCCGATCAGCCGTTGCAGACGGGCGTCGAACGCGCTCATTTCGCCCACCACGCGCAGCCGCACCCCGTTGTCGTTCAGCTTGTCGACTTCCTTCTCGAGCGCATTGACGAACAGCCGCATCAGCGTGCTCACCTCGTCCTGCGGACGCTTCCAGTTCTCGGAGCTGAACGCGAACAGCGTCAGGTATTCGACGCCGCGCCGGCCGGCAGCCTCGACCGCGTTGCGCACCGCGTCCACGCCGCGCGAATGCCCCGCCACCCGCGGCAGGTGGCGCGCGGTCGCCCAGCGGCCGTTGCCATCCATGATGATGGCTACATGGCGCGGGATGACCTGGCGTGGTGCGCTTTGCACGGGCGGCGCGATCGTGCGGTCATTCAGACCGTCATGATCTCCTTTTCCTTCTCGGCGACCAACTTGTCGATATCGGCGATGTGGCGGTCGGTCATCTTCTGGATCTCCTCCTGCGCGCGCCGCTCCTCGTCCTCGGCGACTTCCTTCTTCTTCAGCAGTTCCTTCAGGTGCGTGATCGCGTCACGCCGCAGATTGCGCACCGCCACGCGCGCGTTCTCGCCCTCGTGGCGCACGACCTTGGTCAGTTCCTTGCGCCGCTCCTCGGTCAGCGGCGGCATCGGCACGCGGATCACGTCGCCGGTGGTCGCGGGATTCAGTCCGAGGTCGGATTCGCGGATCGCCTTCTCGATCGGTTGCACCATCTTCTTTTCCCACGGCTGGATCGAGATCGTGCGTGCGTCGGCGAGCCCCACGTTGGCCACCTGCGCCAGCGGCACCAGCGTGCCGTAGTAGTCGACCTGGATGTGGTCGAGCAGCCCGGTGTGGGCGCGGCCGGTGCGGATCTTGGTCAGGTCGTGCTTCAGCGCCTCGACCGATTTGTTCATCTTCTGCTCGGTCGTCTTGCGGATTTCCGCGATGTTCATACCGTCTCCTTCGGTTCGGCGGCTACACGTGCACCAGCGTACCCTCGTCCTCGCCCAACACCACGCGCCTGAGCGCCCCGGGCTTGTTGATGTTAAAGACCTTGATCGGCAGGCGCTGGTCGCGGCACAGCGCGAACGCGGTCGCGTCCATGATCTGCAGCCGCCTGCCGAGCGCCTCGTCGAACGAGATCGTCGCGTAGCGCGTGGCCTTCTTGTCCTTCTTCGGGTCGGCCGAGTACACGCCGTCGACCTTGGTCGCCTTCAGCACGACCTCCACGCCCATCTCGGAGCCGCGCAGCGCGGCGGCCGTGTCGGTGGTGAAGAAGGGGTTGCCGGTACCGGCGGCGAAGATCACGACCTTGCCTTCCTCCAGATACCGGATCGCCTTGGGCCGAATGTACGGTTCGACCACCTGCTCGATGTTAAGTGCCGACTGCACGCGCGCCTCGATGCCCGCGCGGCGCATTGCGTCCTGCAGCGCCATCGCGTTCATCACGGTGGCCATCATGCCCATGTAGTCCGCGGTGGCGCGGTCCATGCCCTCGGCGCCGAGCGCGATGCCGCGGAAGATGTTGCCGCCGCCGATCACGATTGCCAGTTCCACGCCGAGCCGCACCACCTCACCGATGTCGGCGACCATCCGCTCGATCGTCTCGCGGTTGATGCCGAACGCGTCCTCGCCCATCAGGGCTTCGCCCGACAGCTTCAGCAGGACCCGCTTGTGCGCCGGTGTTGCCATCGGCGCCCGCCTAGCCTCGCGCCGCCGCGGCCTGCGCCGCGACTTCGGCCGCGAAATCGGCCTGCTTCTTCTCGCTGCCCTCGCCGACCACGTACAGCACAAAGCCGCGAACGGCGGCGCCCCTGGAC
>JAKORH010000040.1 GCA_029777935.1 Pseudomonadota bacterium
AAAGACCAGCCGATCGTCGTCTATTGCAGGAGCGGCAGGCGCGCCGCGCAGGCGCTCGCGACGCTGCACGACGCAGGATTCTCGCGGCTGCTGCACATGACGGGCGACATGCTCGCGTGGGACCAGGAAGCCGGCACGAAATAGCCGCGAGCAAATGGTGCCGCTTGTCTGATTCGAACAGACGACCCCATCATTACGAATCCGAAAAAGCCCCTTTTCGGTACTTCTCGGCCACTCAATCACTTGCACCCGAATCGACGCGAAATGCCTTGATTTCCAGCACTTCGCGATAACTCCCGCCGTCTCTCGCTTGCTGCCGTAATCTACGGCTGTATACTCTACTTGCACTTAGAAGTGCAGTGCAAGCGGCAATTTCACTGCCACGCGTTGAGAGAATCGAGGTCCGGACGTGCGGGCGATCATTGGTGCAAAGCTACTCGCGAGCAAGGCCGCGCAGCCGCGCGAGAAGCCGTTCGAGATCAGTGACGAGCGACTGACGGGCTTTATCGTGCGCGTGCAGCCGTCGGGCGTGCGGTCCTACGTCGTGCAACTAGGGCGCGGCCGGCGCGTGACGATCGGCAAGGTCGGCCACCTGACACCAGACCAGGCGCGCGAGCGGGCTGCGCAGGTATTCGGCAACGCTGCCCACGGCCGCGAGCCGCTGCACGGTATAGACGGCGCTGAGCGGCTCACGCTCGGCGAATTCATCGAAGGCACCTATGCGCCTTGGCTGCGCGCGCACCGCCCTACGACCGCCACCGTGAGCCTGGAGCGCATCGAACACCTGTTCGGCACCTGGTACGGCCGGCCGCTTGCGAGCATCACGACCGAGCTCGTCGAGAACTGGAAGATCACCCGGCTGAATGAAGGCGTGAAGCCGACCACGGCACAGCGCGACATCATGGGCCTGTCGGGCGTGTTCACCCGCGCGCAGCGGCTCAAGAAGATCACCGAGCACCCGATCCGCGACGTCGAGAAGCCGAAGATCGACCGCAATCCGAAGGTGCGCTATCTCGACGCCGCCGAGGAGACGCGGCTGCGCGCGGCGCTCGAGGAGCGGGACACGCAGATTCGCACGGAGCGCACTTCCGCGAACGAATGGCGACGGGCGCGCAGGCGCAGACCCTTGCCCACCCTGCCCCACTACGGCGATCACCTGACACCGGCCGTGCTGCTTTCCCTGAACACCGGGCTACGGCGCGGCGAGCTGCTCTCGCTGACCTGGGCGAATGTGGACCTGGCCGGCGCGTCGCTGACCGTCGAGGGCACGCGCGCCAAAAACAAGCAAACGCGGCATGTACCGCTGAACGCCGAGGCGCTCGACGTGCTGAAACGCTGGCGCGCCCAGAATCCCGCCGACGGTCGCGTGATCGGGATCACGAGCGGATTCAAGACCGCATGGGGCGCATTGCTCGAGCGCGCCGACATCAAGGCGTTTCGCTGGCACGACCTGCGCCATCATTTCGCCTCACGGCTCGCGCAGGCGGGCGTGCCGCTGAACACTATCCGCGAGCTGCTCGGGCACGGGTCGCTCGCGATGACGCTGCGGTACGCGCACTTGGCGCCGGATCAGAAGCGCGAAGCTGTGGCGCGGCTGGTGGCACCATGACGGCCGAGGAACTCGCGCGCGCCGCGCGCGCGGACTTCATCCAGCGCGCGCGATCCGAGCGATTCTGGCTCAGGATGCCGCCCGCGCGGCGCTCGGAGTGGGTCGCCGCAAGGCGAAGGAACCGCGCCCGGCGTCGCAAACTGCTGACCTCCGAAGCGTTCCGCCGCGTCGCGCAAGGCTTCGTCGATGCGAACGATCCCGACGTGCTCGCACTCACCGGGATAGTGACGTGGCTGGCCGTGCTGCCACAGATTGCGAATGGCGACATGACGCCGCAGGCACTGGCTGCGCTCGCACGCGAACAGGAGTGCGCCCGTCTCGATCATGTGCGCACGCTACGAGAGATCGCGCAGACCGTGACGAGCAAGTACCGCGAGCGCCTCAATGGGCTGGCGGATGAGATCGAGACCGATGTTCTGGCGCTGAGCAGCACAGAAATCGGCATCTGGATGATGGGCGATCCGCAGAACATTGGCACTCGGGGCGGAGCCTCGGATTCGGCCGGCGCGTGGCGCGGCTGGATCATTCGGGAACTGCGCGCCCGGCTTCAATACTTCGACCGCACGCCGGAACCCTACGCGACAATGACGGCCTTGCTCAAGTGGGCCGGCATCGAGGGCGTGACTTCGGTACTCGTGCGTTCCGTTCTGGCGCGCGGCCGCACCTAAAACGTTTCGACCCCTCGACGGCCGTTTCTTTTTAGGCGGCCGTGCGCGGCAGCATCTCGCCATCGCACTGCTGCGACGAGCGAGGACCATGAGCAACGAACCCGAGCTTCTAGACGAACGCGCTGCGGCGAAGTACATCACGATGAGCGAGTCATTCCTGCGGTGCGGCCGCCACACCGGCGCCGTGGGGGGCCGCACGGCGTCGCCACCCTTCCTGAAATTGGGCCGCGCGGTGCGCTACGACCGCCGCGACTTAGACGAATGGCTCGCAGCACGCCGGCGCACCACCACGAGCGACGCCGCCTGACCCCCGAAATAAAAACGCCCGCGCGATCCAGCCAAGGAAATTCGCGCGGGCGTTGAGGACTTCGACGTGCGGAACAATACTCGAATTTTCCCCGCCGGCAAACTGACCGGCGCGCGCTGCCGCTGCCCAGCCTGCGGCGAACACTTCAACAGCGTGAGCACCTTCGACCGGCACCGTGTCGGCAACTACACGGCGAGGCG
>JAKORH010000342.1 GCA_029777935.1 Pseudomonadota bacterium
CTTGAGCTTCAGCGCCTGGATCTTGTGGCTCGCCGCCTTGCGGATCACGTAGAGCTTGCGCTCCAACGCCGCGGGCACCATTACGTCGGGGCCGCGGCCAATGAAGATCTGCCGTATCACGGGCTCCTTGTCGCGCACGAACGGCGACATCGGCATGTCGCGGTCGACGGGCACGTCGCGCCAGCCGAGCACAGCCTGCCCCTCGGCGCGCACCGTGCGCTCCAGTTCCTGCTCGCAGGCCTGCCGCGACGCATGCTCGCGCGGCAGGAAGACCATGCCGACGCCGTACTCGCCCGGCGGCGGCAACGCGACATCGAGCCTTGCCATTTCGCGCCGGTAGAACGCATCGGGAATCTGGATCAGGATGCCGGCGCCGTCGCCGCACAGCGGATCGGCACCGACGGCGCCGCGGTGATCAAGGTTCTCGAGGATCAGCAGCGCCTGCTGGATCAACGAGTGGCTGGCTTTGCCCTTGATGTTGACGACAAAGCCGACTCCGCAGGCGTCGTGTTCATTCGACGGGTCGTAGAGACCGTGTGCGCGGGCAAGGTCGACAGCTTGATCGTATTCGGACGGGTTCACGCGGGCGCTCCAAGGGACTCGGGCCGATGAGATCTGAGGCCCAACGGCGACTGTACTGCGCCGCATCAACCTAAACAAGCAAAACAGAAGCTACTCTGTCCCCATTTGTAGGCGATCGATTAGCTATCGAGACAATTGATGTGGACAGAGTAAATCAATCGACTTGAACCCTCGGCAATTCGTCGGGTGCGGTCGGGAGCCTGCGGCGTCCTCTTGGTTTTGGTGTCAGTCTGCGCTTACTTTCAGACTCGAGCGGCGCAACGAATATCGTCTCGCCGACGGCCCACCCACCCCGTATGCCCCAACGCAATCGCTCTACGCGTTCGCGATTGAGCGGACGCTCGAGGAGTTCGCGGTACGCGGACTGCCGCTCGAACGGGGTGTTGCCGAGCGCCCAGAGTAGCGGATGGTCGGACATGATCGGGTCGCCGAAGCGGCCGAGGTGATGGCGCAGACTCGACCACGGATAGGTCGCCGCGTCGCCGACCAAGCCGGCGCGGACCGGATTCGTCTCGATGTAACGGCAGCAGTCGAGCAGGTAATCCGCCGCGTCGATGACGCTCGAGCGGTAGCGGCCTTCCCAAAGCGATCCATGTCGGCAATGCCGCTGGTTGAACCAGCGTACGTAGCGCCGCCCGAGCGATTGCATCATCTGCCCGAGCGCGCTTGCGGTCGGGGGCGTGACGAGCAGGTGCAGATGATCGGGCATCAGCACATAGGCGTGGACCGCCACCCGGCGCGCCCGTGCGGCACTGCCAAGACATTCGAGGAAATGGCGGTACTCCTCGGGCGCGCGGAATACCGACATGCCCCGCGCGCCGCGCAGCAGCACGTGATGCGGATGCCCGGCGATGGCGAGGCGGGCGAGCCGGGCCATGACAGCGGGATCAGACTTCGCCGACGGTGAACAGCCGCCGATGCTCGCGGATCGCGTAGCGGTCCGTCATGCCGGCGACGTAGTCGGCAATCGCGCGCGGACCTTCGACTTCGACGCGCCGCCGGTGATCGGTCGGCAGCAGGCGCGGTTCGTCACGGAACGCGGCGAACAGGCCGCGCACGATGCCGCGCGCCTTCGTCGTCATCCGCATCACCTGGTAGTGGCGATACAGATGTTCGGTCAGGAAGCGCTTCAGTTCGTCGGCCTCGGCGCGCATCAAATCGGAAAATGCGACCAGCACGGGAGCGGAGCGCACGTCGTCTATCGAGCCTGGTGCGGCCGCCGCGATCCGGCGCCGCGTTTCTTCGATCAGATCGACGATCAGTGCGTTGATCATGTGCCGCGTCGTTTCATGGATCAGGCGCCGCTCGGCGATGTCAGGAAACTCGCGCCGCACGGCGCCCGCATGGCGCGCGAACAGCGGGATTTCCTCGATCTGTCTGAGCGTGATCAGTCCCGAACGCAGCCCGTCGTCGACGTCGTGGTTGTTGTACGCGATTTCGTCGGCGAGATTGGCGATCTGCGCTTCGAGCGAGGGCTGCCGGCGCTCGATGAAGCGGCGGCCCAGGTCGCCCAGCGCGCGTGCGTTCGCCAGCGAGCAGTGCTTCAGGATCCCTTCGTGCGTTTCGAACGTCAGGTTCAGGCCGTTGAAGCCACCGTAGCGCTCCTCGAGCTCGTCGACCACGCGCAGCGATTGCAGGTTGTGCTCGAAGCCGCCGTACGGCTGCATCGACTCGTGCAGGGCGTCCTGCCCTGCGTGGCCGAACGGCGTGTGTCCCAGATCGTGGGCGAGCGATATCGCCTCGACGAGATCCTCGTTCACGCGCAGATGGCGCGCGATCGCGCGCGCGATCTGCGCCACTTCGAGCGAGTGCGTCAGCCGCGTGCGGAACAGATCCCCTTCGTGGTTGACGAAGACCTGCGTCTTGTATTCGAGCCGGCGAAACGCGGTCGAGTGCACGATGCGGTCGCGGTCGCGCTGAAAATCCGTGCGCGCCTGCGCCGGCGGTTCCGCGTAACGGCGGCCGCGCGACCGCGAAGCCTGCGCCGCATACGGCGCGAGAGCCGACTCCATGTCCAGGCTCATGTGTAGCCGCCCGCCGCCAGCGTCGCTTCGAGCAATCCGGGCGGCACCTCCCGCTGGGTCGCGCGTCCGGTGCGCTCGAGCAGCACGAACCGGATGCGTCCGGCCTCGGACTTCTTGTCGCCGCGCATCGAAGCGACGGCGTCGCGCGCGGACAGCCCCGCGATGCGCGTCGGCAGCCGCGCCGCACGCACTGCCGATTCGATCCGCCGCACCGTGGCCGCGTCGATCAGTCCGCAGCGCGCGGACAGGTCCGCGGCCAGGCACATGCCGCAACCGACGGCCTCGCCGTGCAGCCATGTGCCGTAACCGGTCAGCGACTCGATCGCGTGGCCAAAGGTGTGGCCGAGGTTCAGCAACGCGCGCTCGCCGCTTTCCTTCTCGTCGCGCGCGATCACCCCCGCCTTGATCCGGCACGAGCCGGCAATCGCCTCGGTCAGCGCGTCCGCATCGCACGCGAGCAGGCGTGGCAGGTCGCGCTCGACGGCGTCGAAGTAGCCCGCGTCGGCCAGCAATCCGTGCTTGATGATCTCCGCCAGTCCAGCCGACAGCTCGCGCGCGGGCAGCGTCCGGAGGATGTCGGTGTCGGAAACAACCGCGCTCGGCTGGTGAAACGCGCCGATCAGGTTCTTGCCGCGCGGATGATTCACACCCGTCTTGCCGCCCACCGACGAATCGACCTGCGCCAGCAGCGTGGTCGGTACCTGCACGAAACGGATGCCACGCATGTAGATCGACGCGGCGAAACCGGCGACGTCCCCGATCACACCGCCGCCGAGCGCGACGATCACGCTCCTGCGGTCGGCGCCGCAATCGACCAGGCGATCGAGCACGAGCTCCACGGTCGCCATCGTCTTGGTCGCTTCGCCGTCGGGCAGCAGCACCGTGTGCATGGGTGCGACGGTGTCGAGCGAACCGCGCGCCGCGCGGCCGTGGAATCCGTCGACGATCGGATTTGTGACGACGATCAGCCGCGAGGGTGCGAGCGGCGCGATCCACTTGGCGAGCTGGGGCAGCAGGCCGCTGCCGACGTGAATCTCGTACGGGCGCTCCGCCAGTTCGACCGGGATGCGCAGCATGCGGCCATTCTAAGCGGCCGCCGCTTGCCGTTCAGTGGGTGCAGAGCGCCTGCCGCACGGTCTGGTCGTCGAGGATCCGGGCGACGAGCTTCTTCGGATTGACGCTGCCGGAGTGGAAGGCAACGTGCGCCGTCGACTCGTACAGGGGCTGGCGCAGCCGCAGCAGTTCCTCGACGCGGGCGCGCCGATCGGTCGACTGCAGCAGCGGCCGTGAGCGGTCTGTCTGCGTCCGCCGCAGGATCTCGTCGACGCCGGATTGCAGATAGATCACGAGGCCTCGCCCGCGCAGCCGCTCGCGGCTCTCCGGCAGCAGCACCGCGCCGCCGCCAGTGGCCAGCACGATGCCGGGCCGCCGCGTCAGCTCGTCGAGCAGCGCCGCCTCGCGGCGGCGAAACGCCTCTTCGCCCTCGACCTCGAACATCGTCGCGATCGTCGCGCCGCTGCGCGCCTCGAGTTCGCGGTCGCAGTCGACGAACTGCAGCCCGGTCTGGCGTGCGAGCATGCGGCCAATGGTCGTCTTGCCGACGCCCATCATGCCGATCAGGAAGATTCGGGATTCCATTGCCGCGCCGGGCGCACAACAAAAAGCATCGAGGCCCGCGAGCGGGCCTCGATGACCGCAAACATCCAGGTCCTCAGTAAGTCAGGCTCACCGGCGGCAGAATCGTCGTCAGGTTCAGCGGCGTGGTCACAGTGATCCGAAGCTGGGCGGACTTGGAGCCGTCGCATCCGGTGGCCGAGAGATCGACTGCGACACCCGTTCCGAGCGGCACGCTCGGCGGCATGTTTCCGACCGTGTTGACAACCGGCGTACCCAGCACCGTCGCCGTCACGCCGCCAGGATTCACTTGAGCGCTGATCGTCGTTCCGGCCGGCATCGGGTTGCCATTCTGGTCATACAGATCGAAGGCCAGCGTCGTCGCACAGGAGGTTCCGAGGCTGATCGCGGCCGGCAGAGTCGCGTTGGCCTGCGACCCGGACAGAACGATCTGCGCCGAGGCTCGGACATGGGCCAGGCCCCAGACGCCGTCGCAACTGTTCGGTCGGCTCGGTGCCGCCAGCGGGCTCGGCGTGCAGGCGGCAGTCGCCGCAGGGTTGAACGGAATGAACTCGTCATCGGCGTGGAACGTGCCGTCGAGATAGGCATCGACGAACGCGTCGCCCAGGTCGCCGAAGGGTTCGCCCGTGTCGTACTTGTTGTTGCCGTTCAGGTCCTGGAACGACTCCTCGCCGACCGCCCACGCGAGAATCGCGACACGACCTGTCGGCAGCGGGCTCACCGGACGGCTCGCCTGGCTCGTGAAAGTAACCGAGCAAACGCCGCCGCTCGTTCGGCACGACGGCTGGATCGCGGCGCCGGAGGTGCGGAAGTTGATGACGGTTCCGTCGGGCACCGGGTTCCCCACCCGGTCCGCAGCGCGGATGGTGACGGACGTCTGCGTCCCGTCAACGTCCCAGCCCTCAATGTTGAATGTCTGCACCGACAGACTGAAGCGGCTCTGGGTCGGCAGACCGCTCTGGATCGTGAGCTGGCTCGACACCGCGTTCAGTCCGCCGGCACCGGTGGCGGTGACCCGCACCGGTCCCGGTTGCGAGCCGGCGGTCACGGTCACGCTGACGGTTCCATCGGCCGCGGTCTGCTTGGTCAGCGGTCCGGGCTGACTGTCGATCAGGACGCCACCGACCTGGGTCGAAAGCGCAAGCGTGACCGAGAAGCCGGCGATCGGCTGTTGCGCGGAATTGACCACCTTGAAGCTCACCTGCGACGACGTCGCCGCGCCGGTGCCGCTGATCGCGATCGTGCTGGGAGTCGCGCTGACGAACTGGATCGCCGATGGCGGTGCGGGCTGGATCGTCAGTCCGGTCTGTACCGAGGTAGCTCCCGGAGCAGAAATCGTGACGTTGTCGGTACCGCTGCAACCCTTGTCCGTGTAGGTGACGCTCGCAACGCCGTTAGCGGTCACCGCGCTGGAAGGCAGAGTCGCCAGTCCGCTGGCGGCGCATGGCGACGCGAAACTCACCGTCACAGGAACGCTGGTCGGCACTCCCGTCACCGTGACGCTGATCTGCGACGTCTGAAACGCGCTGATCGACGCCGGCGATGCCACTACGTTCGTCAGCGAGACGTTCGCCGTGCCGACCTGGAAGGCGGTTTGTGCGGTGACCGCTGTCTGTACGACCGTGGCAGTCGCCGTCACCGTTCCGGCCCCCTGCACCGTCGCGCTGGCAGCGAGCAGCGACACGGTGACGCGGCCGTTGCTGTCCGTCACTCCGGTGCCTGACGACGGCGAAAGCACCGCGATCGGATTCGAGCTGCCCGGACTGGCCACCGTGAACTGCACCAGCGTATTTGCGACGGGCTGCCCATCTCCGCCCACCACCGTCGCGATCGCATTCAGCGGCGACGCGATGGTCAGAGAACTGCGCGACTGGCCGCTCGCGGGATCGGCGAGGCTCAAAGTCATCGTGGCGCCCGCGCCCGTGCCGGTGCCCGTTCCGGTCCCGGTCCCGGTCCCGGTCCCGAATCCGCCGCCGCCAGGTGCTCCGCCTCCGCACGACGCAACCAGGATGCTGAGGAGGACCAGCGCGACAGATGTCCAGGCCGAGCTCACGCCGCGCGCAGCGGCCCGTGCCATCTTGAGCGGATCAGACATGTTTGATCTCTCGATTGAAGGAGTCACGAAACGGCTGACAGGTCATCATCGACCCGCGAGCTGGTTCGAGACCACCCGCGGCGTGATGAAGATCAGCAGTTCGGTCCGATTGTTCGTGCGAACGCGGTTCTTGAACAGCCAGCCCAGACCCGGGATGTCGCCCAGCAACGGCACCTTGGTGGTGGTCGTGGACTCGTTCTGCTCGTAGATCCCCCCAAGCACGACCGTCCCGCCGTTCTCGACCAGCACCTGCGTCTCCACGTTCTTGGTGTCGATCGTCGGACCCGATTGCGTGTCCACGCCCTTGCTGTCCTTGTTGACCTTCACGTTGAGGAATATCGCCCCCTCGGGCGTGATCTGCGGCGTGACTTCGAGCTTGAGCGTTGCCTTGCGGAATGCCACGCTGGTGGCGCCGCTGGATGTCGCCTGCTGGTACGGGATTTCCGTGCCCTGCTCGATCGTCGCCTTGACCTTGTCTGCCGTGATCACGCGCGGGCTCGACACGATCTTGCCCAGGCCCTCGGACTCGAGCGCGCTGATCTCGAGGTTGATGAAACGCGTCAGGTCGGAGTTGAACAGTGTCAGTTGAGCGCCCGCCGGGGACAGGCCATTCAAGCCCAGTGCGGGGAGATTCACGAAGTTCGCGTTGACCGACGTGTTCGGCGTCGTGACGCCGCCGGTACCTCCGCTGCCGATCGACACCAGTCCGCCCGGCCCGTTCACCGACGTGCCCCCGCCGATGCCGGCGACGTTGCCGAACACGTTGGTGCCGCCGATCTCGCGCGGATAGCCGGTACTGCCGCCCAGACGCACGCCGAGGTTGCGGCTGAACGTATCGGACGCCTCGACGATGCGCGCCTCGATCAGCACCTGCGGCACCGCGATGTCGACGCGCTGGATCAGGCGGCGGATCTCCTCGAGACGGCCCGCGGTGTCCTGCACGAAAAGCTGGTTCGTACGCGCATCGACCACCGCGCTGCCGCGCTTCGACAACAGCCGCTGCTGGCCCTCCATCAGCAGGCGCCGCACGTCATCGGCTTTCTGGTAGTTGATGACGAAAGTTTCGGTGCGCACCGGTTCCAGGTCGGCAATCTGCGTGCGCGCTTCGAGCTCGAGCTTCTCCTTCGTCGCCAGTTCCTCGCGCGGCGCCACGACCAGCACGTTGCCGTTCTTGCGCATGTCGAGGCCCTTGCTCTGCAGGATGATGTCGAGCGCCTGATCCCACGGCACGTCCTTGAGCCGCAGCGTGATCGAACCCTGCACCGAGTCGCTGGTGATGATGTTCAGATCGGTGAAGTCCGCGATCACCTGCAGCAGCGAACGCACGTCGACGTTCTGGAAGTTCAGCGACAGGCGCTCGCCCTGGTAGCCGGGCCGCGAGCCCTGGAACAGCCGCGTCGGATCCTCCTTGATCGGCTTGACTTCGACGACAAAGCGCGTATCGCTCTGATAGGCGTTCTGCTCCCACAGGCCGCGCGGCTCGATCACCATCCGCACGTTGTTGCCCTGCTGGACCGTGTTGACCATGGCGACCGGCGTGCCGAAATCCGTCACGTCGAGCCGCCGCCGCAGGTTTTCCGGCGCGCTCGTGCCGAGGAAATCGACGATGATCTCGTGACCTTGCTGGCGGATATCGACGCTGGTCGTCGGATCGCTCAGGTCGACCACGACACGGCCTTCGCCGTCGGCACCGCGACGGAAATCGATCGCCTTCAGCGTGCGCGGACCGGCGGTCGCGACCGGCGCTGCCGCTGCTGCGGCCGCGGTCGCCGGAGCCGGCGCGCGGAACGTCGTCGTGTCAGCGACCGCTCCGAGCGCAACCTGCACCGTGTTGCCCGATATGGTGATCGAGTGCGCGAGCGACCGCTTCAGGTTCAGCACGATGCGCGTACGGTCTTGCGCCTGCACCACGTTGACGCTGCGCAGGTCGCCCTGGTTCAGGTCGAGGGCGTTGCGGCCGAGGTTGTTCGTCGTCTGCGGCAAGTCGATCGCGATGCGCGCCGGATTGGCGATCGAAAAGCTCGGCGGTATGCCCGCTATCGGCGACTTCAGCTGAATCGTCAGCACGACGCCCGCGCCGGTCTGCGTGGCATCGACACGCTCGACGCTGTTGGATTCCGCCTGCGCCGCAGCGGATGGCGGCAACAGCGCCAGGGCCGCAGCGGCCGTCACCAGCACAGCGTTCCACATCGAACCCCAAAGCCTGCTCATCGTCTGCTCCCTTGCTGGCGCGCTGCGCTTTCCTGCAACTCCAACTTGGCGGGTCGCTCGACCCACTCCCCCGCGGCGTCTTGCACGATTTCCTTCAGTTGCACTTCCGTTTCCGTGATGCGTGTCACCAGTCCGAAGTTCTGGCCGACGTAGTTTCCGACCCGCACCAGGTGCGTCGCGCCGCCTGTTTCCAGCAGCGCGACGTTCGTGCCGCCCTGCTTCATCATGCCCACCATGCGGATCTGGTCGAGCGGGAAACCCTCCAGCGTCTCGCGGCGGCGATCGAGGTCGGGCCGAACCGAACTTCCGGTCGAACGCGCCTGCTGCTGACGCGTCACCGCCATCACGACCTTCTGCGAGTCGAACGGATCGACCAGCCCGCGGCTGTCGTATGTGTACGGCGTGAACTCCTTCGGCGGCGGCACCGGCTCGGTGGTCGGCTTCATGTTCTGCCGCACTTCTGCCATCCATTGGCGGATTTCCGTCTCGCCGGCGGCGCTGCACGCCGCGAGCAGCGCGGGAACCACCAGCCATCCAAGCAGACGCAGTCTCATCGTCCGTCCTATTTCTTCGCCTGCGCCTGCCGCGCCTTGCGCTGCGCCGCCAGTTCCTCTTCATCGAGGTAGCGGTAGGTCTTCGCGGTGGCGTCCATCGACAGCGCGCCGTCGCGCAGCGTCTGCAGCGTGAGGTTGTTCAGCGTGACGATGCGCGGCAGATTGGCGATGTCGCTGACGAACGCCCCGAGATCGTGATAGCGGCCCGACAGGCGCACCGCGATCGGCAGTTCCGCGTAGTAGTCACGCACGTTGGTGCTGCCGGGACGGAACAGCTCGAACTGCAGACCGCGGCCGATGCCGGCCTGGTTGATGTCCGACAGCAGCGCGTCCATCTCGGCCTTGCTCGGCAGCTGTTTCTCCAGCGTCAGCACGTACTGGCTGACCTGCTCCTTCTGCTTGCGCAGTTCCTCGAGATTGATCGCCTGCTGAAGCTTCTGCCGATACTGGCCCTTCAGCGACTCTTCCTCGGCATGCAGGCGGTCGAGCTCCTCGCTCTGCTTGCTCCACAGCAGCAACCAGCCGAGGATCGCGCACACAATGATGACGAACAGCCACACTGCCACGCGCGGCAGAATCGGCCATATCCCGACGCTGTCGAGTGTCAGGCCCTTGAACTGCTCGCCCAGCTCGCGGAAGTTGATCGATGCCATGTCTGGTCCCCGCGCGCGCTACTTCTTCGCCGCAACGGCCGGCGGCGCCACCGCGGCCTGCTGCTGGGCCTGGGTAAGCTGCGCCCGCTCCGGCGTGGGCTTCAGATAGAAATTCAGCGAAAAGTCGAACAGCCGCCGCGACACGTTCGCCGGCTGGTTGCCGGCGATGCGGATCTCGATCAGCTCTGGCCGTTCCAGGAACTTCGAGTTCGACTGCAGGTTGCGCAGGAACTCCGATACCCGCTCATTGGATGCGGCCTGACCGCTGATGTTGACCTTCTTGTCCTCCTGTTTGAGCGCGCGCAGGTAGATGCCTTCCGGAACCTGCTTGGTCAGCTCATCGAGCAGATACACCGGCTGGTTGCGGTCGGCCTGCAGGTCTTCGACCGCGCGCTGGCGCGCGCGCAGCGCGTCGATTTCCTGGCGCAGCGTCGCGATTTCGCGGATCTGCAGATCGAGCTTTCTGTTTTCTGCCGCGATGAAGTTGTTGCGCTCCTGCTGGCTGCCGATCAGCCCCTGGTACACGGACCAGACTACGAACACCAGCGCAGCGCCCGCCACCAGGCTCATCAGCGTCAGGAAATAGAACGCCTTCTTCTGCCGGTCGCGCCGCGCCTCGCGGTGCGGCAACAGATTGATGCGGATCTTCATTCGTCGAATCTCCGCATCGCCAGACCGCATGGTGTCAGCAACGCCGGCGCGTCGAGCCGCAACTGTTTCTCGCGGATGTTGGGCGAGATTTCCATGCCCTTGAAGGGCGAGATCACCGAGGTCGGAACCTGCGCGCGCTCCATCAGCGCGTCTGCCAGCCCGGCCAGCACCGCCGAGCCGCCCGCCAGCATGATCTGGTCGATGCGCGTGTACGGCGTCGACGTGAAAAAAAACTGCAGCGCCCGCGTGATCTCGGTGACGGCCGAGTCGACGAAGGGTTTGAGCACGTCGGTCTCGAAGTTCGCCGGCAGATCGCCGCTGCGCTTCTTCTGCTCGGCTTCGTCGGCCGGAATGCCGTAGGTGCGTGCGATGTCGCCGGTAAGCTGCTGGCCGCCGAAGGGCTGCTCGCGCTCGTAGATCGCCTCACCGTCGTGCATCACCGTGATGCTGGTGGCGTTGGCGCCCATATAGAAGACGGCGATCACCAGTCCTTCGCCGCCGTTGGGCAACTGGCCGATCAACCTCTGCAGCGCCGACCGCATCGCGTACGACTCGACATCCACAACCACGGGCTTCAGGCCGGCGGCCTGCGCGACCGCCATGCGGTCTTCGACCTTCTCCTTGCGCGACGCCGCGATCAGCACCTCGACATCGTCCGGCGCGTTGGGAATCGGCCCCAGCACCTGGAAGTCGAGGCTGACCTCATCGAGCGCGAACGGGATGTACTGGTTCGCCTCGCTCTCAACCTGCATTTCGAGTTCCTGCTCGCGCAGGTTGGCCGGCAACGCGATTCGCTTGGTGATGACCGCCGAAGCCGGCAGTGCCATCGCGGCACTCTTAAAGCGCGTGCCCGAGCGGCGCCAGGCACGCTTGACGGCCTCGGCAACGACGTCGATCTTGTCGATGTTGCCGTCGACCACGGCGCCGCGCGGCAGCGGCTCGATCGCGTAGCGTTCCAGCCGCAGCGTACCCGGGCTCGCCGCGGACAGCTCCACGATCTTGACGCTCGACGATCCGATGTCCAGACCGATCAGAGGCGGCGTCTTGGATGACAAGAATGGCAACTCGAAGGCCAAGGCGGCACTCCCAAAAACGCACTGCTCCTCGATCGATGCTCCGTTCGACCGGAGCAAGAAGGCGGCGGCTGAGACAGCGACTCGCGACGCGATCACGCGATACGCGTCGTCCGACGATTTTCCTTATCTTTCGAGCGTTTACGGCTTGTTTATCGGATGCTACTTCAAATGCTATCAACGAAACGAAAAAACCGACAAGCCCGACGAATGGACGATTGGCCGCACTGCCGCCAAGACGCTCGCACGAACTGATGAACTTTGTGGGCGATGCCGATTCCAATCGGCCCGACCGGGCACAGGCTGCGCTCCCTATAATTTGCGGCATCTCCTCCCGTCTCGGATTGTGACTGTCCGCACGCGATCGCGCCAAGTGGTCGCCGGCCGCGGGTAGTTCGAAGTACCCAGTGCCCTCTGAAACTCAGCGCGCAGTCTCGCGTACGCAACAGTTCGGCGCCGTGTTCCGATCGCCATGGCTGCGGCTGGGTGCCGCCGTCGCCGGCGTAGCCGCCGCCGGCGCACTTGCTTTCTTTCTGTTGCTGTCGTTCGTCTTCGCTCTGGCCTACTCGAATCTGCCGGACATCGAGGGGCTGACCGACTATCGCCCCAAGATTCCGCTGCGGGTCTGGACGGCCGACGGCGTGCTGATCGGAGAGTTCGGCGAAGAACGGCGCGACTTCGTCCCGATCGCGGAGGTTCCGACACGCGTCAAACAGGCGATCCTCGCGGCCGAGGACGACAGCTTCTACCGGCACAGCGGCGTCGACTTCCTCGG
Organism: Pseudomonadota bacterium; assembly: GCA_029777935.1. Next base: position 12,254 of record JAKORH010000342.1, read on the forward strand.
GCTGGTGCGCGCTGCGCTCGCGAACTTCGCCTCCGGCCGCCGCGGCCAGGGCGGCAGCACGATCACGATGCAGGTGGCGCGCAACTTCTACCTGAGCTCCGAGCGCAGCTACCTGCGCAAGGTCTACGAGATCGCGCTGTCGTACAAGATCGAATCGCAGCTCACCAAGGACAAGATTTTCGAGGTGTACATCAACCAGATCTTCCTCGGGCAGCGTGCGTACGGTTTCGCAGCCGCGGCGCAGGTCTATTTCGGCAAGAAGATCGCCGATCTGACCGTCGGCGAAGCCGCGATGCTTGCCGGATTGCCGGCGGCGCCGAGCGCGTACAACCCGTGGGCCAACCCTCGGCGGGCCAAGGCGCGCCAGCAGTACGTGCTGTCACGGATGCTGGCGCTCGGGTTCATCGACAAGAAGACTTACGAAACCGCGCTCGCGCAGCCGTTCCCGCAGCGGGTTGCGAGCGCAATGTACACACCGCAGCCGACGCGGTCGCGCGTTCCTGCGGACTACGCGGCCGAGATGGCGCGCCAGCTGATGTTCGACGTCTACCACGATGAGACCTACACGCGCGGCCTGAACGTGTACACCACGCTGGTCAGCACCGAGCAGCAGGCCGCGCACAACGCGCTGCGCGCGCAGGTTCTCGAATACGACCACCGATACGGCTATCGCGGCCCCGAGTCGTTCGTCGAACTCGACGGCGAGCCGCACGAGCGCGAGCAGCAGATCGAGGACGCGCTGCTGGAGGCGATCGACAGCCCGGATCTCTACCCGGCCGTCGTGACCGATGCCTCGCCGAAGCTGGTCAAGGCGGTCGTGCAGGGCGGCGACCAAGTCGAGATCAAGGGTGACGGGCTGCGCTTCGCGGCGCGTGCGCTCGATCCCAAGGCACAGCCGGGCAAGCGGATCGTGCCGGGTGCGGTCGTGCGGCTGGCGCGCACGGCCAAGGGAGGTTGGGAGATCACGCAGTTGCCGCAGGTCGAGGCCGCTTTCGTTTCGGCCAACGCCGACGACGGCGCGATCCGCGCGCTGGTCGGCGGCTTCGACTTCAATCTGAACAAGTTCAATCACGTGACGCAGGCGTGGCGGCAGCCCGGCTCCGCCTTCAAGCCATTCATCTACTCCGCAGCGCTCGAGAAGGGATTCATGCCGAGCACGCTCGTCAATGACGCGCCGCTCGTGGTCGATCCGAAACTGACCGGCGGCCAACTGTGGGAGCCGAAGAACTACGACGGCAAGTACGAAGGGCCGATGCGGCTGCGGCAGGGACTGGCGAAATCGAAGAACCTGGTGTCGATTCGGGTGCTGCAGGCAATCGGCCCGCGCTACGCGCAGGAATACATCACGCGCTTCGGCTTCGAGGCCGACAAGCATCCGGCGTTCCTGACGATGGGTCTGGGCGCGGGCTCGGTCACGCCCTGGCAACTGCTGATCGGCTATGCGGTTTTCGCCAACGACGGCTTCCGCATCAACCCGTACCTGATCAGCAAGGTCACCGATTCGAACGGCGCCGTGCTGATGCAGGCACAGCCGGTCAGGGCGGGGGAAAGCGCACCGCGCGTGGTCGAGGAACGCAACGTGTACGTGATGGATAGCCTGATGCGCGATGTGGCACGTTACGGCACCGCCGCGCGCGCGGCTTCGCTGAAGCGCGCCGACGTGGCCGGCAAGACCGGCACGACCAACGATTCGCACGATGCCTGGTTCGCGGGCTACGGCGGCGGCGTCGTAGCGGTCAGCTGGTTCGGCTTCGATCAGCCGCGCCCGCTTGGCGATCGCGAAACCGGCGGCGGGCTCGCGCTGCCGATCTGGATCAACTACATGAGCACTGCGCTGAAGGGCCGGCCGGAGATCGATCGGCCGATGCCGGACGGCGTGGTCAGCGTCGGCGGCGAAGTCTATTTCTCGGAATTCCAGCCCGGCCAGGGCGTAGCGAGCGTCGGGCTCGAGGACGCGCTGCCGGGCGAGGACCGGCGCAAGGCCGAGGCCGTGCGCGATCAGATCTTTTGAGCTGGAACCTATCTCGGTATCCGCGGCGGCCGTCGCGGATACCGAGATAGGTTCTAGCGCAGCGCCCGCAGCACGACCGGCTGCCCGCCCTGCGCGGAAACGACGCGTGACAGCGCCGCGAACAGTTCCGTGCCGTCACGCGTATCGCGCCACTGTTCGCCCGCGCGCGCAAAGTGATGTCCGCCCCCCTTCGCCGCGACCCAGATCTGCTGCATCGGCGTCTGGCTGTTGACGACAATGCGGGAGCCGTCGGCGACTTCCAGCGTCAGCACGTTGCCGGCGCGCGCAATCTCGATGTCGGCGCCGCACGCTTCGACCGCGCGCTCGATCGCGTCGAGCGTGTCCTCCGCCAGGGCCAGGAATTCGCTTTCGGTCATGTTAGATTGGTTCGATGAAGCGCGCGCTCTTCATTGTATTGTGGACCCTCGGCACGCTGGCCGCGTGCGGGCTTAAGGGTCCGCTGTACCTGCCCGGCCAGTCGCCGAAGAGTGCGCCCTGGCCGCCGCCGGCACAGACGCAGCCGCCAACGCCGGCACCACCGCACGTGCCGGATCTGCCCGCTGCCAGCGAAGAAAAGAAATGACGGCCGACGGCGACGATCCGGCGTTCGCGCGCCGCGACGGCGCGCTGTGCTGCGAGGGCGTCCCGCTGACATCGGTCGCACGACGCTTCGGCACGCCGACCTACGTGTACTCGCGCAGCGCGATCGAGCGCGCCTTCGCCGCGTACGCGTCCGCCGTCGCGCATCGGCCCGCGCTGATTTGCTACGCGATGAAGGCGAATTCCAATCTGGCGGTGCTGAATCTGCTCTCCCGCCTCGGCAGCGGCTTCGACATCGTCTCCGGCGGCGAACTGGCGCGCGTGATCGCCGCCGGCGGCGATCCGCGGCGGACGGTGTTCTCGGGTGTCGGCAAGAGCGAGGCCGAAATCGAGCAGGCGCTGCGCGCCGACATCCTGTGCTTCAACCTCGAGTCCGTGCCTGAGCTGGAGATGATCGCGCGCGTCGCCGCGCAACTGGGCCGGCGCGCCCCCGTGTCGGTGCGCGTGAATCCCGACGTCGATCCGGTCACGCACCCGTACATTTCCACCGGGTTGAAGGGCAACAAGTTCGGCGTCGCTTACGCCGACACGCTGCCGCTGTATCGGCGCGCGGCGGAGATGGCGCACATCGAGGTGGTCGGCATCGGCTGCCACATCGGCTCGCAGATCACCGCAGTCGCGCCCTATGTGGACGCGGCCGACCGCGTGCTCGATCTGGTCGACGCGCTCCAGCGCGACGGCATCCTGTTGCGCCACATCGACTTCGGCGGCGGGCTCGGCATCCGCTACCGCGACGAGGCGCCGCCCGCGCCGTCCACGCTGATCGGCGCGGTGCTGGCGCATGTCGACGCGCGTGGCCACGGCGGGAAGACGGTGATGTTCGAGCCGGGGCGTTCGATCGTCGGTGCGGCCGGCGCACTGCTCACGCGCGTCAACATCGTCAAGCACGGCGAGGAGAGGAACTTCGCGATCGTCGACGCGGCGATGAACGACCTGCTGCGGCCGTCGCTGTACGGCGCCTGGATGGACGTGCAACCGGTCGTGCCGCGAGCTGCCACGCCGCTGATGTTCGACGTCGTGGGGCCGGTGTGCGAATCCGGCGACTGGCTGGCGCGCGAGCGCGAACTCGCGGTCGCAGCGGGTGATCTGCTCGCGGTAATGGGTGCCGGCGCTTACAGCATGGCGATGGCGAGCAACTACAACTCGCGGCCGCGCGCCGCCGAGGTCATCGTCGACGGCGCCGCCGTGCATTGCGTGCGTCAGCGCGAGACGGTGCAGGAACTCTTCGCGCGTGAGACCGTGCTGCCCTGACGCGTGCGCCACCAATGCAGCACGCGCAGGCCGAGCAGCACGCCGACCGCGAGCGCGTACAACTGCGGCTCGTGCAGATTGTTCTTTGCCGCCCGCTGCCACCAGGAGTGCAGCACGGCGAGAGGCGCGATCGCGTACACCGCGCGGTGCAGCCGCTGCCAGTTGCGGCTGCCGAGCCGTTTCACCATCGCGTTGCTCGACGTCGCCGCGAGCGGAATCAGAAGCACATAGGAAGCGAATCCGAGCGTGATGTACGGCCGCTTGGCGATGTCCTTGACGATCGCGGCGAACGCGAACCACTGGTCGAGCCCGACATAAGCGAGCACGTGCAGTGACGCGTAGAAGAAGCAGTACAGTCCCGCCATCCGCCGCAGGCGCGCCAGCCAGGCCCAGCCGGTCACCCGGCGCAGCGGGGTGACCGCGAGCGTCGCGCACAGCATCACCAGCGCCCAGGTGCCGAGCGAGCGAGCGACGAACTCGACCGGGTTGGCGCCGAGCCCATCGGTGAAGCCGAGGGTGACGAGCCGCGCCAACGGAACAAGCGCGAGCGCGAACAGCAGCGCACGCAACCGCGCGAATGCCGCCGGCATCAGCGCCGGCGGTACACGAGCCAGCAGCGGCACGCGCGCCAATGCAGTCGCGGCCGGCCGTGCCGACATCTCAGAAGTACTTCTTCAGGTCCATGCCGGCGTACAGCGAGGCGACCTGCTCGGCATAGCCGTTGAGCATCAGCGTCGGACGGCGCTTCGCGAACAATCCGCCTTCGCCGATGCGGCGCTCGGTAGCCTGGCTCCAGCGCGGATGATCGACGTTCGGATTCACGTTCGAGTAGAAGCCGTACTCGCTGGGCGCCGCCCTCTGCCAGCTGTTCAGCGGCTGCGTCTCGACGAAGCGGATCCGCACCAGCGACTTGGCGCTCTTGAAACCGTACTTCCACGGCACGACGATCCGCACCGGCGCGCCGTTCTGGTTCGGCAGCACGTCACCGTACATGCCGAAGGCGAGCAGCGTCAGCGGATGCATCGCCTCATCCATTCGCAGCCCTTCGATGTAGGGCCAGTCGAGGATGTGCGCCGCCAGCCCGGGCATCTGCTTCGGATCGGCCAGCGTCGTGAACTCCACGTATTTAGCGTTGCCGCTGGGCTCGATGCGCTTGATCAGTTCGGCGAGCGAAAAGCCGATCCACGGAATCACTGCCGACCACGCCTCGACGCAGCGCAGCCGGTAGATGCGCTCCTCCAGCGGCGCGAGCTTCATCAGCTCGTCGATGTCGTAGGTGCGCGGCCTGCGCACCTCGCCGTCGATCTGCACCGCCCACGGGCGCGTGCGCAGCGTCTTCGGCGCGTAGCGCGCGGGATCTTCCTTGTCCGCGCCGAATTCGTAGAAGTTGCAGTAGCCGGTCGCGTCGTCGAACGGCGTGGGCTTCTCCATCGTCGAGAATGGCCCGGGCTTCGCGTCAAGCCTGCGCGCCGTCTGCGTCGCGACCGGCGCGGACGCACCGATCAGGCCGAGCGCGGCGGCCGCGCGCACCAACTCGCGGCGGCGTCGCCAAACCGATGGCGGCGTGATCTCGGAAGGGGAGATCTCGGCGAGGCGTCGAATCAGCATGGGAGGCTCCGCAGCAACTGACTGGTCGGACCGGCGCGCCGGACCTTACACCGACCGGCCGAGGCGGTGGTCAGACCCCAGAGCCCAGACGCGGGTTCCGCGCCGGCCGCCGGCACTACACTTGGTTCACGGAGATCGCGATGCACATCGAACACGAGCTCAAGCTCGACTACCGGGACGTGCTGATCCGGCCCAAGCGCTCTACGCTCACGTCGCGCTCCGACGTCGACATCTCGCGCGAGTTCGACTTCCGGCACGCCAGGCTGCGCTACCTCGGGATCCCGATAGTCGCTGCCAACATGGATTCGACCGGCACGTTCGAAATGGCGCGCGCACTCGACGGGTTCGGCCTTTCGACCGCCTTGCACAAGCATTACGCGGACGCACAGTACATCGAGTTCTTCCATACCGTGCAACGCAAGTCGGCCGCGTTCTATTCCATCGGCATCACGCGAGCCGACGAGGAGAAGTTCCGGCGCGTGATGCAGGCGCAGCCGGCCGAAGCGCCTGCCGTGCAATACGTGTGCATCGACGTGGCCAACGGCTATCACGAGAACTTCGTGACCTTCGTCGCGCGCATTCGAGCCGAATGGCCGCAGCTCGTGATCATGGCCGGCAACGTCGTCACCGGCGAGATGACCGAGGAACTGATCCTGTCGGGCGCCGACATCGTCAAGGTCGGCATCGGACCGGGCTCGGTCTGCACCACGCGCAAGATGACCGGCGTGGGCTATCCGCAGCTGTCGGCCGTGATCGAGTGCGCGGACGCCGCGCACGGCTTGGGCGGGCTGATCTGCGCCGACGGCGGCTGCACCACGCCGGGCGATGTAGCCAAGGCGTTCGGCGGAGGCGCGGACTTCGTGATGCTCGGCGGCATGTTCGCCGGCCACGACGAATGCGGCGGCGAACTGGTTGAGCGCGAGGGCCGCCGTTTGCAGCGGTTCTACGGCATGAGCAGCCGGGCGGCGATGGAGAAATACGCCGGCGGCGTCGCCGAATACCGCGCCGCCGAGGGCAAGGAGGTGCTGGTTCCGTATAAGGGCCCGGTCGCCAACACGGTGCAGGAGATCCTGGGCGGCGTTCGCTCCGCGTGCACCTACGTCGGTGCGCGGCGCCTGAAGGAGCTGTCGAAGCGCACGACCTTCGTGCGCGTGACGCCGCAGGTCAACGAGGTGTTTGGCGACAGTTGAGCCGCGCCGATCCGATCAGACTACCCGACACGCTGCGCGCTCCGGGCAGAGCGCTTCGGAGCGGCCGTGCGCTTCTCAGCGCAGGCCGTCGATGTAGTCGGCGACCGCCTTGATCTCGGCGTCCGACAGGCGCGCGGCGATCTGCACCATCGGTACGCTGTTGCGGCGGGTGCCGTCGCGCAGAGCCTTGAGCTGCGCTTCCGTGTACTCGGCGTGCTGCCCACCGAGGCGCGGGTACTGGATCGGGATCCCCGCGCCGTCGGGGCTGTGGCAGCCGGCGCAGGCCGGAACCGCCTTCTCAGGGATGCCGGCGCGATAGATGCGCTGACCGAGCGGCAGCGTGTCCTTGTTGTGCGCGGTGCCCGGCGCGGGCTTCTGCGCTGCGAAGTAGGCGGCGACGTTACGTTTGTCGGCATCGGCAAGCTGGCCCGCGAACGCAGCCATCACGCTGCTGACCCGGGCGGTCTTGTCGTCGGCGGGCTTGGTGAAGTCGGCCAGTTGCTTGTAAAGGTACGCGGCGTGCTGGCCGGCGAGCTTCGGGTTGGCGGTGATCGTCGAATTGCCGTCGGCCCCGTGACACGCGACGCAGACCGTCGAGGCGATCTGTTGTCCCTTGGCCGGATCGGGCCTGGCGGCGCTCTTGTCCTGCGCGCTCGCGGCGGCGGCGACCATCATGCAGATGAACGCGACGCAGGCGCCCGAGCCGCGGCCTTGACTTGAAATCATTGGAAATCTTTCGTGGCAGAGATCTTGTTGTCGGCCCGACGCGAGGGTTGCACTCCGGACCCACGCCGCGCGCGGAGCCGGCGCAGCAGCCGCGTATTCTACCCAAGTGCCTTCGCCCTCTCGCCCAGCGAGCGCGCCTAGCGCCGCCCCCTCGGCGCCGCTCTTCGAGACCGCGCGCTTCGAACTTTCCGTCGCCGAACTGGCGCAACTCAATGCCGCGCCGCTCGCGCTGCTGCCCGAGATCGCGTTCGTCGGCCGCTCGAATTCCGGCAAGTCGAGCGTCATCAACGCGCTGGCAGGGCGCAAGCGCCTGGCGTTCGCCAGCAAAACCCCCGGCCGCACGCAGCTGCTGAACTTCTTCGAGCTTCGGAGCCGCGACTCCGCCGGCAGGCTCGTGCCCTGCGCGCATCTCGTGGACCTGCCGGGCTACGGCTTCTCGCGCGTCGACGAAGCCACGCGCCGGCGCTGGGACACCCTGGTCGGCGGCTACCTGCAGACTCGGCGCATGCTGGCCGGCGTGGTGCTGGTGATCGATGCGAGGCGCGGCGTGATGGCTGCCGACGAGGATCTGCTCGCGTGGATGGCGGCGCGCGCGAGCCCGGGCGCGCTGCACGTGCACCTGCTGCTGAACAAGTGCGATCAGCTGACGGCCCGCGAGCGGCGCGATGCACGAGCCGCCGCCGACAAGCGCGCCATCGCGCTGCCGATGCCGGTGTCGGTGCAGCCATTTTCGGCGCTGAAGCGCGAGGGAATCGACGAACTTCGCACGGCGCTAGGCCGCATGCTGCGGCCGGCCGCGCGCGTATGATCAACGCGCGAAAAAAACCCCGAGCCGAAACTCGGGGCGCAAGCCTTCTCGTCAAAGGCGCCCGCTCAGGGAGGAGAAGCGGGGGACGACGAATCGTCCGGGACTGAATCTACCGGTTACGCCGCAAGAGACTTACTAGGATTTTCCCGCATGCACATCCTCGGCCAGTTTCCCGCAGTACGTATGCGCCGCATGCGGCGCGACGATTTCTCGCGCCGCATGATGCGCGAGCACCGGCTGGGCACCGACGACCTGATCTATCCGGTGTTCGTTCTCGAGGGCGAGCGGCGTCGCGAAGCGGTCGATTCGATGCCCGGCGTGGAGCGCCTGTCGGTCGACCGTCTGCTGCCGGTCGCCGAAGAGGCGCTGAAGCTCGGCATCCCGGTGCTGGCGCTGTTTCCGGTCGTCGAAGGCGCGCTGAAGACGGCCGACGGCCGCGAGGCGACCAACCCCGAGGGGCTGGTGCCGCGCGCGGTGCGAGCGTTGAAGCAGCGCTTCCCGGAGCTGGGCGTGCTGACCGACGTCGCGCTCGATCCCTATACGACCCATGGACAGGACGGACTGATCGACGCCGACGGCTACGTGCTCAACGACGAGTCGGTGGCGGTGCTGAAGCAGCAGGCGTTGATCCAGGCGCAGGCCGGAGTGGACATCGTCGCGCCGAGCGACATGATGGACGGCCGCATCGGCGCGATTCGCAGCGCGCTGGAGGCAGCGGGCCACATTCACACGCGGATCATGGCTTACGCCGCCAAGTACGCGAGCGCGTTCTACGGGCCGTTCCGCGATGCGGTCGGATCGAAGAGCAACCTGGGCAAGTCGAACAAGGCCGTCTACCAGATGGATCCCGCCAACAGCGACGAGTCGCTGTGGGAAGTCGGCCTCGATCTGGCCGAGGGCGCCGACATGGTGATGGTCAAGCCCGGCATGCCGTATCTGGACATCGTGCGGCGGGTCAAGGACGAGTTCAAGGCGCCGACCTTCGTCTATCAGGTCAGCGGCGAATACGCGATGCTGATGGCCGCCGCGCGCAATGGCTGGCTGGATGAGAAGAAGGTCATCCTCGAGTCGCTGCTCGCGTTCAAGCGCGCGGGCGCCGACGGCGTGCTGACGTACTTCGCGCTGCAGGCCGCGCGCTGGCTTAGAACCTATCCGTGAATAATTCGTGTGTGCGACGGGCCGCTTTGGCTTGCAGTGCTAGGCGCGAGGAGCGCGGTTTGGTCAATCCAAATAAGCGACGAGCAAC
>JAKORH010000343.1 GCA_029777935.1 Pseudomonadota bacterium
CGACTGGTTCCAGTTGAGCCTGAAGGAAGGGCTGACGGTGTTTCGCGAACAGGAGTTCGTCGGCGACGGCCTGCCCGACGAGGCCAGCCGCACGCTGCGGCGGATCGACGACGTGCGCACGCTGCGTGCGGCGCAGTTTCCCGAGGACGCCGGGCCGATGGCGCATCCGGTGCGGCCCGACTCGTACCAGGAGATCGCCAACTTCTACACCGCGACCGTGTACGAAAAGGGCGCCGAGGTCGTGCGCATGCTGGCCACGCTGCTCGGCCGCGAAGGCTTCCGGCGCGGGCTCGACCTGTACTTCGAGCGCCACGACGGCCAGGCGGTGACGTGCGACGACTTTCTCGCCGCGCTGGCCGACGCCAATCATCGCGATCTGTCGCAGTTCGCGCGCTGGTACGCGCAGGCCGGCACGCCGCGCGTCGGCGTCGCGTCCACCTACGACGCGGGCGCACGCACCTACACGCTCACGTGCACCCAGACCTGCCCGCCCACGCCGGGGCAGCCGGACAAGGAACCGTTTCACATTCCGTTCGCGGTCGGACTGGTCGGGGCCGAGGGGCGCGATCTGCCGCTGCGGCTCGAGGGCGAAACCGCCGGCGGCGCCACCACGCGCGTGCTGGAACTTACGCAACCGACCCAGGTGTTCCGCTTCCTCGACGTCAGTGCCGCGCCGGTGCCATCGCTGGCGCGCGGCTTCTCGGCGCCGGTGATCGTCGACTATCCCTACACCGACTCGGAACTGGCGTACCTGGCGCGCCGTGACAGCGACCCGTTCAACCGCTGGGAAGCGGCGCAGCGGCTTGCGTGCACACGGCTGCTGGCGCTGATCGACGCGGTCGAAACCGAACAGCCGCTCGCGCTCGACGAGGCGCTGCTCGAGCTCTTCGTGCAGACGCTCAATGACGCGCGGCCCGGACCCGGCTTCAAGGCGCAGGTGCTGCAGCTTCCGACCGAATCGTTCCTCGCCGAACAGCGCGCGATGGTCGATCCCGGCGCTATCCGCGCCGCGCGCCAGTTCGCGCGCGCCGGGCTGGGGCGCGCGCTGGCGCCGCGGTGGCGCGAGCTGCATGGAGCACTCGCCAGCCGGAGCGCCTACCGGCCCGATCCGCCCGAGGCGGGCCGGCGCGCCTTGCGCAACCTCGCGCTCGGGCTGATGGTCGACGGGGGCGATCCGGACGCGCTGGAGATGGCGCGCGCGCAGCTCGAGCAGGCCGACAACCTGACCGACGGCCTCGCCGCGCTGGCCGCGATCGTCAACGGCCCCGCGCCGTTCAAGGCCGATGTGCTGGTGCAGGTGGCGCGCGACTGGGCCGACGAGCCGCTGCTGATGAACAAGTGGTTCCAGTTGCAGGCCACCGCGGTCGCGCTGCCCGGCGAAGCGCCGGTGCTGCCGCGCGTGCGCGTGCTGCTCAGGCATCCCGCGTTCTCGATCAATAACCCGAACAACGTGTACGCGCTGGTGCTGGCGTTCTGCGCGCACAACCCGGCCGAGTTCCATCGCGACGACGGCGCCGGCTACGAATTCTGGGTCGAGCAGGTGCTGAAGCTCGACCGCATCAACCCGACCGTGGCGGCACGCGTGGCGCGCGCACTCGACCGCTGGCGCAAGTTCACGCCGAGCCGCGGCCGGCTGATGCGAAACGCGCTGCTCGAGGTCGCCGGCCACGCGAACCTGTCGCGCGACGTGCGCGAGATCGTGACCAAGGCACTGGCAGGCTGATCGCATGCCGTCGTGGCTGCTGGTCGCGCTGCAGTTCGCGTTGATCGCGGGACTCGTCATCACCACGCGGTTGCTCGCGACTGCAGCCTCGAACGCGGCCGCGCTATCGATGCTCGTCGCCTCGGGGGCGGTCGGCATCGCCGCGCTGGCCGTCAACCGCCCCGGCAACTTCAACGTGCGGCCCGAGCTGAAGTCCGGCGCGCGGCTGGTCACGCGAGGCATCTACGGCCACGTGCGCCATCCGATGTATCTGGCCGTGTTGCTGGCGATGGCCGCCGCTCTCGCGGCCGATCCGCGCGCCTGGCGCATCGCGCTCTGGATCGCGCTCGCCGCCGTGCTTCTCGCGAAGCTCGCGCGCGAAGAGCGCTACCTGCGCGCCGCGTTTCCCGAGTACGCCGACTATGCGGCGCACACGTGGCGGCTGATCCCCGGCATCTTCTGAATCCGAAAGGCCGCGGGCGCTTGTGTGAGGTGCGTCACACTGCGGCGGCGGCGGCGCCGATAGGCTGCGCGACGTTCACCCACCCCGACAAGGACTCCGATGAAGCCGCGCACCGCCCTCGCCCTGGCCGCGTTGACGACCGCACTGTCCGGCCCGGCCGCCGCGCAATCGCTGCTGATGTCCGCCGAGTGGGCACAAGGCGCCTGCGAGGCGTGGAACCAGGACCCGGTGCTGACCGACAAGCTCGCCGAATCGGGCTGGGTGAAGAACGACAAGGGGCGCGGTTTCAAGGTGATGCAGCTCTTTCGCAAGGACTGCGGAACCGCTCCGACCGCGGAACTGCGCGTGGCGCTGAAGGACGGCAAGGCACTGTGCGTGTACGGCGGCAAGGTCGAGACCGCCACGCTCGAAAGCGGCGCCGATTACTTGATGAGCGCCGAGACGGCGCGCTGGCTCGAGATGGGCCGCGGCGACTACGGCCCGATGCGAGCGATGATGTTCGGCCGCCTCGAGTTCGCCGGGCCGAAGATGGAAGCGATGGGCAACATGGCCCCGTTCGAGAATTTCCTGCGGCTAGTCGGCAAGGTGCCAAGCGACGCGAAGAGCTGCCCAGGGACATAGATACTGCGCGTCGGGCGTTGGCGTCGGGCGTCATGTCATTCCCGCGCAAGCGGGAAGCAGTGACCTCGCGACGGGCTGGATGCCCGCGTGTGCGGGCATGACAACGGCTTGGAAGACCTCGCCTTCGTCTTGGCGCCGGCGCAGGGCCTGCCCCCGCAGGTCGTAAGCCGGGGCCGGGGCCCGAGTTTCGACGCTGCAAATTGGGCCCCGGCCTTCGCCGGGGCGACCGGTATTCCTTACGGCACCAGCACGGTCGATCCGGTAGTCCGGCGCGCGGCCAGATCCTGGTGCGCGCGTGCCGCATCGGCGAGCGGATAGCGCTGGTCGATCTCGACCTTGATCCCGCCTTTCAGCATCAGGTCGAACATTTCTTCTGACGCATCCTCGAGCCTTTTGCGCGGCGTGACGTGCGTCGCGAGCGTCGGCCGCGTGACGAACAGCGATCCCTTGGCCGCTAGGATGCCCAGGTTCACGCCGGTCACCGCGCCCGACGCGTTGCCGAAGCTCACCATCAGTCCACGCGGCTGCAGGCAGTCGAGCGAGCCTTCCCACGTGTCCTTGCCTACGCCGTCGTACACGACCGGCACCTTGGCACCCTTGGTCAATTCCTTCACGCGTTCCACGAAGTTCTCCTTCGTGTAATCGATGGTCGCCCACGCGCCGTGTCGTTTCGCCAGCGCCGCCTTTTCCTCGGAACTGACGGTGCCGATCAGCTTCACGCCGAGAGCCCGGGCCCACTGGCATGCGATCAGTCCGACACCGCCGGCCGCGGCGTGGAAAAGGATCGTCTCGCTGCCCTGCAGCCGGTAGGTCTGGCGGAACAGGTACTGCACGGTCAGGCCCTTGAGCATCACCGCCGCGCCCTCGTCGAAGCTGATCTGCCTCGGCAGCTTGACCACCGTGGCCACCGGCATCACGCGCACTTCCGCGTACGCACCGAGCGGCCCTTGCGGATAGGCGACTCGGTCGCCCTCCTTCAGGAACCTGACGTTGCTGCCCACGGCCTCGACCACGCCCGCGCCCTCGAAGCCGAGCCCGTGCGGCAGCGGCGACTGGTACAACCCCGTGCGGTAGTAGATGTCGATGAAGTTCAGACCCACCGCCTGGTTGCGGATCCGCACCTGGTCTGGGCCGGGATCGCCAACCTCCACCTCGGCCAGCTTCATCACCTCGGGTCCGCCGTGCGCCTCGATCCGAATCGCTTTCGCCTTCATCTTGGTTTCTCCTTTGTCGACAGCACGAACACGCCGGCGAGCACCAGCGCGGTGCCGGCCAACTGCCAGCCCGAGATGGCCTCGCCGAGAAACAGGTAGGCGAGCGCGATCGTCGCCACCGGCCCGATCATGCCCATCATCGAGACGTTGCCCGCGCCGACGCGCTCGACCGCGAACATGGTCGCGAACACCGGCACCTCGGTGCAGGCAACGGCGTTGACCAGTGAAAGCGCGAGCACCGGCGCCGGCTGCGCCAGCGCCGACAGCGGCCGCATCATCGCGAGCTGCGCGCACACCCCGGCGGAGGACACGCACATCGCGTACGCCGTCAGGCGCAACGCGCCGACGCGCGCGACCAGTTCTCCCGCGAGCACGAGAAAGATCGCGTAGGCGACCGCGCTGGCGAACACCAGCGCCGATCCCAGCACAGCATCCTGGCCCACACGCACGACGTGCCGGAACACCAGCACGATGCCGCCGTAGGCGAGCGCCAGCGCGCCCAGATCGCGCCGCTCGATGCGGCGTCCAAGAAACAGCGCCGACAGCATCAGCACGATGGTCGGATTCAGGAACAGGATCAGCCGCTCCAGCCTCGCGCCGATCCGGCCGGGCACGGACCCGCTGGCACTCATGGCGGAAAGCGCAGTCGCGGACACGGGCGCATTGTAAGAAGAGGTTGCAGCGGCGGGTCGCGCGCATGGTCCGCACTCATCTGTTTGCCCGCCGCGCGGCGCGGCGGCCCGGTGCCATAATCGTCGCGATGAACGTCCGCGTTCCGGAGACGATCTCGACCGAAGCGACTCCATCGCTGGAGGCCGCGCCGTCGACGATCGGGCGCTTCAACATCCTCGGCGAAATCGGCCGCGGATCCAACGGCGTCGTGTACGCGGCGCGCGATCCGGTCCTCGGCCGCGAGGTGGCGATCAAGGCCATCCCGCTGACGGCGGAGAACGAGTTCCGCCAGAGCATCGAGGAGAACTTCATCAAGGAGGCGCAGGCGGCCGCGGGACTGAACCATCCGCACATCGTCACCGTGTTCGATGCCGGCAAGACCGACTCGATCGCGTACATGGCGATGGAGCGGCTGCACGGCCGCGACCTGCACGAGCACCTGGCGGTCGGCCCGCCACTCAGTTTCCGCCAGGCCGCCGCGCTGATCGCGCGCGTGGCCGACGCACTGCACTACGCGCACAAGCGCGGATTGATCCATCGCGACATCAAGCCGAGCAATATCTTCCTCACGCGCGACATGAAGCCGAAGATCCTCGACTTCGGCGTCGCGCTGGCGGCGCGCGCAGACATCGATCCGAGCCAGCGGCGCCAGTTGGTCGGCACGCCGAATTACATGTCGCCGGAGCAGGCGCTCGGCAAACCGCTCGATGCGAGAAGCGACGTGTTCTCCGCTGGCACGATCCTGTACGAACTGGTCGGCGGCCAGCGCGCGTTCGACGGCAAGACGATCGAGGACACGATCACCGCGGTGATCAAGTGCGATCCGGCCGCGGTCACCACGCTGCGCGCCGACGTGCCGCCCGAACTGGCGCAGATCATCCGCCGGGCGATGGCCAAGTCGCCCAACGGCCGGTACCAGACCGCCGGCGACCTGCGCAACGACCTGGCCGCGTTCGCGGGACAGCGCGAATTTGCCAATGAGCCGCTACGGCCGCAGACGCGCGGCACACAGGTGATCGAGCGCAGCAAGTGGATCGCGGGCACCGTTACCGGCGTCGTGATCGGAGTCGCGCTCGGCGCGTGGTATCTATGGCCCGAACCGGCTCCGATACCCGTCCCCGTATCACCGCCGACGGTAGCGCCGCCCACGGCACCGTCCGCGGTCGAGGCGGCACCCAATGCCTCTGCACGAAGCGCCAGCCCGAACGGGACGCATTCGCCACGCGCGCCGGGCGAACGCAGGGCGACTGCCGCACCGGTGACCGCGCCGGCCGCCCCACCGCCCGACGGAACGATCGCGCTGGCGATCTCGCCGTGGGGCGAGGTGTTCGTCAACGGCGCCTCGCGCGGCGT
The DNA here is from genome assembly GCA_029777935.1 of Pseudomonadota bacterium. The sequence goes on from JAKORH010000343.1 coordinate 6,026, forward strand.
CTCGCCGCCGCTCGCCAAGCTCGCGCTCGCGCCCGGCATGTATTCGATCGAGATCCGCAACGGCGCGGCCTCCACCTACTCGGCGCGCGTCGAGGTCAAGCCGGGCCAGATCGTCACGCTGCAGCACCGCTTCTGATCCGGGCCCGCCACACCCGTTTGGGGGAGCGCGCCCATTCGTTCGGCCGGATTGAGACGCCCACGCGCGTACGTTACCCTCAGGCGTGATGCCCGATTCCCTGCCACCGAACCTGCGGAACATCGGCCGCTACGCGCTGCTGCGTGAACTGAAGCGCGACCGCAGCAGCGTGTCCTACTTCGGTATCGATCCGGTCCTGAACCGCGAGGTGATCATCAAGGCGGTGCAGCTACCCCTGCCGAGCGAAAGCGGACCGGGACGCGACGCGCAGATTTCGCCGATCGAACAGGCATTCGCGCGGCAGGCCCAGGCGGCGGGCAAGCTGCATCACCCGCACATCGTCACGGTGTTCGAAGCCGGCCGGATGCGCAACGTCGGCTATCTCGCGATCGAGCGCGTGCCCGGACGGCGACTGCACGAACTGATCGCGAGCGGTTGGCGTCCCGAGTTCGTTCACGCCGCCAGTATCGCCGCGCGCATCGCCGACGCGGTCGAGTACGCGCACCTGCAGAACGTCGCGCATGGCCATCTCGGGCCCGAGCACGTGATCCTGCACGAGGCCGACGGCGCGCCGAAGGTCGAGGGCTTCGGCGGCTGGGTCGACGGCGGCGAAGCGGGCGAGGATGCGCTGGCGCGAACCGAGCGGGTATTGCCGTTCTTCGACGAGGTGCGCGAAGACGTGCGCCGGCGCGACGTGCGCGCGGTCGCCGCACTCGTCTACATGATGCTGACCGGCCGCTCCCCCGACGCCGGCGCGGCGCACGCGAGCGGACCGGCGCCACTTCGTTCGTTGCGAATCGACACGCCGCCCGAACTGGCGGACCTGATCGACGATGCGCTGGCCACCGGGCCGCAGCACAGTCACCGCAGCGCGGCGGATCTGCGCGACGCGCTGACGGCATTCATCTGGAACGAACGCACGCACAACGTGGCGCCGGCCACGATCGGAATTCCACTCGCAGCTCCGCCTGCCCCGGTCGAGCCGGAGCCCGCGTCCCCGGCAGATCCACCGCGCGCGGCCACGTTGCCGCAGACGCCCCCGGCGGACGAGCCGCCGGCGCCGCCGATCGTCGGTGCCGCCATCCGCACCGGCCGGTGGCTGCGCGGTCAGCGGATTTCGCCGGCAGCCGCCATCGCACTGCTGGTCGCGGGCATCGCGATCGGTGTGCTGATCGCCACGCTGGCGCAGCGCCGGTCGTCCGACGGCGCGCCTGTGAACGTGCCGGTCGTCGATGGCCGCGAGCGCGCGGGCGTCGGCATCGTGCTGCTCGAGATCGCGCCGTGGGGCGAAGTGTTCGTCGACAACCGTCCGATCGGCGTTGCGCCGCCGCTGAAGGAACTGCAACTGCCCGCGGGTCGCCATGCCATCGAGGTCCGCAACGCGAGCGGCAAGGCCGTCACCGCCAGCGTCGACGTCGATCCGGCACGGCCGAGCAAGATCCAGTACGCATTCAAATGATCCGCTCGCGCGGCTTGACGCTGCTCGCGGCCGCGGCGCTGGCAGGCTGCGGGTCGATGCGGCCCCCGCCGCCGGCCGCGCCGGCCACGGTCAGCGCCGCGGCGCTGTATCAGAAGCCGGCCGAGCGCGCGCTGCTGAAGGGACTGACGCTGTACGAGCAGGGAACGTTCGACAGCGCCGAGCAATCGTTCCAGGCGGCGCTGAAGGCTGGCCTGGCCGACAGGCGGGATGTCGCCACCGCGTACAAGTCCCTCGCGTTCGTCGCCTGCGCGTTCAATCGCCTCGACGAATGCGCGCAGGATTTCCGCTCCGCCTTCGCCGCCGACGACCGGTTCGCGCTCACCGACGCCGAGGTCGGGCATCCGATCTGGGGCCCGGTCTACAAGCGGGTGGCAGCGGAACGCGCGAGGAAGGATTGAGGATTGAGGATTGAGGATTGAGGATTGAGTCTCGTGGCGCGACGCTGAGCAGTCGCGGGGCACGAGTTCAGAATCCGATTCTCGGCTTGCGGGCGATCCGCTCCTCGGTGATATCGCCCGCGAGCACCTCGTCGTGGCCGGCGAGTTTGGCGTTGCCGAAGGCGGTAAGCATCACCCGGCGCATCTCGCGCGGCTTCAGCTTCGTCAGCCGGTCAAGCACGTCGCCGGCGAGAGTTTCCGGAAACTGCCGGCCCCACGCGTGCTCTTCCCGCAGCTCCCTGTAGATGCCGGCGGCGATGCGGCGCGAGCCTTCCTCGTCGGGCGCCTCGATCTCGTAGACATTGACGCGGTTCAGGATCGGCTCGGGGATCGAATGCAGGTTGTTCGCGGTGGCGATCCACACCACGTCGGAGGCGTCGATCGGAACCTCGGCGAACTCGTCGATGAACTCGCGCGCGGTGTCGTGCTCGAGCAGCGTGTACAGGCTGCCTAGCGGGTCGTACTGCTGGTCGCCGCCAGCCTTGTCGATTTCGTCGATCACGATCACCGGATTGGCGTAATCGCCGTGCACCAGAGTATCGAAAACCTTGCCGGGCTTGGCGTTCTTCCACTGCGCCGACGCGCCCGACAGGATCCAGCCGGCGGTGAGCGAACTCATGCCGACGAAGTTGTAGCCGGTGCCGAGCAGCCTGGCGACCTTGCGCGCGAAATGCGTCTTGCCGATGCCCGGATCTCCGAGCAGCAGGATCGGCTCCAGATCGAGCGGATCGTCGCTCGACAGGCACAGCGCCAGTTGCCGCCGCATGTCCTCCAGCGGCTCCTCGAAGTTGGGCAGTTCCTCGATCAGCGCGTCGATGTCCGGCAGCGCCGAGGGCTTGACGCTGAACCGCTGGCCGCCCGACCTGATCATCTTCATGTAGGTGGCGCGCAGAGACTCGTTCGCGCTGGGCCCGAGCTCCTGCAGTTCCGCCAGCGCCTCTTCGACCTGCGGCACCTTGTACACGTCCTTGAAGCCTGCGATCGAGATCGCGGGTTTCACCGGGGCGGGGACTGTGGCAGGGACGCTCATATGAACCTCCGGTCGGAACGTGGCGCGTCAGCGGCTCGATATGCACCTGAGTTGCGGCGACGCTCCGACAAGTTCAATCCAACCCGGCACCGGGCGTGGACCATGATCGCAGCCGGGCCTTGTGCTGCAATCGTGCAAAAAGATGCGGCAAAACGCAATTCAGCGCTCGCGCGCGGCGAGTGCCAACGCCAGGGCGCGCCGCGCGCGAGCCCGCCGCGGTGGGCCGCCCCCCTACTCGCGGCGCAGTCCGCTTTCAGCGGCCCATACAGCCGCTTCGACGCGCGAGCGGAAGCCGAGTTTCTTCAGCACGTGCTTCACGTGCACCTTGACCGTGCCCTCGGTGATGGAAAGCGCGCGCGCGATCAGCTTGTTGCTCTGGCCTTCGGCGATACAGCGCAGCACCGCGCGCTCGCGATCGGTCAGATCCCTGATCTCGCGCGCGGGCGAGCGCGCGGAGTCGCGGGCTTCCTGTCGCAGCGCGGCCGCAAGCCGGGCGGCGAGCGCCTCGCCGATCACCGTCGAACCGGACAGCGCCTCCCGAACACGCACCAGCAGGTCCTCCGGTTCCATGTCCTTCAACAGGTACCCGTCGGCGCCGGCGCGGATCGCGCCGATCAGGTCGTCGGGCGCATCCGACACGGTCAGCATCACCACGCGTCGCGACGGGTCTTCCTCCTTCAGCGCCGTCAGGATGTCGAGGCCGCTCTCGCCCTTGAGGTTCAGATCGAGCAGTATCAGGTCGGGCTCGAACTGGCGCACCAGCGCGAGCGCCTCGGCGCGGTTGCCGGCCTCGCCGACCACCTCGATGCCCTCGGACATCGACAACAGCTGGCGCACGCCCCTGCGGAACAGCGGGTGGTCGTCGACCACCAGCACGGTGTGCTTCGGCGTCGTGGACGTGGTCATTGCGCGACCAGCTCCGGCTGCGTGCGCGCCTGCGCGGCGACCGGCAAGAACGCGAGCCGCACCCGCGTGCCGCCCGCGGCGCGCGGCTCGATCTCGAGCTCGCCGCCGAGCGCGCGCGCGCGATCGCGCATGATCGTCAGGCCGAAGTGATGGCGCGGCGAAGTCGCCGCGCCGATACCGATGCCGTCGTCTTCGATCGCGACCTCGACCGCGGCGCCCGGTTCGTCGCTGCGGCGCGCCGCGCTCACCCAGGCATGGCGCGCGCGCGCGTGGTGTTCGACGTTGGCGAGCGCTTCGCGCACGATCTGCAGCACGTGAATCTGCTCGTTGGCGGTCAGCTCCACGCCGACCAGCTCGTCGCGCAGTTCGACCTCGAGGCCGGTGCGCGCGCGCAGGTCGTCGGCCACCTGCGCCAGCGCGCCGCGCAACCCCTTGCCCGAGAGCTGCAGCCGGAAGGTGGTCAGCAGCTCGCGCAGCTGCTGGTACGCGGTCGACACGCCGGTGCGCAGTTCGTCGACCACCTCGCGCGCTTCGGCAGTCGATGCGCCGCCCGCGATCAGTGCCGACAGCCGCGCGAGCTGGATCTTCGCGTACGACAGCGACTGCGCGATCGAATCGTGCAGTTCGCGCGCGATCGCCGAGCGTTCCTCGAACAGCGCGAGCTTGCGGTGCTCATCGCGGCTTTCCTCGGCAGCCAGCGCCGCGCCGACGTGGCGCGCGATCACCTGCGCCAGTTCGATCTGCGACGGCGTCAACTGCTGGCCGCCCACCAGCGTCAGGGGCATCACGCCGAAGCTGCGCTCGCCATCCAGCAGCGGAATCGACACGATGCGCGCCGGCCCGCGCTCGCTGTCAGCGTCATGCCACACGACCGCCGTGGCATCGTCGCAGCCTTCGCACTGCACGAGGTCGCAGGTGCGCCCCACCACCGCCTCCGCGTGCGCGAGCGGAAAACCGCCGCGCGTGCCGGGCGCGCGCGCGCAGATGACTACGCCGTCGACGCCGAGCACGCGCCGCACGCTTTCGGCGACCCGCTGCAACGCCTCGCGCGCCAGCGGCGGCTGCGCCAGTTGGCGCGTGGTCTCGTACAGCAGCGCGAGCGAGCGGTTCTTCTCCTCGAGGTCGGCGGTCTTGGCCGCGATCTGCGATTCGAGCGAGCCGTACAGCCGGCCCAGCTCCTCGATCATGTGATTGAAGTCGGCGCCGAGCTGGCCGAGTTCGTCCTCGCCCGTCACGTCGGCGCGTGCACCGAAGTCGCCGCGCCGCACCGCTTGCGCTAGCCGCACCAGATCGCGCACCGGCTGGAACACCTGCACGTCGAGTACGAACACCGCGCTCACCACCAGCACCAGCGTGACGAACAGCGCCGCGCCGAGCGCGACCTGCAGCCCGTGAATGCGCGATTCCAGGTCCGCCTCGAGCTGCTGCACGAAACGGTCGATGCCGGCGACGAACGGATGAATGCGGGCCAGCAGCTCGGCGCGTGCAGCCTCGTCGCGCGCCGAACGCAGCGCGAGCGGCCGGATCTCCTCGCGCCACTGCGCAGCGATGCGGGACTGCGAGCGCGCCAGCGCGCCGCCCCCGACCGCGGCCACGAGCTGCGGATTGGCCAGGCGCGCTTCGAATTCGGCCACCTCGGCGCGGATCAGCCGCTCGCGCTCGGCCGCGTCGACGTCGAGCGCCGCCACGCGCGTGGCGAGCAAGTACGACTGCATGCGCAGCGAGCCGGCGATGTTGATCGCCACACCCTTGCCGACCGACCGCTCCGTGAACACCGCCGCGGTGATGACGACGCCGATCGCCAGCAGCGCGATCACGCCCAGCACGGTGCTGACGCGCAGCAGGGTCGAGCGGGTCCAGGCGCTCATTTCCGCGACGTCACCTGAGTTACTTCGGACGCGATAGCCGCGCGCACTTCCGCTTATCTCCAAAGTGGTACAGGCTCGATTTCTTACGTGGTGTCCAGCACCGCATTTTGACGTGAGTCACGCCTTGCCGTGATCGATACCCAATCCTTCGCGTTGCTCCCGGTTCTACCCTTTCGCAATCTTCCGGAACCCGCCATGGCCAACGCTGCCGCCTCCCTGCCCGTCTCGTCCCGGTCCACGCTGAAATCACGGCAGTGGTCGGTGCTGATCGCCAGCACGCTCGGCTTCACTGTCTGCTTCGCCGTGTGGATGATGTTCGCCGTGATCGGCGTGCCGATCAAGAAGACGCTGGACCTGAACGCAACCGAGTTCGGGCTTCTGACCGCGACCCCGGTGCTCACCGGGTCGCTGATCCGCGTGCCGCTCGGCCTGTGGACCGACAAGTACGGCGGCCGCATCGTCTTCTTCCTGCTGATGCTGTCGACCGTGATCCCGATCTGGCTGATCTCGTACGCGACCGCGTACTGGCAGTTCCTGGTGCTGGGGCTGTTCGTGGGGCTGGCCGGCGGATCGTTTTCCGTCGGCACGCCGTACGTGGCGCGCTGGTTCGAGCGCAAGCAGCAGGGCCTCGCGATGGGCATCTTCGGCGCCGGCAACTCCGGCGCGGCGGTCAACAAGTTCGTCGCGCCGGCGCTGCTGGTGGCCTTCGGCTGGACCATGGTGCCGCAGGTGTACGCGGTGTCGATGCTGATCATGGCGATCGCATTCTGGTTCTTCACGTACGACGAACCGAAGCACAGGATCGAATCGCACATCACGTATCGGCAGCAACTCGCCGTACTGTCCGACCCGCGCGTATGGAAGTACAGCCAGTACTACTCGATCGTGTTCGGCGGCTACGTCGCGCTGTCGCTGTGGATGGTCAACTACTACGTCGGCGAATTCGGCCTCGACATCCGCGTGGCCGCTCTCCTGGCGGCATGCTTCTCGCTGCCCGGTGGGGTACTGCGAGCCATCGGTGGCTGGATGTCCGACAAGTGGGGCGCGCACAAGGTCACCTGGTGGGTGATGTGGGTGAGCTGGATCTGCCTGTTCGTGCTTTCTTATCCCGCCACGAGCTACACGGTGACGACGGTCAACGGCCCGGTCACCTTCACGCTGGCGCACAACGTGTGGACCTTCACCGCGCTGATGGCGTTGCTCGGCGTGGCATGGGCGTTCGGCAAGGCGTCGGTCTTCAAATACATCTCCGACGATTATCCGGCCAACATCGGCACGATCTCGGGGATCGTCGGGCTGGCCGGCGGGCTCGGCGGCTTCGTCCTGCCGATCATGTTCGGCGCGCTGCTGGATCTGACCGGCGTGCGTTCGACCGCCTTCATGCTGATGTACGGCGTGGTGTGGGTGTCGCTGATCTGGATGTACTGGACCGAGGTGCGGACGGTCGACGTCGTATCCGGACATGCGGCGCAGCCGGCTGCCCACTGAAGCCGGCAATTCCTCTACAGGGAGAAGACCATGAGCGTGGCGCAACCCGGCGCGGCAATGCCCAAACCCACTTCGCCGGTCGACGTGGTCGACTGGCGGCCCGAGGACGAGGCGTTCTGGGAATCGACCGGCAAGAAGATCGCGTACCGCAATCTCGCACTGTCGGTTCCCGCGCTGCTGTGCGCGTTCGCGGTGTGGGGCATGTGGGGCATCATCGCGGTGCAGATGTACAACCTCGGCTTCCCGTTCTCGGAACCCGAACTGTTCACGCTGACCGCCATCGCCGGCATCGCCGGCGCGACGATGCGGATTCCCTCGTCGTTCTTCATTCGCCTCGCCGGAGGGCGCAACACGATCTTCCTGACGACCGCGATGCTGCTCGCGCCGGCGATCGGCACCGGGATCGTGCTGCAGCACAAGGACTGGCCGTTGTGGGCCTTCCAGCTGATGGCGCTGTGGTCGGGCGTGGGCGGCGGCAACTTCGCCAGTTCGATGTCGAACATCAGCACGTTCTTTCCGAAGCGGCTGCAGGGCACCGCGCTCGGCATCAACGCCGGCATCGGCAATTTCGGGGTCACCACGATGCAGATTGTGATCCCGCTGGTGATGACCGTGGGCATCTTCGGCGCGCTTGGCGGCGCACCGGGAATCCTGCTGAAGGAAAGCGGCTGGATCTTCGGCGCGATTCCTCCCGGCCAGCAGACCTGGATCCAGAACGCCGGCTTCGCGTGGGTGCTGTCGCTGGTGCCGCTCGCTGCACTGTGCTGGTTCGGCATGAACAACCTGCTGCCGGTGTCGCCGGAGATCGGCGGAACGATCGTGGCGTTCCTGAAAGTCACATGGCTGTACACGCTGGCGTTCGTGCCGTCGATCCTGATCCTGTACGTCTACCTGCCGAAGCCCACCGGACTCGGGTTGCTGAACATGTGGATCGCGATCCCGCTCGACGTGATCCTGGCGCTCCTGGTGATGAAGATGGCGGCGTTCGGCCCGATGAAGGAAGGCGTGGCCAAACAGTTCGCGATCTTCCGTGACAAGCACACGTGGTCGATGACCGCGCTCTATATCGTGACCTTCGGCTCGTTCATCGGCTTCTCGATGGCGCTGCCGCTGGCGATGAAGGTGATCTTCGGCATCAGCCACGTGCCGGGTCCCGACGGCGTGATGACGCACAAGACGATCAATCCCAACGGGCCGGCGGTGCTCGCCTACGCGTGGATCGGCCCCTTCGTCGGCGCGGCCATTCGCCCGGTCGGCGGCTGGATCTCCGACAAGGTCGGCGGCTCGATCGTCACGCAGATCATTTCCGCGGTGATGGTGGTGGCGTCGGTCGCGGTCGGTTACGTGATGATGCAGGCGTACAGCTCGGCCGCGCCTGAGCAGTACTTCCCCCTGTTCCTTGGTCTGTTCGTCGTGCTGTTCGCCGCCAGCGGCATCGGCAACGGCTC
>JAKORH010000344.1 GCA_029777935.1 Pseudomonadota bacterium
CGAGGAGAAGGCGCTCGGCAACATCCAGAAGATCGGCAAGCAGTGCACCGTCGACGGCGTGCTCGACAAGGCCGAGATGCCGACCCACCCGGGGCTGTGGTTCATGGATTCGTCGTCGGCGGCGGCCGAGATGGTCACGCTGTGCGCGGCGAGCGGCTTCGCGGTGCACTTCTTCCCCACCGGCCAGGGCAACGTGATCGGCAATCCGATCCTGCCGGTGATCAAGATCTGCGCCAATCCGCGCACGGTGCGGCTGATGAGCGAGCACATCGACGTCGACACCTCGGGCCTGCTGCAGCGTGAGATCACGCTCGATCAGGCCGGCGACAGACTGCTCGACATGATGCTGCGCACTGCCAACGGCCGGCTGACCGCGGCCGAGGCGCTGGGACATCGCGAGTTCGTGCTGACGCGGCTGTACGAGTCGGCCTGAAGCGCGATTTCGACGCCGACGGTCGCGGCCGAAGCCGTGCCGTTATCATGCGCGCCCGATCAGAGGCACGGCGAACGTGGACGCGAGATCGACGCACCGGCTCGACAGCGAGCAGTCGGGCCAAGCCCGGCCCCGGCTCGCGCCGTGCACCTATGCGCAGTTGCTCGCGGATTCCATCCGAGCACACGCCGCAGCCGTTGCCGTCGTTGCGCCGGGCCGACCCGACCTCACCTACGCCGGACTCGGAGCTCGGATCGAAGCGATCGCATCCGCGCTTACCGATGCAGGCTTCGGGCGACGCGCGCGCATCGGAGTCGCGCTGCCGGACGGACCCGACCTCGCCGCCGTACTGCTCGCGGTGTGCTCCTGCGCGACCTGCGCCCCGTTGAACGACGGGCTCGACGAAGAGGCGTTGCGGTACCTGATGGTCGCGATGCGGCTCGATGCGCTGATCGTGTCCGAAGAAACGAAGCCCGCGGCGAGGCGCGCCGCGCAGCGAGCCGGCGTCGCGCAGATCACGCCGTGGACCTCGCCGTGCCCCGCCGCCGGCACGCCCGAGACGAGCCCTGCACGATCGCGCGACCGCGCGCCGATGGAGCCGCCGCGCCTCGACGACATCGCCCTGCTGATGCACACCTCGGGCACGACCGGCGCGCCGAAGATCGTGCCGTGGCTGCAATGGCGCGTGGCCGAGTTCGCGCGCAATCGGGTCGATCTCGCGCGGCTCGACGCGTCCGACCGCTGCCTGATCCTGCTGCCGCTGCATTCGAGCGCCGGCATCCGCCGTGTGCTGGCGGGCGTGCTGACCGGCGGCTCGATCGCGTGCCCGACGCCGTCGAGCACGGAACACATCGTCGAATGGCTGGCAACGCTCGCGCCGACGCAGCTCTTCGCGCCTCCTGCGACGCTGATCGCCCTGGTCGAGGCATTCGAGCGGCGCGCACCGCGTCCCGCGCATCGCCTGAAGGTGGTCTGGTCCGGCACCACCGACCTGCCGGACGCAGCGCGCGATCGCCTGGCACGTGTGTTCGCGGTGCCGGTGATCGTCGGCTACGGGATGACCGAATCCGGCAGTATCACGCAGACACCGTTTCCACCCGATCTCGCGCCACCGGGATCGGTCGGATGCGCGACGAATATCGACATCGCCGTGTCCGACGAATCGGGGCACTTGCTCGGCCCCGGCGAGGCAGGAGAACTCGTGGTGCGCGGGCCGGAACTGTTCGACGGCTACGAAAACGACGCGGAAGCGAATCGCGCCGCCTTTCGGGACGGGTGGTTTCGCACCGGCGATGCCGGGCACGTCGATCGCGACGGTTTCGTCTTTCTCGCCGGCCGCCTGAAGGACATCATCAATCGCGGCGGCACCAAGATTGCGCCGGTCGAGATCGAATCGGCACTGATGCAGCACTCGCAGGTGATCGAAGCGGCCGCATTTGCCACCGCGCACCCGACACTGGGCCAGGACATCGCCGCGGCGGTCGTGCTGCGCGGATCCGAGGACGAAGCGGAACTGCGCCGTTTCCTGCGTGCGCGGCTGGCTGCCTGGAAGATCCCGACGCGCATCCTCGCGCGCTCCGATCTGCCGCGCACTTCGAGCGGAAAGATCGACCGCGCGGCGCTCGCGGACTGGGCCCGCCAATCGGCCGCCGCCGCTTTCGAACCGCCGTCGAGCCCCGAGGAAGCCGCGCTCGCGCGCATCTTCTGCGACGTGCTCGAAACCCCGAGCGTCGGCAGGAGGGACAACTTCTTCCATCTCGGCGGCGACTCGCTGCGGGGCATGCGGGTCCTCGCCGCCGTCGAGTCGACCTTTGGCGTCGTCCTGACGCTGGAAGCGCTGTTCGATGATCCGACCCTCGCCGGACTCGCCGCCGCGATACGCGCGCATGCGAACGGCGAACGGGCTGGCGCGCCAACCGCGAAGATGCGCGCGCCCGGGCCGAATCGATGAGGACTCGGCGTCACCTGCTGCGCGCGCTCACGGCCGCAGCGCTGCTGCACGGGGCGCGCCGTGCGGCAGCGCAAGCTCCCGGCCTGATTCGCCTCGTCGTTGCCTATCCGCCCGGCGGGCAGAGCGATCTGGTAGCGCGCCTGCTGGCGCCGAAACTCGCGGCCCTGCTGGGAATTCCGATGGTCGTCGAAAACCGCTCAGGCGCCGGCGGAATGGTTGGCGCCGAGTCGGTAGCGCGGGCTCCCGCCGACGGATCCACGCTGCTCGTGGGCAGCGGCAGCAACTTGACCTTCATTCCGTTGCACGACAGCGCTGTCCACTATGACCCGCTGCGGGACTTCGCTCCCGTCGGGCGGATCGCCCGCGCGCCGCTGGTGCTGGCAGTGCGCTCCAGTCTGCCGGTTACGAACGTGTCGCAACTGATCGAATATGCGCGCAGCGAACCCGGCAGGCTGACCTGCGCGTCGGGCCCGCTGCTGGTGGAATTCGCCATCGAATCTTTGCAAGCGTCGACGGGCGTGGACATCCTGCTGGTGCCTTACAAGGGAACCGCGCCGGGACTGCTGGACGTCGTTGCCGGTCGCGTCGACCTGATTCTGGCCGACGTCGCGGCGGTCGCGCCGCACGTGCAGAGCGGAGCGCTGCGCGTTCTGGCCAACGCCGGCCCGACGCGCTCGCGGGCATTTTCGACCGTGCCCACGATGAAGGAGCAGGGCTTCGATTTCTCCTTCGAGTCGTGGCAAGGTCTGCTGGCGCCGAGCGGCACGCCCGCCGAGCACATCGAACGCCTGCAGACCGCGCTGGCGCAGGCGCTGGCAGCGCCGGATCTGCGCGAGGCAATCGCTCGCATGGGCTTCGAGCCGATCGACGAGCCGCCGGCCGCGTTCGCGGCATTCCTGCGCGACGAGGTGCAACGTTATCGGCGGGCGGCGGAGCGCTCGCGCTGACGCCGGATCAGACCTTGATGCGATCGCTGCTGATCGAAAGCTGAATCGCTTCCGGGGCGACGTGAACGCTGCCGGGCACCGTGTCGCGGACAATGGTTGCGCCGATGCCGACGATGCTCGCTTCGCCGAGGCTGATCTGGTCGCGGATCACGGCGCCGGCGCCGACCAGCGCGCGCGCGCCGATGCGCACCGAGCCCAGAACGGTGCAGTTGACGCCGATGAAGCAGTGGTCCTCCAGCACGCAGTGGTGCCCGATCACCGCGCCGGCGCCGATGCGCACGTCGTCGCCGATGCGCGTGTACGGCGCGACGATCGCGTGGTCGCCGATCGAGCAGTTCTCCCCGATCTCGGTGCCGTCATCGACGATCGCGTGCGGACTGACGTAGCTCGCGAACCGATAGCCGCGCCGGCGCGCCTCGAGGTAGCGCTCGGCGCGGATGCGGTTGTTCTGTATCGGGCCGACGGCGATGAACATCCGGACCGCGGCCGGAGGGAAACGCTGCTCGACCTCCTCGAACGGCACGACCGGCAGGCCGCACAACACCGGATCGCGCAGGACGGCTCGATCGACGGTGAATCCGACGATCTCGCGCATCGCGTCGCGCCGGAACCGGGCATAGGCGTACTCGGCCATCTGGCCGTTTCCGAAGATGACGAGTGGGTCAGCCATGTGGCGGAATTCCCGTGGGTGGAGTCAAAGCACTCTCGCGGCTGAGCGGAAGAATACGGGAAGCGAAGTGCCGCCCCATCGCGGCAACCGCGCCGCACGCCGCGCGTCGGGCTTGGGCCGCGAGCTCGCGCATAATCCGGGCTCGACTGCACCACGGGCTGCGACTTGCATTCGAATGTACCGACCACGCCGCGCATGACGAACTGCACGATCGCGCGCGCGTTCGCCGAACTGCTCTTCGAATCGATCCATCGCCGCTCCGCGCGAGCGGCCGGAAGCGTTCTCGATCATCCTGCGCGAGGAAATCGACCGGTACCGCGCGCTGCCCGGACGCGCCGGATGGCGGGTTAGGCACCGGGCGAGCCATTCGAGCGGAGGATCTTGTGGCACGTGTTTCCGTCGACCGACTCGAGCAACTGGTCACGGGCCGGCTCAAGCGCGCCGGCGCCAACGGGGCGATGGCGGCATCGACCGCGCGCGCGCTCGCTTTGGCCGAGGCGCAGGGACTGTCGTCGCACGGTCTGTCGCGCGTGGCGCAGTACGTCGAGCATCTCGTCCACGACCGCGTCAACGGCGCCGCGCAGCCACATGTGATCGCCGCGCGCGGCGGCGCGCTGCTGGTCGACGCACAGGAGGGTTTTGCCTTCCCTGCCTGCGAATTCGCGGTCGCGCACGCGATCGACTGCGCGCGCCAATACGGCGTCAGCTTCGCAGGCGTCACGCGCAGCCATCACGGCGGCGTGATCGTCGATTACCTGCGCGCGGTCGCGGATGCCGGCATGGTGGGACTCGGCTTCTCCAATTCGCCCGCCGCGATGCCGGCTGCAGGCGGCCGGCACCCGGTCTTCGGAACCAATCCGATCGCGGCGGTGTTTCCGCGACGGAACGCCGATCCGCTGTTGATCGACCTGTCGCTGTCCGAGGTCGCGCGCGGCAAGCTGATGCTCGCGGCAAAGGACGGCCGGCCGATTCCGCTCGGCTGGGCGCTGGACCGCGCCGGCAACCCGACCACCGATCCGGCCGCGGGCCTCGAAGGCGCGATGCTTCCGCTCGGCGCCGCGAGCAGTCCCAAGGGCGCACTGCTGGCGCTGATCGTCGAACTGCTCGTCACGGCGCTGACCGGCGCCAGCTTCGGCTTCGAGGCGTCGAGCTTCTTCGTCGCCGAAGGCAACCGTCCGCGCATCGGGCAGGCGTTCCTCGTGATCGATCCGGGCGCGCTCGCCGGCGACGGCTATTTGGACCGCATCGAAGTGCTGATCGCGGAAATGCTGAAGGACGACGGCGTGCGGTTGCCCGGCGCGCGCAGAGAAGCGCTGCGGCGGCGCGCGCTGGCCGAGGGCATCGACGTGCCCGACGCGGTGCTGGCGTCGCTGCAGGACTGAAACGTCGATGCAATCGCTTTGGATGGTCGTCGCCGCGGTTCTGTTCGCGCTGATGGGGGTGTGCGTGAAGTTCGCCACGCGCGACTACGGCGTGATGGAGCTGGTGTTCTATCGCGGCGTGATCGGCTGCATCGGCATTGCCCTCTTCGCGCGCGCGCGCAGGGGCACGCTGGCCACGCCCGTGCCGTGGATGCACCTGCGGCGCGGCGCCGTCGGCACGCTGTCGCTGGCACTGTGGCTGTACGCGACTTCGCTGCTGCCTCTTGGCACGGCGATGACGCTCAACTACACCTCGCCCGTATTTCTCGCGGCGTTCGCCGTGGCTGCCGCGCTGATGGCCGGCCGGCGCGCGCACTGGCCGATGGCGGCGGCGGTCGCGATCGGATTCGCCGGCGTGCTGCTGATACTGCGGCCGAGCTTCGATGGGTCGCAATCGAATGCCGCGCTGGCGGGGCTCGCCTCGGGCGTGATGGCCGCGCTCGCCTACTGGCACATCAAGGAGCTGGGACGGGTCGGCGAGCCCGACTGGCGCATCGTGTTCTACTTCGCCGCCAGCGGCGTGGCGCTCGGGCTGATCGGTGCGCTGGCGGCCGGCTTCTCGCCGCTGACGCCGCGCGGCGTGCTGCTGCTGCTCGCGGTCGGGCTCACTGCGACGCTGGCGCAACTGGCGATGACTCGCGCGTACAGCCAGGGCCGCACATTGCTGACCGCGAACCTGCAGTTCTCGGCGATCGTGTTCGCGTCGATCCTGGGCATCGTCGTGTTCGACGATCGACTCGGCACCGCAAGCTGGATCGGCATCGCGCTGATCATCGCCAGCGGCGCGATCGCGACTATGCTGTCGGCGTGGCGCGCGCAGCCGCAGCAGGCGATCGAGGAAACGATCGAGCCCGACGTCGACCGATAACCAAGCGATGCACACGACCCTCGTCTCAGTGCAGGAACTGCAGCGGCACCTGGCCGATCCGGCATGGTGCGTCATCGATTGCCGCCACGACCTGACCGATCACTCGCTCGGACGCAGGCAGTACGACGCCGGCCACATCCCAGGCGCGCAGTTCGCGCGCATCGAGGACGACCTGTCGGGGCCGAAGTCAGGCCGCAATGGCCGCCATCCGATGCCCGATCGCGATGCCCTGATGCGTTCGTTCCGCGCATGGGGGATCGGCGACGACACGCAGATCGTCGCTTACGACGCCCACGGCGGCTCGTTCGCGGGACGGTTGTGGTGGCTGGCGCGCTGGCTCGGCCACGCGAAGGTCGCGCTGCTCGACGGCGGCTGGCCGGCGTGGCTGGCGGAATCGGGCCTGTCGAGCACGGAGGCATCGAGCCGCGCGCCGGGCGATTTCACGGCGCGCGAATCGTTGGTGCGGTTGCTCGACGCCGATGCATTGCGCCGCGATTCCGAACTGCTGCTGGTCGACGTGCGCGCGCCCGAGCGCTATCGCGGCGAGATGGAGCCGCTCGATCCGGTCGCCGGCCACATCCCGGGCGCGGTCAACCGCTTCTGGCAGGCGAATCTCGTGTCGCCCGCCGCGGGCAGGTTCAAGGCGCCGCGCGAACTGCGCGCCGAACTGGACGCGTTGCGCGAGGGGCGCGCGCCGTCGCGTATCGCCGCGTACTGCGGCTCCGGCGTGACCGCATGCCACCTGATCCTGGCGCTGGAGATCGCCGGGCTGCCGGGCGCGGCGATCTACCCGGGATCGTGGAGCGAGTGGGTCGCCGATTCCTCGCGGCCGATTGCCACCGGCGCCCAGTGATGACTCAATGACTTCCCGCGGTGATCAGCGCACCGATCACCACGCCGGCCAGCACCAGCAGCACCTCGGGAGCCGAACGCCGCAGCGATGACCGCCGCATCATCTCCGGCAGCAGGTCCGACAGCGCGATGTAGATGAAGCTCGCGGCAGCGACGAGCAACGCGTACGGCAGCAGTCCCTGCATCGTCTCGAGCACGAAGTAGCCGACGGCGCCGCCCGCGACCGCGGACATCCCCGAGATCAGGTTGAAGACGAACGCCTTGCGCTTGGCGAAGCCCGCGTTCAGCAGGATCATGAAGTCGCCCACCTCGTGCGGGATCTCGTGCGCCATCACCGCCAGCGTCGCCGTCACGCCCAGGTGCACGTCGACGAGAAACGCGGCGGCGATCACCACGCCGTCGCCGAAGTTGTGGAAAGCGTCGCCGATCAGGATCGGCCAGCCGCCGCGGCGCGCCTCGTGCGCGTCGTGCCCGTGGTGATGATGGTGCGCGTCGCCCTCGTGGTGGTGCGTGTGGTGCAGCAGCGCGAGCTTTTCCAGCAGGAAGAAGCCCATGATGCCGGCCAGCAGCACCCAGCCGAGCAGGAACGGATCGGCACCGCTATGGAACGATTCCGGCAGCAGATGCGTGGTCGCCACCGTCAGCAGCAGCCCGGCCGACACGCACACGAGCTTGTCGATCAGCCCCGACAGCAGCCGGAAGCTGAGCGCGGCCGCCAGGCTGATCGACACCAGTGTCGACACCACGTTGGCGAGCACGATCCACGCGAGCGTTGCCATGCGAGCACGGTAGCAGGCATGTCAAGTCCGGCAGCAAAGCCGTCGCCCCGGCGCAGGCCGGGGCCCAATTCGCAGCATTCGAAATTGGGCACCGGCCTTCGCCGGTGCGACGCGCATCAGGCCAGGTACTTCCCGAACCACGCGATCAGCCGGTTCCAACCGTCCTCGGCCGCCTCCTTGCGGTAGCTCGGGCGGTAGTCGGCGAAGAAAGCGTGCGGCATGCCGGGATAGATCACGAACTCCGAATTCGGGTTGCCCGCGGCCCTCAGCGCATCGCGCATCCTGTCGACCGTGTCGGCCGGAATGCCGGGGTCGTCGCCGCCGTACAGGCCGAGCATCGCGCCCTTGATCTGCGAGGCGACGTCGAGCGCGGTCCTGTCGCCGGCGTGATAGACGCGCGAGGTCGGCCCGTACCACGCCACCGCCGCGGCGACGTCCGGGTTGTGCGCGGCGTGCATCAGCGTCGTGCGGCCACCCCAGCAGAAGCCGGTGATGCCCAGCCGGCCGCCGCCGTTCTGCGCTGCCCACGCGGCGGTGGCATCGAGATCGCGCATGACTTGTCCATGGGGCACCTTCGCCACGATGTCGCTGATCAGCTTCGGGATGTCGCTGTACTGCGACGGATCGCCCTGCCGCACGAACAGTTCGGGCGCGAGCGCCAGGTATCCCGCTTTGGCGAGCCGGCGACACACGTCGCGGATGTGTTCATGCACGCCGAAGATCTCCTCGACGACGAGCACCGTAGCGCGGGCCGGCCGGCCTGCCGGCTGCGCGCGATACGCGGGCATGCGGCCGTCGTGAGTCGGTATCTCGATGCTCGCCGCGTCCAGCCCGGCGGAATCGGTCGTCACCATGTCGCTCTCGCTTCGGCCTGATCAGACGAGGCCGTGCGACTTGAACCACTCCGTCATGCGCTTCCAGCCGTCCTCCGCGGCATCCTTCACGTAGCTCGGCCGGTAGTCGGCATGGAATGCGTGGCCCGCATCCGCGTAGACGTGGAATTCGCATTTGTCGTTGCCCGCCGCCTTCAGAGCCGCGCGCATCTTCTCGATGTCCGATACCGGAATGCCGTTGTCCTTCGCGCCGTACAGGCCCAGCACCGGCACGTGGATCTGCGACGCCGCGTCGAGCACGGACTTGTCGCCTGGCACGAACGCGGACGACAGCGGGCCATACCACGCGACCGCGGCCTTCAGCTTCGGGTCGTGCGCGGCGTACATCCACGTGACGCGTCCGCCCCAACAGAAACCGGTGATGCCGAGCCGGTCGGGGTCGCCGCCGTTCTTCGCCGCCCAGGCGGCGGTCGCGTCGAGGTCACTGTCGAACTGCGACGACGGCGTCTTGCCCATGAAGTCGCGCACGATCACCGCGATACTCTCGGCCTTGGTGACGTCTCCGGCGCGTGCGAACAGGTCGGGCGCGACCGCGAGGTGGCCGAGCTTCGCGAGCCGGCGGCACAGGTCCTGGATGTATTCGTGCAAGCCGAACGCCTCGTGGGCGACCAGGATCGTCGACAGTCCGGTGCGTCCTGCGGGCATCGCGCGGTACGCGAGGATCTCGCCTCCGCTGACCGGGATCCTCACCGGCCCCGCAGTGAGTCCGTTCGCATCGGTCTTGATCACCGTCTGCGCCTGAGCCGGTGAAACCGCAAGCGCGAAGCCGGTCGTCAGCGTCCCGGCGACGAAGCCGCGGCGCGTAACCGCCAGCGGCGGCGTGAGGCTGTCGATGTGCTGCCGCTCGTCCGGTACCGAAGCGTCGCTCCGTTCTTCCATCCCTGTCCTCCAGAGGCAATTGTCAGGTCGCGCGGTTCGATGCCGGCGCGACGGTTCGATAGGATCGGCTCGGCTAGAATTCCCGCGATCCCCGATTCACGTGCGCCGCGCCTCCACAAGGGGCGCCGGTGCGTGTTGCCCGGCGTCTCTTGTCTTCTGGAGGCGCGGCGGACGGAAAGGATATCCGATGCCATTCGACATCGAGACGCTGGCACAGCGCTTCCGGCGCCTGGCGCCCGCCGTCGACCACTGCGCGCTGCGCGTGGTCGACGAAACCTCGGAATTCACTTCCGTCCGTCAGGACGTGCCGGAACCGACGATCAAGTCGATCGACCGCGGCGCGATGGTGACGGTCATCGACGGCGACGGGCTCGGCTACGCGGCCAGCAGCGACCTGTCGGACGCCGGCCTGCGCGCGGCGATCGCGCGCGCCTCCGAATGGGCGCGCTTGTCGCAGGGCCGCAGCGTATTCGATGGACGCGCGCCGAAGCTGCCCGCGCCGCGCGGCCGCTACGCGTCGCCGACGGTCATGCCCGTCACGTGGAACAAGGCCGATCGCATCGACCTGCTGCTGCGCGAATCGCGCGCATGCCGGATCGACGATCGCATCGTCGACTGGCAGGCGAGCCTGTGGACGATCCGCGCACGCACGCTGCAGCTCACCGCCGACGGCGGCGAAGCTATGCAGGACATCGACCTGACGATCCCGAGCCTGCACGTAGTCGCGCACGAAGGGCACATCACGCAGACGCGCTCGTGGGGCGGCCGCGGCAACGGCTTCTGCCAGCAGGGCGGGCTGGAGATCATCGAGCGCTCGGGCTTCGTCGGCGGCGGCCGCCGCACCGCCGAAGAAGCCCTGCAGTTGCTCGCCGCGCCGAACTGCCCGAGCGGCAAGTTCGACGTGATCCTGATGCCGGACCAGATGATGCTGCAGATCCACGAGTCGATCGGGCATCCGCTGGAACTGGACCGCATCCTCGGCGACGAGCGCAACTATGCGGGCACGAGCTTCGTCACGCTCGACATGTTCGGCACCTACCAGTACGGCTCGAAGCTGCTGAACGTCACCTTCGATCCCACACGCGAGGTCGAGTTCGCGAGCTTCGCGTTCGACGACGAAGGCGCGCCCGCCGAGCGCCAGCACCTGATCCGCGACGGCGTCCTGCTGCGGCCGCTCGGCGGCACGGTGTCGCAGCAGCGCGCGCAACGCCTGCGCCTCGGCCTCGCGGGCGTGGCCACCGCGCGCGCCAGTTCCTGGAACCGGCCGCCGATCGACCGCATGAGCAACCTGAACATCGAGCCCGGCGCGTCCACGCTCGACGAGATGATCGCGTCGACCGCAGACGGCATCCTGATGCAGACCAACACGTCGTGGTCGATCGACGATTCGCGCAACAAGTTCCAGTTCGGCTGCGAATGGGGCCGGCGCATCCGCGACGGCACGCTGGCCGAAGTGGTGCGCAACTGCAACTACCGCGGCATCTCGGCCACCTTCTGGCGTTCGCTGGCGATGGTCGGTGATGCCGCGACGCTCGAGATCCTCGGCACGCCGTACTGCGGCAAGGGCGAGCCAAACCAGACGATCCGCGTCGGCCACGCCAGCCCCGCGTGCAAGTTCACGAACGTCGACGTGTTCGGAGCCGAGGAATGAAGGAGCTCTTCTTCGCGCTGGCCGACTTCGCCGTTGCCAAGCTGCGCGGCAAGGAAGTGCTGCTGGCGAATTTCTCCGGCGAGGCGTCGGACTTCGTGCGCTTCAATCGCGGCCGCGTGCGGCAGCCGATGTCGGTGCGGCAGGCCTATCTGACGCTGACGCTGATCGAAGGCAATCGCCACGACGGCGTCACGCTGGCGCTCGCCGGCACGCCCGACGAGGACCGCGCGGCGGTCGCGCACGCGATCGACGCGATGCGCGCCGACCTGCCGTCGCTGCCCGAGGACCCATATCTGCTGTACGCGACCGAAGCGCACTCGTCGGACCACGCGCGCACCGGCACCCTGCCCGCGCCCGCGCAGGCGATCGACGACATCGTGAAACTCTCCGACGCCCTCGACGTGGTGGGGCTGCTCGCGAGCGGCCCGGTGTATCGCGGCTTCGCCAATTCGCTCGGCCAGCGCAACTGGCACACGGTCGACGCGTTCCTGTTCGACTGGTCCGTCTATCAGGCGGGCGACAAGGCGGTGAAATGCAACTACGCCGGCGCGCAGTGGGACCGCGCCGAGCTTGCGCGGCGGCTCGACGCCGCGCGCGAGCAGCTTGACTACCTCGCGCGGCCCGTGAAGACGATCGCGCCGGGCGAATACCGGGCATATGTCGCACCCGCCGCGCTCGACGAAATGCTGTGGCTGCTGAACTGGGGCGGCGTGTCGGAGAAGGAGCAGCGGACCAAGCAGAGCGTGTTGCAACGGCTGGTCGACGGCGAAGCGCAGCTCGCGCCCGCGATCACGCTGCGCGAGCACACCGCGCAGGGGCTCGCGCCCGCGTTCGACGACGCGGGCTTCGCGCGTCCGCCGGCGGTCGAACTGGTCCGCGCCGGCTGCCACGCCGGCAGCCTGATCTCGCCGCGCACCGCGCGCGAATACGGACTCGCGCCCAACGGCGCCGACGAGGCCGAGTCGATGCACTCGATGGAACTCGCCCCCGGCGAACTGCCGCAGTCGGAAGTGTTGTCGGCGCTCGACACCGGCATCTACGTCGGCAACTTCCACTACCTGAACTTCTCCGACCGGCCGTCGGCGCGCATCACCGGCATGACGCGCTTCGCGACCTTCTGGGTCGAGAGCGGAAAGATCGCCGCGCCGCTGGCGGTGATGCGCTTCGACGACACGCTGTACCGGATGCTCGGCACGCGGCTCGAACGCCTGACGCACGAAAGCGAGTGGATCCTGAACAACGGCACGTACGGCGGCCGCTCGGTCGAGACCAGCCGCGTGCCCGGCGCGCTGCTGGGCGGGTTGACGCTGACGCTGTAGCGGCGCGCGCGGGCGCTCCGATCCGCGGGTGC
The DNA here is from genome assembly GCA_029777935.1 of Pseudomonadota bacterium. The sequence goes on from JAKORH010000344.1 coordinate 12,696, forward strand.
GGCCCCTCCCCGCATCGCATCACGGCCGCGAACTGCCATGGATCAAGGCGAGCGCCCCGGATCCGCGCGCAGACTCGCGCACCGTTGTCGCCGACGCAACGTGGCGACCGTGTCACCTGCTCCGGAGGCTTGCATGGATGCGTCCTACGAACACGCGGAATATGACGCCGACGAATCGCCGTTGCCACCGATGGCAAACAAGTGGGCGCCGCTGTTCCTGCCGCTGATCGCGGCCACGATGGGGTTGCTGTTCGTCGGCATCATGCTGCTGACGCTGCACTATTGAGCGTTCGGCAGATGGCTTGACGTTCTTCCGCACGGTCGTCGCCCCGGCGAAGGCCGGGGCCCGATTCGCGCCGATCTACGGTCGCAAGTCGATCTCGTCGCGGTGGCCGAAGCCGATCGCGTTGTCGACGAAGTACAGCCGCGCGGGAACAAGCACATACCATGACGCCTTGCCGAGCGCCTGCGCCAGGGCGAGCGGCGCACGCGCCGCGTCCCGCACCACCGCGTAGCGCTCGCCGTACAGACGCATCGCGTGCGCCCGCGGTTCGCCGCGCAGCTCGTTCGCGCTGCCTTCGAGCTGGATGCCCTTGATGCGTGGCCAGTCGTCATAGTCCTGCTGGATCGTCGCGCTGACGCGTGCGTCAGCAGCGAGATTCCGGCCGTGGCGGCTGGCGGGCGAGGAGAGGAAGAACAGCGTGAAGCCGTCGGCCGCGTAGAACACCGCCGCGGCCCACGGACCTTCGCTGCCACATGTCGCGAGCGTCATCACGTGGCATTCGCTCAGGTAGGCGAGCGCGCGCCCGCGGGCATCCCGGGTCATCCGGGCGTTTCGGCGGGCCGGGCCGAAGGCGCCACGCCTCGCTCGCGCGCCTGCTGTTCCTCCTCCTGCAGCCGCTTCAAGCGGTACGCGAGCTGCGGCCGGGTGATCCCCAGCATGCGAGCCGCCGAAGAGAGGTTGCCGCGCGCCTTGTCGATCGCGGTCTGCAGCAGCATCGCCTCGAGGCCGTCGAGCGTGGTCATGCCGTTGAACACCGCCTCGCAGAGCTGCTTGCCGTTCTCCCAGCGGTTCAGGTCGAGCATGCCATTGCCGTCGAGGCCGAACTCCTGCGCGCGCTCGGCCGACCACGCCGGGAACAGGTGGTCGACCTCGATGCGCGCTCCGCTCGGCGCGAGAATCACGCCGCGCTCGATCATGTTCTGCAGTTCGCGGATGTTTCCCGGCCAGGGATACGCGAGCAGCATCCGTTTGGCCTTGTCGGTAAAGCCGCGCAGCCGCTTGCCGTGGATGGCCGAGTACTTCTCGAGGAACGCCTTGGCCAGCGGCGAGATGTCCTCCTTGCGCTCCCGCAGCGGTGGAATGCAGATCTGGTAGGCGTTGAGCCGGTAGAACAGATCGGCGCGGAACCGGCCTTCCTTGACGAGGCGGTGCAGATCGCCGTTGGTCGCCGCGACGACGCGCACGTCGACCTTGCGCGTCCTCTGGTCGCCGAGCCGCTCGATCTCCCCCTGCTGCAGCACGCGCAGCAGCTTGCTCTGCGCGGGAAGCGGCAGGTCGCCGATCTCGTCGAGGAACAGCGTGCCGCCATCGGCGCGCTCGAATCGCCCCTGCCGCGCCGCGAGCGCTCCGGTGTACGCACCCTTCTCCACGCCGAAGAGCTCCGACTCGACCAGCTCGTGCGGGATCGCCGCGCAGTTGACGGCAACGAATGGCCGGGCGCGGCGCGGGCCCGACTCGTGCAGGCAACGCGCGAACAGCTCCTTGCCGACGCCCGTCTCGCCGAGCAGCAGCACGGTGATGTGGCTCGCCGCCGCCTGCCGCAGCAGTTCGCAGGCGGCCCGGAAACCTGGCGCGTTGCCGACCATGTCCGCCGACAGCTTTTCCTTGTCGGAAATCGACGAGCGCAACTGGGACACCTGCGTCTGCAGATCGAGCAACTGATCGGCGATCGACTGCGGCGCGAAGTAGCGCATGTGCTCGTCGGCGTCATCCCATTCCTCGGCCGGCTTGCCGACGATGCGGCAGTTGTTGTGCCCCATGCCGCAGCACTCGACCTCCTTGTAGAGGATCGCGCGGCCCATGAACGCCGACGTGTACCCGCAGGCGTAGCCGATCTGCGTCCAGCACACCGGCTCGGAATGCGCGCCGAAGTAGTGGCGGTGCCACTGGCCTTCCCACGAGTCCTCCCACAGGAACTCGCCGTAGAACTTCCCGGCGAGCCGGTCGAGCTCGAGGCGCACCGGCGTCACGCGCACGATGCCCTCGAGCGTATGGAGCTGCGGGCCGACCATGAATGCTTCGGCGTCGGTCGACGTGCGCGCGCGGGCGCGGGCGAGTTCGGCGTCGCGCACGCCGGAGGCGTAGCCCATCCGCGTGAGAAGGCCGCGCGCCCGCTCCATGCCGAGCGTGTCGATCAGCTCCTTGCGCAGCGAACCCTGCGCCTCGGCGTGCACCAGCAGCATCCGGTGCTCGTGCAGCCAGATCTGTCCGGTGCGCGTGCAGAAATGGACGCTTGAGCGCAGGTCGTCGCCGACCGGCCGCTCGATGCTGTGCAGCTTTGCCATAGAGAGCCTCCTAGCGCGCGCTAGTCTCGGCGTCCGTTTGCCTGCGACGAATTGATGCGCGTCAAGGAATCCAGCGCGCGCCGCATGCGCGGCGCATCGGAACGGGCTTCAGCATTTGATCAAGATTCGACCGCCCGGCGCGCAACGTCTCATCAAATGATCAACGGTCGAATCGATGCGCCACTTCCGCCGCGTCTTCAGCGCAGGTGCGCGCGCGCGGCTTTCATTGCGCTGCAATAGGCACGCGGCTCTCGCTGGACGGCCGATTCGCGCGTTCGAAGCGAGTTGCATTGCTGCCGCGCGCCATCGGGCGATGGCACGCGCATTGCAGTGGTAATTGGCTACCGCCCGGATGCGCCCGCGCCGCCCGGGATCCGATCACCCACGCAACGGGAGTGCCGATGAAGTTTCCGAGCCCGCACGACGTCAAGGCAAACACGATTCCCGGCACCGAAGGCTGGGAGCGGATGTACCCGTACCAGTATCAGTTCGTCACCGACGATGCCGACCGCAACCGCTACGAGAAGGAGACGTTCTGGTTCTATGACGGGCTGCACTATCCGGAACCGCTCTATCCGTTCGACACGATCTGGGACGAGGCGTGGTACCTCGCGCTGTCGCAGTACAACAACCGCATCTTCCAGGTGCCTCCGGTGCGCGGCGTCGATCACCGCATCATCAACGGCTACGTCTACATCTCGCCGGTGCCGGTCAAGGACCCGGAAGAGATCGGCCGCCGCGTGCCGAACTTCATGGAGCGCGCCGGTTTCTACTTCAAGAACTGGGACGCGCTCGAGGCGAAGTGGAAGAAGAAGATGGAGGCGACGATCCGCGAGCTCGAGGCGCTCGACATCCCGAAACTCCCCGAGCTCGAGGACCTGTCGGTCGTCACGGAGGCGCTCGGCGAGTCGAAGGGCTTCCACCTGATCAAGGCGTACGACGACCTGATCAACCTCGGCATCAAGTGCTGGCAGTACCACTTCGAGTTCCTGAACCTCGGCTACGCCGCGTACGTGTTCTTTCTCGACTTCGCGCAGAAGCTCTTCCCGAGCATCCCCCTGCAGCGGGTGACGCAGATGATCTCGGGCATCGACGTCATCATGTACCAGTCCGACGAGGAACTGAAGAAGCTCGCCCGCAAGGCCATCGAGCTCGACGTCGTCAGCGCCGTCACGTTCAGCGCCGAGTGGAGCGAGGTCGAGCCGGCGTTGCGCAAGCTCGCGCGCGGCGGGCAGTGGCTGGCAGCGCTCGACGCGGCGCGCAATCCGTGGTTCCACATCTCGACCGGGACGGGCTGGTACCACCACGACCGCTCGTGGAACGACAACATGAACGTCCCGCTGTCGGGCATCCAGACCTACATCCGCAAGATCCAGCAGGGCGCGAACATCGAGCGGCCGATGCAGAAGGTGCGGGCGGAGCGCGACCGCATCACGCAGGAGTACCGCGCGCTGATCGCGAACGACGCCGACCGCGAGCAGTTCGACCAGCTTCTCGGCACGGCGAAGACGGTATTCCCGTACGTGGAGAACCACCTGTTCTACGTCGAGCACTGGTTCCACTCGATCTTCTGGAACAAGGTGCGCGAAGTCGCGGCGATCCTGAAGGAGCACGGCATCGTCGCGGACGTCGAGGACGTCTGGTACCTGCGCCGCGACGAGATCAAGCAGGCGCTGTGGGACGTCGTCACCGCATGGGCGACCGGCGTGACGCCGCGCGGCGCCAAGACCTGGCCGACGGAGATCGCCTGGCGCAAGGGCGTCATGCAGAAGTTCCGCGAGTGGCGCGCGCCGCCGGCGATCGGCACGGCGCCCGAGGTGATCCAGGAGCCGTTCACGATCGTGCTGTGGGGCGTGACCAACAAGTCGCTTGCGGACTGGGCATCGGTGCAGGAGGTGTCCGATCCCGAAAGCGTCAAGGAGCTCAAGGGCTTCGCGGGCAGCCCTGGCGTCATCTCGGGCCGGGCGCGCGTTTGCCGCACCGTCGACGAAATCCGCCAGCTCGAGGAAGGCGAGATTCTGGTCGCGCCGACGACGTCGCCATCGTGGGCGCCTGCGTTCGCGAAGATCGGCGCGTGCGTCACCGACGTCGGCGGCGTGATGAGCCACGCGGCGATCGTTTGCCGCGAGTACGGCATGCCGGCCGTCGTCGGCACCGGCCACGCGACGAAGATCATCCGCACCGGGATGATGCTGCACGTCGACGGCTCGAGCGGCGCGGTGTCGATCGCGCGCTGAACCGGCTGGCAAGGCGGCGATGACATCCGTCGCACCGGTGATCGCCTGGGCGCAGCAGCACCTGGCGGCGGACGCCGAGCGTCCGCTGTTGTGCTGGTTCGAGGCGTGCTCGAAGGAGTCGGTGCCGCTGGTCGGCGGCAAATGCGCGTCGCTCGGCGAGCTGATCAACGCCGGCGTGCGGGTGCCGCCCGGCTTCGCGCTCACGACCGAAGGCTATCGCGCGTTCATGCACGAGTCGGGCGTCGACCGCGAGGTCGCGGCGCGGCTGCGCCACGTCGACGTGCGCGACCTAGGCGCGCTGGAGGAGGCCAGCACCTGCATCCGGGCAACGATCGAAGCGCAGTCGTTCTCGGCGGAGCTGGAGGACCTGGTCGGCGAGGCCTACCGGCGGCTGGGCGTGCGCTGCGCGATGCCCGCCGTGCCGGTCGCGGTGCGCTCCAGCGCGACCGCCGAGGACCTGCCCGACGCGAGCTTCGCGGGCCAGCAGGACACCTTCCTGTGGATTCGCGGCATCGACGCAGTGCTGCATCACGTCCGGCGCTGCATCTCGAGCCTGTACACGGCGCGCGCGATCAGCTATCGCGCGAACCACGGCTTCGGCGAACACGACGTCGCGATCGGCGTCGGCATCCAGAAGATGGCGAACTCCGTCGCCGCTGGCGTCATGTTCACGCTGAACCCGATCAACGGCGACCGCTCGGTGATCGTGATCGACTCCAACTTCGGCTTCGGCGAGTCGGTCGTCTCGGGCGAGGTCACGCCGGACCACTTCGTCGTCAACAAGGTCACGCTCGACATCCTCGAGCGCGTCGTGTCGACCAAGCACGTCTGCTACACGGTCGACCCGAAGGAGCAGCAATCGAGGGCGTTCGAGGTGCCGTTCGAACGCCAGAACGTGCAGTCGCTGGTCGATGACGAGATCACGCAGCTCGCCTGGATGGGCAAGCAGATCGAGAAGCACTACGGCCGGCCGCTCGACATCGAGTGGGCGCTCGACAAGGACCTGCCGGCCGGCGGCAACCTCTTCATCCTCCAGGCGCGTCCGGAGACGGTCTGGAGCCGCAAGAAACAGCCGGCGATCGCGAGCGGCGAAGCCTCCGCGATGCGCTACATCGTCTCGAGCCTGCTTGAGGGCAGGAAGCTCTGATCCGGCCGCCCCGGCGGCCTCCATTGCGCCATACGACTGAGGAACCATGAACGCACGCATCGAGGTAAGACCGATCGAGGACATGCGCAGCTACATCGACGCCTGCGAGGCGCACGGCATGCTGCACCGGGTGAAGGCCGAGGTGGACTGGAAGTGGGAGCTGTGCCACGTCTCTAAGGTCAACGAGGAGCAGAAGGGCCCCGCCCTGCTGTACGAAAACGTCAAGGGCTACGACATTCCCGTGTTCACAAGCGCGTTCACGACGCCGCAGCGCCTCGCGATCGCGCTCGAGCAGGACCCGTCGCTGTCGATGAGCCAGCTTTCGAAGCGCTGGATGGAGCTCACGACCAAGCAGATGATCAAGCCGCGCTACGTCGACCGCGTGCCGGTGATGGAGAACGTGATCGAGGGCGAGGCGGTCGACCTCGAGAAGTTCCCCGTCCCGTGGTTCTACCCGGACGACGGCGGCCGTTTCTTCGTCACCGCGGGCTATCTCGTCACGCGCGACCCGGACACCGGCTGGACCAACCTCGGCACGTATCGCTCGCAGCTTCTCGGCAAGAACATCCTCGGCTCGCAGATCATCAAGGGCAAGCACGGCGACATGCACATGAAGAAGTACCAGGAGCGCGGCGAGCTGATGCCCGCCGCAGCCGTCGTCGGCTGCGACCCGGTGCTGTTCCTCGCCGGCTCGACGCTGGTGAGCGCTCAGGTCGACGAGTACGACGTCGCCGGCGCGCTGCGCGGCCGCCCGGTGCCGGTGTTCAAGTCCGATCTGACGGGCCTGACACTGCCGGCGAACGCCGAGATCATCGCCGAGGGGTGGATCGATCCAAACGAACTGATGGACGAAGGTCCGTTCGGCGAATACACCGGGTACTACTCGGGCAACAAGGGCAAGGACTACCCGAAGCCCGTGCTGCGCGTGAAGCGCATCCTCCACCGCAACAAGCCGGTGTTCTGGGCGACGACGGTCGGCAAGCCGATCAACGACATCCACATGATCCAGTCGCTCAACCGCACGGCCACACTTTGGTACGACCTGGAGACGATGAAGGTGCCCGGCGTGCAGAGCGTGTACATCCCGCCGGAAGCCTGCGGCCGCTTCTGGGTCGTCGTGTCGGTCAAGCAGATGTATCCCGGACACTCGAACCACGTCGGCAACGCCGTCATCGCCAGCACGACCGGCCACTACGGCGTGAAGGGGGTCATCACGGTCGACCACGACATCGCGGCCGATGACTGGGACCGCATCTGGTGGGCGCTCGCCACGCGCTTCGATCCGAAGCGCTCGGCGCAGATCATCGACCGCGGCCGCTCGACGCCGCTCGACCCGGGCCTGCCGATCGAGGCGCGCGAGATCACGAGCCGCATCCTGCTCGACGCCTGCACGCCGTTCGAGTGGAAGAACAAGCCGACCGAGATCTTCATGGACCGCGACGTGCTGCAGAAGGTGTCCGACCGCTGGAACGACTATGGCTTCGCGGGGACCAGCCCGGTCGCCGACATGATCCCGCGCCTGACGCGTCCGCAGGCGCCGAAGAAGTCGAAGTAGCAAGAGATGTAGTCACGATGGCACAACAAGGAGGAAGAATGGGAAATCGGAACTTTGCGAAGACGATCGCCGCGCTGGCATTGGCGGCGCTGCCGCTGTCCGCCATGGCGACGGAGGGCGGAAAGACCGCCTACCCGAACGGCGCGGAGGACTTCATGGTCGGCGCCGTGCCGCCGCCGGGCGACTACATCATCAACTACCTGCTGAATTACCACGCCACGGACTTCAACGACAGCAACGGGAACAACATGATTCCCGGCTTCAAGCTCGATGTCTGGGCCGACGTGGTGCGCTGGATTCACATCACCAACACCCAGATCCTCGGCGGCAACTACGGCTTCCACGTCTTCCTCCCGTTCATGAACGTCGACGTGACCGTGCCGGGCCCGCCGTCGAGCAGCAAGGCCGGCCTGGGCGACGTTCTCTTCTCGCCGTTCATCGTCTCGTGGCACCACTCGAAGAACCTGCACTCGGTGATGTCGCTGGTCGACATCTACGCGCCGACCGGCAGCTACGACAAGAACCGGCTCGCCAACACCAGCCTGCACTACTGGTCGTTCGAGCCGGTGTACGCAGTGTCGTACTTGTCGGACGAGGGCTGGGAAGGATCCGTCAAGTTCATGTACACGTTCAACAACAAGAACAACGCCACCGACTACAAGAGCGGCCAGGCGTTGCACTTCGACTACACGGTGGCGAAGCACTTCCCGGGCTGGGCGGCCGGCGTCGGCGGCTACTACTACACGCAGACGACCGGCGACAGCGGATCGGGCGCGCCTCCGGGCGGCTTCAAGGGCAAGGCGTTCGCCATCGGCCCGCAGCTGATGTTCGACGCCGGCAAGATGAAGGCGATCCTCAAGTACCAGTGGGAGTCCGAAACCGAGAACATGCCGAAGGGCAACCGGGCCTGGTTCAAGCTGATCGTGCCGCTGTAAGCCGAAGGCAGCCGTCGGGCCATGGCCTCGCGCAAGGGCATCGTCATCGTCTGCAATCTCGACACGCGCGGCGAGGAGATCGTCTTCGTCAAGGATCTGATCGCCGCGCGGGGTCACGAGCCGATCCTGCTCGACTTCAGCATGGAGGAGCCGCCGCCGTTCCCGGGCGACATCCGCACCGAGGACGTGGCAGCACGCGGCGGCCTGCCGATCGAGATCGTGCGCGAGAAGTATCGCTCCGACCGCGACACGGCGACGAACAACCAGATCGCCGGGGCAGCCGCGATCGTCGACGAACTCGTGCGCGCCGGCCGCGTGCACGGAATCATCGGCATCGGCGGCGGCACGGCGACGCTGGTCGCGACCTCGATCATGAAGCGGCTGCCGTTCGGCATGCCGAAGCTGATGGCCTCGCCGATGGCGGCGCACCCCGCGTACATCGACAAGTACGTGGGTACCCGCGACATCACGATGCACCACACCGTGCTCGACATCGTGAAGATGAACCCGCTGCTGCGCGCGCAGATCGTCAACGCCGTCGGCGCGATCTGCGGCATGGTCGAGATGACGCAGGGCACCGAGATCCGCTTCGACCGTCCGTGCGTCGCGGTGTCGTCGTTCGGCTTCGGCGAGATGGCGGTGCAGGCGGCGCTCGGGATGCTGGAGGACGCGGGCTTCACGCCGATCGTCTGCCATGCGCAGGGCAAGGGCGACCGCGCCATGGAGGAAATGATCCGCGACGGCGTCTTCCACGGCGTGCTCGATCTGTGCACAGGCGGCGTGATCGAGCACCTGTTCAAGGGCAACCGCGACCCGGGGCCCGATCGCCTGACGGCGGCTGCCGAGCGCGGCGTGCCGGCCGTCCTGGCGCCGTGCGGACTGGACATCCTGTCGTACGGCGGGCGTGCCGACATGCTCGAGAAGACCAGGGACCGGCCGCAGTACGTGCAGGACGCGCTGCGCGTGCAGGTCCGCACGACGGCCGACGAGCTGCGGCAGGCCGCCGACGTAATCGCCGCGCGGCTCAACCGCGCGCGCGGCGAGTGGACCTTCCTCGTGCCGCTGAAGGGCTGGTCGTCGCTCGACCGGGAAGGCCGGCCGATCTACGACCCTGCCGCCGATGCCGCGTTCGTCGCGCGGCTGAAGGAGCGGCTGGCGGACCCGGGCCGCGTGCGGGAAGTCGATCTGCACCTGTACACCCGCGAGTTCGCGCGAGTCGCGGTCGACGAATTCCTGAAGCTGTTTCAAGTCGCCAAGGCAGCGGCGCCGGTGTCATGATCCGGTCGTGGTCGCTCGTCGCCTCCGAGCCCGTGTTCGACGCGGGACTGTTCCGCGTCACCCGCGACCGCACGCGCTCGCCGCGGACCGGCACCGACTGGGACTTCCACGTCGTGCACATGGTCGACTGGCTGATGGTCGTTCCGGTGACTGGCGATGGACGCCTGGTGCTGGTGAGGCAATACCGCGCCGGCGCGAGAGAGACGGGACTCGAGTTGCCCGGGGGACTGCACGATGTCGCCGGCGAGCAGCCCGCCGAGGGCGCTGCGCGCGAGCTCACCGAGGAGACCGGATACGGCGGAGGAACGCTGACGCTGCTGGGCGTGCTGCGTCCGCAGCCGGCGCTGTTGTCGAATCGCCTGCACGTCTATCTCGCGCGCGACGTGGTCCGCCTGGTCGAACCGTGCGGCGATCCGAGCGAAGACATCGAGGTCGTGCTGATCGATCGGGACGAAGTGTGGGCGCGCATCGGCAGCGGAGAGATTTCCAACGCAATGACGGTCGCCGCATTGGCGCTCGCGCGCCTCGATGACTTCTACTGAGCTTTCGGAAAATGGTTGACGTTCTTCCTCACGGCGCTGTCATCCCCGCGAAAGCGGGGATCCAGTGCCGTACGTCGAAAGACACCGGGTTCCCGCTTGCGCGGGAACGACGCTTTCCTGCGTGAGCGCCGTCATCCAGATGGCGAATGCGCGAAAGGTCAGCAAGCGATGCTGGTACGAGACTGGATGCAGGCGAATCCGTTGACGGTCCCGAGCGATACGCTCGCGTCCGATGCGAAGCGCGTCATCGCCGAGAACAACCTGCATGCGCTGCCCGTGGTCGACCGCGGAAAGCTGTGCGGGCTGGTGACGCGCGCGAACATGCTGCGCGTCGGGCACTTCGTGCTGCGCACGCAGAATCCTGACGAGTACGATTTCTTCGCCACCCGGCTCAAGGTGAAGGACATCATGGTTCGCAATCCGGCGACCGTGCAGGCGAGCGAGACGATGCAGCAGTGCCTGCGCAAGGGGCGCGAGCTCGGCGTGGCGCAGTTTCCGGTGCTCGACGGCGACCGGCTGGTGGGAGTCATCTCGGCCAACGAGATCTTCCAGCTCGCCGCTTACTGCATCGGTTCGTTCGAGCAGCCCGATGGCGTGACGCTCGCGCCGCTGAAGCTGGGCGCGGGCGTTCTCGGCCGGATCGCCAGCGTCGCGGAGAGTGCCGGCGCCGCGTTGCAGGCGCTGTATCCGATCGGACCCAGCGATCCCGCGCCGGACGACGGTTGTCCCGAGCGCAGGGTCACGCTGCGCTTCCGGGCACGCGACGCCGGCGCCGTTGCGGCGGCCCTCGACGCCGCCGGATTCCGCGTGCTCGAATCGACGTTTCTCGAGCGACCGCCGCTGCCCGTCTGACGAACCAACACCGAGGAGCCCCGATGAGCCTGCCCCTGATCGTCGCGCTGACCGGCGCCAGCGGCGTGATCTATGGTGTCGAGATGCTGCGCGCGCTCAAGCGCCTCGGGCAGGAGACGCACGTCATCATCAGCGAAGCGGCGGCGATGAACCTCGCCATCGAGACCGACTGCAACATCGCCGAAGTGAAGGCGCTCGCGAGCGTCGTGTACTCCAACAAGGACGTCGGCGCAGCGGTGGCGAGCGGCTCGTTCCGCACGCGTGGCATGATCGTCGCGCCATGCACGATCAAGACGCTGTCGGCGATCGCCAACTCCTTCACGGCCAACCTCGTCGTGCGCGCGGCAGATGTCACGCTGAAGGAGCGGCGGCCGCTGGTGCTGATGGTGCGCGAGACGCCGCTGCACAAGGGCCATCTCGACCTGATGGCGCAGGCCGCGAGTTGCGGCGCCGTCATCCTGCCGCCGATGCCCGCCTTCTACCACAAGCCGGCGACGATCCTGGACATCATCCACCAGAGTATCGGCAAGGCACTCGACCAGGTGGGAATCGAGCACGACCTGTTCCAGCGCTGGAGCGGGCACGGGCACGGCGAGCCGGCAAGAGAAGCGCTGCGTGTCGCCAAATGACAGGAAGCCGCACCCGTTCCGGCGTTTCCCGGTTCGCACGTACGGCCCCCTCGGCGTCGCGCGCGCGTGCCATTCTCTGCGCAACGAATGCGGCGCCAGCGCGCTGAGCGCCGCCGCGTGCGACATCATCCTTCGACCCAACCGACTTTCCGAGGAGCAACGCCATGAGCCAATACAAGTACCTGCTGGACGAAAGCCGGCTGCCCAAAGCCTGGTACAACATCAACGCCGACATGCCGGTGCCGCCGCAGCCGGTGCTGCACCCGATGACGCTGCAGCCGGTCACGCCCGATTTCCTGAGCGTGCTCTTCCCGATGAACATCATCATGCAGGAGGTGAGCACCGAGCGGTGGATCGAGATTCCGCAGCCCGTGCGCGAGGTCTACAAGCTGTGGCGGCCGACGCCGATGTATCGCGCGCACCGGCTCGAGAAGATGCTCGATACGCCGGCTCACATCTACTACAAGTACGAGGGCGTCTCGCCCGTCGGCTCGCACAAGCCGAACACCGCCGTTGCGCAGGCCTTCTACAACAAGGAGGCCGGCACCAAGGCGCTGACGACCGAAACGGGCGCCGGGCAGTGGGGAAGCGCGCTCGCGATGGCCTGCAACTTCTTCGGCCTGCCGCTCGAGATCTTCATGGTGAAGGTGTCGTACCACCAGAAGCCGTACCGCCGCGTCATCATGCAGAACTTCGGCGCCGAGGTATACGCCAGTCCGACCAATCGCACGCAGTACGGCCGCTCGGTGCTCGAGAAGGACCCCGACAGCAACGGCTCGCTCGGCATGGCGATCTCGGAAGCGGTCGAGGTCGCTGCGACCTCCAACGGCGTGAAGAAGTACAGCCTCGGCTCCGTCCTCGGCCACGTGCTGATGCACCAGACCGTGATCGGCATCGAATCGCTGCAGCAGATGGAGATGGCCGGCGAGTATCCCGACATCGTGATCGCGTGCGCCGGCGGCGGGTCGAACTTCGCGGGCTTCACGTATCCGTTCCTGCACCGCAACTTCACCGAGAAGAAGGCAACACGCGTGATCGCGGCGGAGCCGGCGTCGTGCCCATCGCTCACCAGGGGCCGCTACACGTTCGACTACGGGGACACGGCCGCGATGGCGCCGGTCATGAAGATGCACACGCTGGGGCACACGTTCATGCCGCCGGGCATCCACGCCGGCGGCCTGCGCTACCACGGCATGGCGGCGAGCGTGAGCGCGCTGGTCGACCACGGCGACATCGAGGGGCGCGCAGTCAAGCAGCTCGAGACCTTCGACGCGGCAGTGCAGTTCTCGAAAGCAGAAGGCATCCTTCCCGCGCCCGAGTCGGCGCACGCCGTCGCCGTCGCGCGGCAGGAGGCGCTCCAGTGCAAGCGCGACGGTACGAAGAAGGTGATCGCCTTCTGCCTGTCCGGCCACGGGCACTTCGACATGATGGCGTACGACGCCTTCCACCAGGGCAAGCTGCAGGACTACGAATATCCGCAGGCGCTCGTCGACGAGGCGATGACCCATTTGCCGAAAGTGGCGGCGTAGGCTGTCCCGCGCGCGGCGTCGAGACGCCGCGCGCGGGCAGCTTGATTACCTTGCGCGCCCGGTAGAGACGATCGCGCCGGGCGGATTCCGGGTGTATGTCGAACGCGCCGCGCTCGACGAACCACCCTGGCTGATGAACCGGGGCAGTGTCTTAGCGCGGCTTTCCGCACGAATCGCGAATCCGGTTGGCCCCCACCGGGCGACGTCATTCGGTGCGGTCGGCGCGATCCAGATCGCGTCAGGTCTCGGAATACGCCACGCTCCGACCGAGATGCTCCACGAACGGTCCAAAGTCGCGGTCGGCATGCAAGAGCGTCAGCCCATCTTCGATGCAGCGCGTCGCGATCAGCGTGTCTATAGTCTTGCGTATCGTGATGCCCTTCGCGCGGAGGACCTGATAGTTGTCAGAGGCCCTGAGAGCCAGGCCGTAGCCGCACAGATCAATGTGGGTGAACGCCTCGAATGTCCCCTTCACCAACTTGTACTCTCGGCCGTTGCGAACTCCCTGCAAGACCTCCGCTGCGATCAGGTCGCCAACAGCCAATCGGCTCCGACCGAGCATCGCGTCCAGCAGAGCTACCTGTGGGGTGTCGGCGCTGCGGAAGTAGTCGATCAAGACTGTGGAGTCGACCAGTTCACAGCAGCCAGCAGGGCGAAGTCCACGCGCCTGTGGTCCCCGACTGATTCCATCAACTCCCCGATGGTGCACGCCACGCGCCGCGCCCCCGTTCGGGATGGCTCTTGGGGAACCGGATGAGCGGGTTCGACCTCCTGTAGGTAGCTGCCAGAGCGCATCGAGGCGTAGATTCCTATCGCCATGGGCCTGCGATTCCGGAAGACATTCCCGCTCGGGAAGCTGTTCCGCTTCACCCTGAGCAAGTCGGGCGTGAGCCTCGGCATCGGACTGCGGGGAGCAAACGTCAACATCGGCCCGCGCGGAGTGCGCAGCACCGTCGGCATCCCCGGCACGGGCGTCTTCTCCCAGGAGACCAAGAGCTGGCCGAAGACGAGCGCGGCGAACTCCGAGACGATCCCCGAGGGCCAGCACCGAAGCGTAGCTCCGTGGTTGGTCATCGGGCTCGTCGTCCTCGTCGCGTGGGTCGTTCTGCACAATATCGGCACCCCAACCACGACGAAGAGCGCAAGCGTCGTTTCAACACCACCACCCCCTGCACCACCCATCAGAGTGGTCGACCGTGTGCTGACGCGCGATGAAGTGCGCGAGCTTCAGAGGCTGCTGAAGCGGAAGGGATTCGACGCCGGCCCCGCCGACGGTGTCGTCGGTCCGCGCACGCGCGCCGCGGTGCACGCGTTCACCGGCGCGCGCGGACTGAATCTGCCGGACGAGGCGTCGCTGCGCTTGCTGGAGGCAGTGCGGAGCAATTGAACAGGGTCACGAACACTGGCGGATCCCATTTCGGCGACATCGTGCGTCGATTACAGCTGCGCAAGCACTGCTTCTCTGGTGCTCGCATCGAGCTTCACAAAAATCACAGCCCCAGACCGGTGTCCGTATTCGACTGGCTGGCGGAGGCGTCTCACATTTGCTAACACCCATGCGTGCTTGTACTTGCGCAGAACCGCGTCGATCCGACTTCGCTCGATTGCATGCTTGTCAATGCTGGCCTCGATCTGTTCCATTGTCAGCGGGCCGAGGGAATCAACGATGTCGGCAACACCGTAGATCTTCCCGCTTCCTTTCCGAATCAAAGCGATCGAGCCTCGAATGCTCGTGCGCCTGCTGCGCATCTCCCACGTCTTGCGGCCCGAGAGAATCATCTCGAGAAACTCGCCTTGGATGACTAGGCCCCTACTCGGTTGACGCTCAGCGGAATGCTTCAATGTCCTGCTCCTTACTCCATCCGCTCCACTAAAAGGAAACGTGGCCGAAGCGCCCGCGATCGAAATTGGTGAGAGCGCGCTCGGACTCGTCTTTGTCGAAAGCGAATCGTCACAAATAGTGGATGCCCGTGCGTGGTCGACTTGGCCAACCACGTTCTGGACGCGCACCGCCGGTGTTGCGCGGCTTTCGTACATTGGTTCGTAGAGTTCCGGGGAGTACCGTCTTGGCCTGCGATTCGCGCCAGTCGATTTCCTGATCGCGACGATCACGTAGATGATCAGCGCCACGACGAGGAATGGCCAGGCCGCGTAAATGAATTCGACGACTGTCTTGCCGATCTCGAAGATCGACAGCAGAAACAAGAGCGCAATCCCGCTCACTATGAGTTGCATAGGCGAATGTGCATAGCTGGTCGCTCAGAGCTTCATTATCACGCTGTCAGGACGGCTTCCGCTCTAATCCTTCTCGAATCCGAAGCTCTTGAACTTCAGGGTTCGGCAGTTCTCGGATACGGTACGCACGACGTTCTCCGGCGCGCCATCGCGAAACGAGGCTTCGATCTCGATCGTGACGGTCGCATCCGCGCCGACCAAGCCGACCAGATGCGCGAGCACCTCGTCGGCAATCTTGCCGGCGTCGCGGCCTGCGCGGTGCGGATCGATCTCCACCGTCGCGTGAAACCGCTTCGGTCGCGCGGCAGGTGCAGGCGCAGGCACGGGCGTACCTGCAGGCGCTGGAGAAGCGGGCGCGTCGCCCGGCACCGCGGGTGACGCCGGCTCGCCCGGCCGAACGGCTGTCGTTTCCTTCTGAATCTGCTGCTGCGCCCGCTCGGGCTTCACCAGAAATCCCGAAGCGTGGCTCGCCACATCGATCAAATGCGCGGTCTGGAGGCCGGCGTAGCGATCTGCCGCCTCGTCGTAGCTGTCCGCGAACGCGAAGGAATCCTGCGTCCACGTGAGCAGCTTCACGCCGTCGGCGATCGCGCGGTATAGAACCTCGGTCGTCTTCAGCCGCGGCAGATACAGGTAGCGCGCGAAATCGTCGACAAGCTGCTTGATCGCCACGTGATCACCGCTCGCACTGCCCGGCGTGCGCCACAGCGGCACGCGGTCCATCTCCAGCCGCAATCGTGTCGGCGCCAGGCCCGTCAGCAGCAGTTCGTCGTTGCGCAACTTCTTCGAGGCGCGCGCTGCCAGCGGCTCGCTTCCAGTGAGGCGAATGCTCTGCCATTCGACCGCCGCCTGCGGCGACGACTGACCGGGGGCCAGTAGCCACTGGTACGTCTCCGGCAGGCGCGCGGTCACCGCGCCGGCGGCGCTCTTCTGCTGCGCTTCGGCTTGCTTGCGCTGGTGTGGAGACAAGTCGAGCGTTTCGGCTTCGGTGACGATCGAGTCCCAAGCTAGATAGCGGCGCACCGCGTCTTCGAGGTCCACCAAGCGCGCCTTGTCGGCCGCGAGAAAGACCAGCGCGTTGCGGTACAGGCGTGGCGTGTTGCCGCGCGAATCGAGCATCGCTTTTGCGGCGGCCAACGCAGGACTGTCCGCCTCCTTCGAGTGAGGCGCCTCAGTGCCGAGCACGACCAGCCGCGCATCCATCTCATCAGGTACGTCGGCACTGGACGCGGGCAGCAGGTGGATCTTCTCCAGGTCGCCGCGTTCTCGCAGGTCGTTCGTCAGCCGCCGCCGGATTTCCTCGTGGACCTTGTCCGGCTCGCGCTTCAACTGCTCGGCGCGATCCTCGGCCATCTTGGTCACCGTCGGCTGGGTCGAGTACCAGTAGCGTGTGCCGTCTTGGTACAGGTACGTTGCTGCCGCGCTTAGTCTCCGCAGCGCGTCGCCGAACACCGCGGGCGTCTCGCCGGGCATCACGCAGGCCAGCTTCACGCGGCGGTCTTCAAGACCCTTGTTGGCCGCGCCGCCCGTGGGCGCCGAGCCCATGTAGATCGCCCGCGCCACGCGGCGGCACGCGTGGTACTTGCCGAGGTTGGGTACATCGCCATCAATGCGCAGCGGCAGCGAGTGCGCGCCGTCGACGTCTTTCTCGATCACCGGCGGCCAGTTGTCGGAGAGATAGCGTGTCAGCTCGAACTGCACGCGCGGATCGTCGATCGGGATACTGCACGGCATGATCAGCGGGTTGCGGTCGCCTTTCTCCCACAGCGAGTGGATCACCGAAGCCATCAGCCGCAGCACGCCACGCGTGCGCTGGAATTTGAGCAGCGTCGACCAGTCCTCGTACAGCCGGTCGAAGATCTCCGGGTGGATCGGGTACGCATCCTTGATGCGCTTCTCGTAGTCGCCGCCCTTGCACTCCGGCGGAAACTCCGCGTGCTGCGTGCGGTACGAGTCCGAGAACTCGCGCGCCGTCACGTCGCGCGCCTTGAAGCTCGCCGGATCGGTCATCGGCTCGAACAGCCGCCTCCGCACGATCTCGAAGCTTTCTTCCGCGCTGGCCGGCCGCCACGATGATTCGAGCCGACCCACGGCATTGCGCAGCCGGGCCAGTGCTTCGCGCCCGCGCAACCCGCCTACCTCGGTGTCGTTGCCCTGCGTATGCGGGCTGGTGGCGCTGTCCGACGCCGGCAGGCTGATCACCAGCAGCGTCTTCTTGGCGTCGCGTGCGGCCTCGGTCAGTGCTTGGGCAAAGGTGAAGTGCGTCTCGAAGTTGCCTCCGGGTAGATCACCCTGGTCGTGCAGCTGCCGCGCGTAGGCCACCCACTCGTCGATCAGGATCAGTGCCGGGCCGTATTCGTTGAAGAGTTCGCGCAGCCGGTCGCCGGGGCTGGTGGCCTTCTCGTCGTCGGCGCGGATCTTGTCGAACGCTTTCTTGCCACCGAGCTGGTACGCCAGTTCGCCCCACAGCGTGCGGATGATCGTGCCGTCGGGCTTGGTCGTCGGGTTGCCGGGTGACAGCTTGTTGCCGACCAGAACGACGCGCTGCACCTTGGGCACCTTGTCGACGCCCGCGTCCTTCAGCAGCGGCTCCAGACCCGCCAGCTCGGCCACCGGCGTGCCGGAGAAATGGTGATACAGCGCCAGCATCGAGTGCGTCTTGCCGCCGCCGAAGTTGGTCTGCAGCTGCACCACCGGATCGCCACCCTTGCCGCAGACGCGCTTGAGCGCCCCTGCCAGAAGCTGCTTCAGGCTCTCGGTCAGGAACGTGCGGCGGAAGAACTCCACCGGCTTGCGGTACTCGTCGGAGCCGCCGTTCAGGTACACCTGCCAGAGATCCGCGGCGAACTCGGCCTGCTGGTACTGGCCGCTGGCTACGTCCTTGTGCGGAGTGATGACCTCGCGCCAAGCCTTGAGGCTGGCCGAAGCTTGGCCCTCAATTGCTGTGCCCGAGCTCTTTCGGCGCTCGCCCCGGGATTGTTCATCCTGCACGACGCGTCGCAGCTCCAACTTGACTTTCCGAACCTCCTCGGCCTGCGGTGCAGAGACCGACGTGAGAAGTCGTTCAGTTGAATCGAGTGACCGATCCGCATCGTCGCTCGAGAATGGCTCCTGATGCGCCCAGCGGTTGCGCACGACGATGAGCTCATTGACCAGGCTGCGCTCTGCGTTGCCCAGTACCTTCTTGAACACGTCGTTCCACTTGCGATCCATGACAACCAGCAGGACAGCAGAGTCGTTGAGCGAGTCGCCCTTGCTGTTGCCCAGCCGCGTGTCGGACAGCAGATCCTTGACCTCGAAGGCCCACTGGGCGCCGTACTGGGATTTCAGCTCGCGCTCGACGAAGGGCTTCAGTCCGTCGCGCAGCAGATTCAGCGCCTTGCCGACGCGTTCGTGGTTGGTGATCGCCATGGCGTTTCCGGCTAAATGAGTTCAGGCTGGGCGTGCGCTGGGCGAACCTCGCTCGCCAGCCGCACGATCTCGGGCCAGCTCTGAACGAGGCCGTTGTAGGCCAGTGCTTCGGTCGCACGCTTCTTGCGCTCGCACAGCGTGTATAGGCGGTAGGCCAGTTCGCGGGCGATTTCGGCCTTGGAGCCGAGCTTCGCGATCAGCTCGGCCGCTGCGCTCTCGCCGCCGCTCGCGAGCACGCGGATAAGGTGGTGCACGACCTCCCACGCCGTGAGGCGCGGATCGGTAGTCGGGTTCCAGTCGGCGGGCAGTTCCTCGGGCTCGAGCAGCCGAACCTTGCCGCGCTTCGATTCGAGAATGCCCGCCTCGCGGAGCCCATCCACACTCGTGTTCTTGGCGCGCGCGAGCACGTCGGCGACGCCGAACTCGCCCTCGGCGAAGCCGTTCTGCTCGAACCAAGCGAGCGCGAAGCGGCTGTCGGCGTCGAAATCGCCCTCTTGCTCGGCCAGCGCTTCGTCGAGCGTCTGGTTGATCAGCGCGAGCGCCTCGCGCACGGTGAGCGGCTTGCCTTCGGCGTCGAGCACCTTGGCGTACCGTGTGTACACCGCCATGCCGGGACCGATGGCCGCTTGCGCGAGGTCCACCGGCGCGATGTTTCCACGCTGAAGGTGAGCGAGCGCGGCTGGAAGCTCGCCCTTGAGCGCCGCGACGAACTCGCGGCGGGTGGCGGTCGGCGCGTTGGCAGGGCGGGGACGGCAAACGAGGACGATGCTGGAGGCCAGTGCATTGGTCCCCGAACCAATCATTCGGTTGCCCAGCTCTGTGCGCATGGGCCACGTTCCGCTTATGCCGAGACCAGCACGGATCACAGCGTCGAGGAAGGTTTCCCAGCCCGTGCTCGATATGCCATCGGAGCTTTCAGTTTCCGACTGCTTGAACGCGTAATAGATGGTGATTGGGAACGCAGGGTGGGCTTGTTCGGCTAAGCGATGCATCGCTTGCGTCATGCCACCGAGGAAGAAGGCCTCCGCCTTCTCCTTGCTGCCATGTCGATAGGGCGTCGCGACCAGTTCCTCTGCCTTTGGTACGGCGAGCGTGGCTAACAAGTCCGGAAACACCGATCGCAGCGAGCGCCGCAGCCAGACGTAGAAGAAGTCCGACAGATCGGCGTAGCCGATGTTGTCATAGTATGGCGGGTCCGTCGAAACCACCCGGTCTTGGCTGAGAAGCTGAGTTTGGGCATCTGCCTGTTCCGCACTTCCAGCCGGCGATGTGGGCAAGTCGTTGAGTACCTTGTGCGCCCACGCAGTGCCGCTCGAAACGTTGCCAGCGGAGTCAGAAAAGCAATTCGTTTCGGCGTAGTCCCAACTCATCGGAATTGCTTGCCGCCCAAAGGTGTTGCGGATGAGTTCCTTACTTGAGTGCCAGGTACAAATCGTCGACCAATAGTCGCTTGCTTTGTCGATAGCGAAAGCGAGGAAGACACCGACAGCTTCCGCGTAGCCCTCGGCGCCGCTGCCGCCGTCTCGCAACCGCTTGCCGTCGTCCGTAAATCCAGCGGCTGATGCATCGTGTCGAATCCGAGTCATCGCCTCGCCGACGAGGTCTGAGAAGGTTGTCAGCGCCGCGAGCTGGCGGGGCGTGAAGAGGTCGCCATAGGTCGTCAGGCCATAGTTGGGTGTCTTGAAGTCGCGCGGGTTGTCGGGCAGTGGCATCTCGGGCTTCCACTCCGGCTTCGCCTTGCGCGCCGCCGCCTCGTGCTCCGGTGTCGGGGCGATGTACACGCGCCCGCGCTCGCCCTCAGCCACGATCGCCATCAGTCGCGCGCCCATCCGGCCCGCCTTGCCTTCAGCGCGGATGTGGTCGTACGTCACTGGCACGCCGGACATCAGGCAGCGGAAGGCTGCGCGCTTGCCAGCCGTCGTGCCCAATTTCGTCGCTTCGGCGTCCTTCGGTTGGCCGACCTTGACACTGAATCGATAGTCGTCGCCTTCAATCACCGGCTCGACATAAGCCACCTTGCCAGACTTGGTCGAGAGCATGAAGGTCGAGGCGAGCGGCACCTCGACGTTCGCGAACGCTGGATTCGGACTCTTCACCGTGCGCGCCCACAGCCACGCGATCACAGTGAGCTTCTGCCCGACGCAAGGCTTCAGGTCCGGCCGGCCCCTGCCCGTCTCGGCCGTGACCTCGATCTTCGGGTAAAGGCTGCCGATACGTGTCTCGGCCTCGTCCCGCATCCACTGGCCGTAGTAGCGCACGTCCTCGGCGAGCCCCTGCGCGCCTTTCCATGTGCGGCCAACCAGGTCCTTGTTCTGATGCGCGTCGGGATTGACCGGCGGCCGGCCTGCGAACTTCGGCGGGATCTCGATCATCGCCTTGTTGATCAGCACCGCCACCGGGTTGAGATCGCTGGCATACGCCTCCAACCCCAGCCGCTGCGCCTCCAGCGGCAGCGCACCGCCGCCGGCGAACGGGTCGTGGAATGCGGGCAGCTTGTGGCGGTCGAACAGTTCCTTGGCGCGCGGATGATCCGCGTTCTCCGCGCAGGCGCGCCGCCAGCTCTGCCAGATCTCCTCGCGTGCCGCGGCGAGCACCGTCTCGTTGGTGGTGTTCTCCCACTGCACCAGGTCCTCGATGATGCGGAAGAGCCGCTGGCGCTCTTTCTCCTGCTTCTGCTCGGTCGGAAAGAGGTCGGGATACGACGACGGGTCGTCCACCATCTGCGCGAAGATCACCGCTCGCGCCGCCGCCAGCGGCCGCCGCGCCCACCACAGGTGCAGCGTGCTTGGATGTCCGTGCCGAATCGATTTCTCCCGCGCGCTGGCCTTGTTGATGGCTTCGAGCGGGAGAGCGACTTCGATGAGTTTCCTGCGTACCGTCATGCGAGTACCGATACGGAACTCGCGGAACAGCGCTCGGCAATGCGCTGCGCCAGCGCCTCGAAGTCGGCGTACGACCTGCGCACCGCCTCGCCGTGCGCGCCGATGGCGCCGTCTGCCGGCTTGAGCGCGAACACTGGCTTGCGCGCCTCCATGGCCATCGGCATCAGGCTGCGGTAGTGCTTGAGCATGGCCAAACAATACGGGTCCGTCGACGCGTCGACGCGTTCGCGCGCCGGCTCGCCCAGCACCGCCTCCCGATAGGTGGCCGGAAAGCGGTCGATCCAGCGCTGATAAGCCTTGGGCGGGCGACTCTCGCGCATGCCATGCTGCATGACGACGTAGCCTAAGGGGTCGATGCTCCCGCTAGGCAGGTCGATCGTCGGGTCCGGATTCTTTGTTCTCAGGTCCGCCCAGCTCGCACGCCAAGCGCGCAGCGCCGGCCCCAGATTGCGCAGCCCCTGCAGCGAGAACAGGTCCGGGCCGAGCGGAATGACCACGTAGTCGCTCGCGATCAGCGCCGCGCGGTTGATGGCGCCGAGATTAGGGCCGACATCGACCAGGATCCATTCCGCTCCCACCTGGCCGGCGGCCTGGCGGATGGCGCGGTGAAAGGCGGTCATTGTGCGAAAAGCGGACTCGTCGCGGTTGTGGCAGCGCGGCCAGGCATCGGACAGCTTGTCCTCAAAGGTCGAAAGCGCAAGATCGCCGACGATCAAGTGCAGCCGTCTTCCGATCCGCTGCACGTCGGGGGTCTGGACGTCGCCCAGCCCGCGGATGATCGGCCGCAACGCGCCGAAGATCGTGCGCGGATGGTCACCGTCCGGCCAGAACTGCTCTAGTTCGGACTCGTCGAGAAACATGCTTGTCAGGTTGGCCTGCGGATCGAGGTCAACCGCCAGCACGTTCTCGCCGCGCTCAGCGAGCATGGCCGCGAGGTGGTAGACGAGAGTCGTCTTGCCGACCCCGCCCTTGTTGTTGAAGAAGGCGAGCGTCTTCATGCGCGTCTCCGGATCACCGCAAGTACGTACCCTGCGTCGAATTCAAACTCGCCCGGCGGGCTTCCGTTCTTCGCCAGCGCTTCCTGCGCCCGCAGCACGCCGCGGCCGTAGCGGTTGACGTAGCCGAGCGCTTTCATCGCCTCCGCGACCACCGGGTTGCGGTAGCTGGTCTGCATGGGAAAGTTCTCGGGCGACGCTTCGCCGTAGAGCCCGCCGGGGCTCTGGATCTCGACGCGATCGTCGAGCCAGGTGACGCGCAGCGGCGCCGTCGCGGCGAAGTCCCGATGCATGACCGCGTTCATCAGCAGCTCGCGGACCGCCACGCGCGGGTACGACTCGACGTTGCGCTCTCGTAGGGTGCTGTCGGCGACCGGAAACTGCGCCAGCTGCGCGTCGATCAGCGCATCGAGTTCGCGCAGCACGGTGAGCAGATCGCCGTCCAGTTGGCGGTCGTTGACGATCGGCGCCGCCAGCGTGTCGCCGGCAACGCGCAGGAACTGGACGTAGGCGCCGGGCAGCCAGCGTCGCACGTCCAGCCCGAAGAGTAGAATGCCTGCATTCGTTGGACACGCGTTCTTCAGGTCGAAGAAGCGCAGCGAGGCGAGCTGGTGCTGCAGAGGGCGCGAGTTCTCGGCGATGACGTCCAGCGCGACAGCCTGCTGCCGGTACTCGATGAGAAAGAGCGGATGCGACAGGTCATCAAGGCTGCTGCCTAGGCAGGGTTCGGCGTCGAAGGTCCTCGCCTGCGAGACGCGCTTCTCGATTAGCAGCCGCTCCTCCTGCTCGGTCGCGTAGCCGCGACGCGGACCAATACGTATGCAGACTCGACCCCGGTAGCGCACCGGCGGCAGTGCTGAGGGTTGCACGGTGACGATGGCCACGTCGCCGTCCGGCGTGGCCAGCTTCTCGACCGTGATCGCAGGCAGCGGCTGAATGTTGCCGTCGTCGCGCAGGCCGCCGAGATTGCGCAGCAGTTCGTCACTGACCTTCAGGCCGGAGATCCTGCCCGCCTTGTCGACGCCGATTACCAGGTAGCCCGGATTGGCGTGATTCGGCAGATCGTTGGCGAAGGCGCAGATGGCCTCCGAGAACTTATCCGTGTCGCCGGTCGACGTCGTGAACTCGACCCGGTCGGCCTCGTCGCCGGCGATCAGGCCGCGCAGCTGCTGTTCGTCCATGGTGGTCTCAGTCCGGTGTCGTTGCACGTCGGAGCAGTTCGGCCAGATCGTAATTGACGCTCGTCGCACCGAAGTCCGGCTCGCGCTGGAAGGGATTTCGGACGTAGCGCACGACACACCCGCTCATTGCACCGTACCCCGCCACCGGTTCGCGCACGGCGAATGCATCCTGGTGACCGAATTCCGGTGACGCGGGCACTTGCACGAGCGCCAGAATGAAGTCGTCCGGCTTGTTGAATGCCGTGAGGATCTCGTTCTTGGTGATCGTCACTGTAGTCGCGCCGGCGATCCGACCCTTGACTTCAAGGAACCGCAGCTTGCCAGTGCCCGGTACCCGCGACTCGACGTCGTAGCCGAGGTTCTGCGCGCTGATGTCGGCGGGCTCGAAGCCGAGCTGCCGTTCCACCGCCATCACGGCACGCATCGCCAGCTCTTCCACCCGGCGCGTCTCGCGGGCAAAGATGTCGGGCGTGGCTTCGCGCGTTCCGCGCAGCCGCGCCATCAGGCCGGCAGGCACAACCAGCGCCCCACCCGCGACGACCGGCGGAAGCGCGGAAATCTGCCGCTCCTGGGCGAGTTCATGCAGCCGGCGCACCATGCGGGCCTGCAGCTCGTCGGCTCTCGCGCGCGCCTTCGCTGAGTTGAGCTTCGCGTTGACCTTGCCTGCGGCCTCCTGTTCCTTCAGCTGGTTCGCCCGATAGTCCCAGTAGTTGATCTCCTTCGTCAGCCGCTCCCTGACCGCGCGCTCGGTCTTGTCAATGCGTTCAAGCCGGTTCGCCTTCACCTCCTGCAGGTGCTCGGTGGCGAGGTGCGCGATGGCGTAGGACACGGCACGCGCCTCCACGCCGTCACCGAGCCAGGGCTCGGATAACAGCGGCGCGATCAGCGGCGCCTCGTCGTCCTTCAGCGGTCGATAGTCGAGGTAAGGCGCAGGGCCGCCAGTGCGGGCTGCGCCGCTGGCGTCCATCTCGACGAACTGCAGTCGCCGCGAGATCACACGCGGCGCGCCGCCGCTCTCGGGGCGGGCGTCCTGCACGGCATGCTCCAGGTACAGCAGTACGCGCGCGTTCTCGCCGGCATCGGCTTCGTCGACCAGCACTGCGCCGCGCTTGAGCAGCTCGCGGTAGCGTTCGAGGATCAGGTCGGTGACGGACTCCAGCAGCGGATGGCCCGGGCAGACGAACTCCGCCAGCGGCTTACCGGGAACGTTGATCAGTTCCTTGTCGAAGCACACGCGTTCGTAGCGGGTGAGCACGGGCGCGCCGATGCCGATCTGACGGTCGCGGCCGCGGATGGCGGCCGGGACGTGCGTGATCTCGTAGCGGTGCGGCTCGCGCTCGCGCATCGTGCCGCCCAGCAGCCCGAAGGCTTCCTTGAAGAATGCGGCGATGAAGTGCGGCTGCAGGCGGCGCGCCTCGATGCGCTCCATGTCCTCGCGGATGCGGCGGACCTTGGCGGCGTCCATCGTCTCGTGCGACAGGGCGCGCTCTTCGAGCAGGTCGCGCAGGTGCTCGCGGTCGAGCTTGTCTTCGATGACCTGCGTCAGTCGTGCCCGCGTCTTCGGGTCGTTGCCATAGCGGATCGCCTCGATCAGCAGCTGGCGCAATTCGGTCCCGTCGATGGCTCGGCCCAGTACGTCGAAGACGCCGCCACCCAGCGCCGCGCGCTCGACTTCGAGCTTGCGCAGCAGCGTGCCGTAGACGTCGCCCTCGCGTGTCTCGGGCGCGACCAGGTTCCACAGGTGGCAGACCTCGGTCTGGCCGATCCGGTGCACGCGGCCGAAGCGCTGCTCGATGCGGTTGGGGTTCCACGGCAGGTCGTAGTTGACCATCAGGTGGGCGCGCTGCAGGTTGATGCCCTCGCCGGCGGCGTCGGTGGCCACCAGCACGAGCACGTCCTTGTCCTGCTTGAACAGTTCCTCGGCCTTCTTGCGGTCCTCGCGGCCGATGCTGCCATGGATGTTGATCACGGCCTCCGATCGCCCGAGGAGGCTGCGTATGCGGTGTGTGAGGTAGTTCAGCGTGTCGCGGTGCTCGGTGAAGACGATCAGCTTGCGGCGGCTGCCGGTGGCGTCGAACATCTCGGACTCGTCCTGCAGCAGGCGCGACAGCTCCTCCCACTTGCGGTCGGTGCCGCTATTGCGCACCTTGAGCGCCGACGTTTCGAGGTCCTTCAGCCCGTCGATCTCGGCCTGCAGTTCGGCGATCGTCTGCGCGGCGGTGGCCGAGTCGACGATCTCTTCTTCGATCTGCTCGACCTCGGCGTCCGGCGCGTCTTCGATCTCTGCGATGTCGTCGGCCCGCGCGCCAGGCAGCGTGTCGCCGAGCAGCGCGCCACGCTTGAGCAGTTCTTCCTCGCGAAGTCGCTTCTCCAGACGCTCGCGGCGGCGCCGCAGCGACTGATAGATGGCCTCGGGCGAGGAGGCGAGCCGCCGTTGCAGGACGGTGAGCGCGAATCCCACGGTGCCCTTGCGGCCTTCGTTCTGCAAAGCCTCGACGCGGTTGAACTCGTTGCGCACGTACTCGGTCACGGCGTGGTACAGCGCCGCCTCGCCGTTGGAGAGCTTGTAGTTGACGGTGTAGGCGCGGCGTTCCGGAAACAGCGGCGTGCCGTCGAACTTGACCAGTTGCTCCTTGACCATCCGCCGCATCAGGTCGGACACGTCAGCGGTGTGGGCGCCGTCGCGGAACCGGCCCTCGAAGCGGTCGCTGTCGAGCAGCGCCATGAAGAGCTGGAAATCCTCTTCCTTGCCGTTGTGCGGCGTGGCCGTCATCAACAGCAGGTGGCGCGTGATGCCGCCGAGCAGCTTGCCCAGCTTGTAGCGCATCGTTTCCTTGACTTCGCCGCCGAAGAACGAGGCGGACATCTTGTGCGACTCGTCGCAGATGATCAGGTCCCACTCCGTCTGCGCGAGCTTGGCTTGGGCGTCGTCGTCGCGGCTCAGTTTGTCCAGGCGCGCGATCAGCAGCGGGATCTCGGCGAAGGCGTTGCCGGTGCGGGCGGACTCCAGCCGGTCGTTGGTCAGGATGTCGAAGGGCAGCTGGAACCGGCTGGATAGTTCGTCCTGCCATTGCTCAACGAGATTCCCGGGGCAGACGACGAGGCAGCGCGTCAGGTCGCCGCGGATCAGCAGTTCCTTGATCAGCAAGCCGGCCATGATGGTCTTGCCGGCGCCGGGGTCGTCGGCCAGCAGAAAGCGCAACGGCTGGCGCGGCAGCATGGCGCCGTACACCGCGGTGATCTGGTGCGGCAGCGGCTGCACGAGCGAGGTGTGCACGGCCAGGTGCGGGTCGAACAGGTGCGCGAGCTGGATGCGGCGCGCCTCGGAAACCAGGCGCAGCAGCGCGCCGTCGCCGTCGAACGACCAGGCCCGGCCCTTGTCGACAAGCTCGAACTGGGTTTCTTCGCCGCGGTAGCACAGGCGCGAGCCGGGACGCCCGGATTCGTCCTTGAAGGTGATTTCGATGACGTCCTTGCCGTGGTGCTGGACGGCGAGGACCTGCACGGACAGGCTTGGGACGACGCCCTTCAGGACGGTGCCAGGCTTGATGTCGTCGAACTGGATGCCGTTCTCCTCGTTTTTCGAGCCGTTTGGTGCTGCAGCGCCGACCGGAATTGTGCGCGCACCGCTCAATACCGCGCGCTAAAGAAGCGCGCGGAAATGCTTCGTTGGACTAACGCCGCGCCTCCTGCTGCAATCGGCGAACTCGCTCGTGAACTGATTCCCTTTACCTGCATTGAAGGGCTGATCGCTGCTGCTTCAATTTCCGCTCGCGCGCCTGATCCGCGTTCACCTCGTTGACCGGAACGTACTGCCAGCTGGTGTACTTCCTTGACAGCGCTTCAAGCTCGCGTTCGATCGAGGCGCACTGCTGCGCGCGAACGTTCTCTTCTGCTTCCTTGGCCCGGGCGCTGGCAGCGCGGGACGATTTCGCCTCGATCAGTTTCACCTGCTGCTCGAAGGGCATGCTGTCGGGGGCGTCATAGGAGGCGATTGCTGCGGCCCGCTGTCCACTGCAAGGTTGGCTGGAGTAGAAGTCGCCGCCGGCATAGGCGCGACAGTGGTAGAGCTTTGCGGCTGCAACCTCGCCGTGCAATATCACGAGGAACGCCAAGGCTGAGATCCCAAGCAGAAAGCTAGACAACGGCACTACGACACCCCCCGCAATTGACAGATGGCTTGACCATCAGCGCGTAACGGCCGCGGTGAATCCTGTGCGGGGGTAACGCCCCAAGCCGGAAGGCACGATGCGCGTCAATTCGGTGGCCGCCTGGTGATTCATTACGCGAGACTCAATTGATCGAACGTATGCTACGAGACCGTCCGCATCCCGTGAAGGCCGGCGTTGTCGGGCCAGACGAGAAGGCGGACAGAAGGTTGTGTGTGGTGGACGAACTTCGGCGCCATTGCACCTATCGGGGCCGGTCGACGGCAACCGAACGTGCGCCCGTCCGACGGGAACGCGGGTTATCCCGCATAGAGCGCGCTGGCGAGCTCGGCAAACTCAGCTCAGCGTCTTGATCAGCCGCGTCGCGCTTAGCCCTATCACATTGCAGAAGTTCAGGGTCTCGATGAAGTCCAATCATCGCTCCGGTCGGTCCTCTGCGCGTCCAAGTCACCCTCCCAGGTAATCCTGCCGCGCAGCTTGCGCGCCTTCTCCTGGGCCCGCAGTTGAACCAGGGTCTTCAAGCCAAGCTCAACGGCTTCGCGCTTTGTCCTGGCGCCTGTCGCCTTCAGCGCGCTCTTCATGAGCTTGTCGTCGATCTCGATGTTCGTGCGCATCTTGTGTACCTCAAGTCGTTACGGAACACGTGCTAGCACGGCGTCCAGCCCCGCGCCGTGCCCCAGCACGCTCAGTCAACCGAACCCGCTCCAGTCGGCTTCGCCGCCTTCCGCGAGCCGGATACCAGCAACGCAGCAATGGAGACGGGTTTTGCCATCCATACGTCAATGACGTATAGTGCTTATGATGCTCTCGTTCATCGAGACGCCGCTATTCACCCGGCTTGTCTACGACTGCCTGTCTGACGAAGAGTACGCAGCGCTCCAGGCTCATTTGGCGCGGGACCCGGAGGCCGGAGCAGTGGTTCCGGGGTCAGGCGGCGTAAGGAAGGTGCGCTGGGGTATGGCAGGGCGAGGCAAGCGCGGCGGCGTAAGAGTCATCTACTTCGCCCGAGCCGCGAAGAGTCATTTGGATGTTGACGATCTATGCAAAGAATGAAGCCGAGAACAGCCCGGCTCATATTCTGCGCAAGATCCGGCAGGAGCTCAGCGATGAATAAGGTCAAGCGGAATATCGGTGCGGAAATTCTGGAAGGGATTCGACAGATCAAGAGAGGCGAAGTTGGACGTATCACGACAATTCCATCGGTGGCGGCGATTCGAGGAAAGACGGCTCTGTCGCAATCCGAGTTTGCCAAGCTGATCGGAGTTTCGGTACGTACGCTCCAGGAGTGGGAGCAGGGAAGGCGCGCGCCTTCCGGCCCCGCCAGGACGCTCCTGATGGTGGCGGATAGAAACCCAAAGGCGTTGCTGGACGTTGCTGCATAACAGGTTGCTCGAGCGGACAGCGCGCCGTAGCCGCGCGATCGTGCGAAGCGCACGCAGAGCCGGATCGGCCGATGCGCGTACTTCCATTGCACCACGCCGCCGTCATCCGCGCGCCGGCATGCCGTCGATGGCCTGCTGGATCGACGTCGCCAGGCGATCGACGATCCGCTCGACGTCCGCGGTCGTCACGATGAAGGGCGGCGCGACGAGCACGTGGTCGCCGCGCTCGCCGTCGATCGTTCCGCCCATCGGGTAGATCAGCAGGCCGTTGCTCATCGCCTGCTGCTTGATGCGCGCGTGCAGCTCCAGCGCCGGATCGAACGGCGTCTTTGAACGGCGCTCACGCACCAGTTCGACGGCGACGAAGAGGCCCCGTCCGCGTATGTCGCCCACGTGCGGGTGATCGCCGAGCCGCCGCTGCAGGGCCCGCATCAGCTCGGCTCCGCGCGCGCGCACGTTGGCGAGCAAATGGTCGCGCTCGATGACCTTCTGCACCGCCAGGGCGGCGGCCGCGCCCATCGGATGGCCGATGTAGGTGTGGCCATGCTGAAAACGGCCGCTGGCGGCGCGCATCGCCTCGATCAGCCGTCCACTTGCGAGCAGCGCGCCGACCGGCTGGTAGCCGCCGCCGAGTCCCTTCGCGATCGTCACCAGATCGGGGACGATGCCTTCCTGCTCGACCGCGTACAGCGTTCCGGTGCGGCCCATGCCGCACATCACTTCGTCGGCGATCAGCAGGATGCCGTAGCGGTCGCACAGCGCGCGCACGCCGGCGAAGTAGCCGGGCGTGGGCGGCACCGCACCCGCTGTCGCGCCGACGACCGTCTCGGCGACGAACGCGATCACCCGCTGCGGACCGATCTCGCGGAACTTCGCGTCCAGTTCGTCGAGCAACCGCTGCGTGTACGCGTCGCGGCTTTCGCCTTCGGCGCGGCCGCGGTATTCGAAGCAGGCCGACACGCGGCCCACATCGATCAGCAGCGGCGCGAACTGCCGGCGCCGCCATTCGTTGCCGCCGACCGCCAGCGCGCCGAGCGTGTTGCCGTGGTAGCTCTGCCGGCGCGCGACGAACATCGTCCGCTCCGGCTGGCCGATGTCGACGAAGTACTGGCGCGCGAGCTTCAGCGCGGCTTCGATCGCCTCCGATCCGCCCGACACCAGATACACGTGGTCCAGGCCGGCGGGAGCGTTTCGGACGAGGTGATCGGCGAGTTCCTCGGCCACGGCGCTGGTGAAGAAGCTCGTGTGCGCATAGGCCAGCGTGTCGAGCTGCGCGTGCATCGCCGCCAGCACGTCCGGGTGCGCGTGTCCCAGGCACGACACGGCCGCGCCGCCGCTGGCGTCGATGTACTGCCGGCCCTGCTGGTCGATGATGTGGATTCCCTTCGAGCCGACTGCGATCGGCGGCGTAGCGAGCAGCGAGCGGTGGATGATGTGGCTCATGTCGAATTGCCTCGGATGATCGCTAGCCTGGAAATCCGGGCTAAGCCGGCACCGGTTCGCGCCGCGAACGCTGCGCCAGGTAGATGACGAGCAGCAGCAGCAGTGCCGGCAGATAGATCCATTCCTGTGCGGGACGCTCTGCCGGCACTTCGATCCCGGTGACCTTGAAGCCCTGCTCGAAGCCGGCCTTGTCGGCGCGGCTCTTCAGGCCGACCGCGAGGATGTCGATCTCCGCACCGGAGGCGGAAAGGCTCAGTCCCGAGGCCGCGATGCGGCGCGCGCCGTCGCCCGCGTTGCCGAGCGGCAGCAGGACGGACTTGCGGACCTCGTTGCCTTCGAGCGACGTGCCCTCGATGCGCACGCGCAGGGCGGAATCCTGCGGGGCTGCGCCGGCGAGCTGGATCATCTTCGCCGGCGGTTCAAGCCGGTATTTCGGATAGACGCGGTCGAGAAAGAAGTCCGGCCGCAGCAGCATGAAAGTCACCCCGAGCAGCAGCACCGATTCGTACCAGCGGCTGCGGCGCACGAACCACCCCTGCGTGGCGGCGGCGAACACGAGCATCGCCGCCACCGCGGTCACGACCACCAGCACCAGATGCCACCACGACGTGATCCCGATCAGCAGCAGATCGGTATTGAAGACGAACATGAACGGCAGAATGCCGGTGCGGATGCTGTAGAAGAACGCGGTGATGCCGGTGCGCAGGAAGTCGGTCTTCGCGACCGCCGCGGCGGCGAACGCGGCGAGCCCCACCGGCGGCGTCACGTCCGCCATCAGCCCGAAATAGAACACGAACATGTGCGCGGCCACGAGCGGAACGACCAGCCCGGTCTCCGATCCCAGCTCGACGATGACCGGCGCCATCAGCGTCGAGACGATGATGTAGCTCGCCGTCGTCGGCATCCCCATGCCTAGGATCAGGCAGACGATGGCCACCAGCACCAGCATGCCGATCAGGTTGCCGGCGGAGATTACTTCGACCAGTTCCGACATCACCTGGCCCAGCCCGGTGACCGACACGGTGCCGACGACGATTCCCGCGCTCGCCGTGGCGATGCCGATCGCGATCATGTTGCGCGCGCCGAGTTCGAGCCCCGACACGAGGTCGTGCCAGCCTTCGCGCAGCCGCGACAGCGGCTGCGCCTGGCCGCGGAACAGCGCCAGCAGCGGCTTCTGCGTCACCAGGATGACGATCAGCGACACCGTCGCGTAGAACGCGGACAACCCCGCCGACAGCTCCTCGACCAGCAGCGACCACATCAGCAGGATCACCGGCAACAAATAGTGCAGGCCGGCGAGCGCCGTCTCCTTCACCGGCGGCAGCGTCAGCATCGGCGCGTTCGGATCGTCCACCTCGAGGTCGGGCTGCTTCGACACCGCCCAGATGACGGCCACGTAGCCGGCGACCAGCGCGGGCAGCACGACCCAGATCGCGCCGCTGCCGAGCAGTGCCTTGAGCCACCCGAGTCCGTAGTACACCGCGATCGCGAGAACGATTGCGCCGGCGACGGTCATTGCGAATCCGGCCAGGCGGCCGAGCGTGGTTGCGCCGGGCCGGCGCGGCAGGCCGGCGATGCCGAGCTTCAGCGCCTCGAGATGGCTGATGTAGAACAGCGCGATGTACGAGATCAGCGCCGGCAGCGCGGCGTTCTTGCAGATCTCCGAATACGGCACGCCGACGTACTCGGCCATCAGGAACGCGGCCGCGCCCATCACCGGCGGCATGATCTGGCCATCGACGCCGGCCGCCGTCTCGATCGCGCCCGCCTTGTGCGCCGGATAGCCGACGCGCTTCATCAGCGGGATCGTGAACGTGCCGCAGGTCACGACGTTGGCGACCGACGAGCCCGAGATCATCCCCATCATCCCGGACGACACGACGGCGGCCTTGGCCGGTCCGCCGCGCATGTGACCGAGCAGCGAGAAGGCGACCTTGATGAAATAGTTGCCCGCGCCGGCCTTCTCCAGCAGGCCGCCGAACAGCACGAACAGGAAGATGTAACTCGACGACACGCCGATCGCCACGCCGAACACGCCTTCGCTGGACAGCCAGTAGTGCGACACCGCCTTGTTCAGCGACACGCCCTTGTGCGCGATCGCGTCCGGCATGTGCTGGCCGGCAAACGCGTACGCCAGCATCAGCACCGCGATGATGGCCATTGGCGGCCCGACCACGCGGCGCGCGGCCTCGAGCAGCAGCAGCATGCCGATCACTGCGACGAGTATGTCGATCGGCAGCGGCTGGCCGGGCCGCGTCGCCAGCTCGCGATAGAAGATGAACAGGTACGCGCTGCTGAACGCGGCCGCGGCCGCCAGCAGCCGGTCCGCGAGCGGTATTGCCGCACGCGACGAGCGCTTGCCGAACGGATACGCGGCAAACGCGAGGAACAGCGCGAACGCCAGGTGAAGCGCGCGCATCTCCGTATCGTTGAGGACGAAGACGCGCAGCGCGAACGGCAGTGGCGAGGCATACCAGAGCTGCAGCAGCGACCAGGCGATGCAGGCGAAGAACAGCACCTTGCGTGCCGCGCCCGTAGGAGCGCGGCCGCCGAGGTCGGCCTCCTGCACCAGTTGCTGCAGGTCGACGGCCGCGCCGGTTTGCGGAGCGTTCGCCATCTACGTGCAGCGTCGCGCGGGCCTGCTACTTGATCCAGCCCTTCTCGCGGTAGTAGCGCTGCGCGCCCTCGTGCAGCGGCGCCGACAGGCCGTCGGCCACCATCCGCTGCGGATCGAGGTGCGCGAACGCCGGATGCAGCTTCTTGAACTCGTCGAAGTTCTCGAACACCGCCTTGGTGATCGTGTAGACGACATCGGCCGGCACCTTGGCGGAAGTCACCATGGTCGCCAGCACGCCGTAGGTCCGCGTCGGCTGCGGGTTGTTCGAGTAGATCCCGCCGGGGATCGTCGCGTACGCGTAGTACGGATATTTCTTCACCAGCGCATCGACGCCGGGTCCGGTGATCGGAACGAGCTGGGCGCCGCACGCAGTGGTCGGATCCTGGATGTTCGCCGACGGGTGGCCGACGCCAAAGAAGAAGGCGTCGATCTTGTTGTCGCACAGCGCCGGGCCGTGCTCGTCGGCCTTCAACTCCGAGGCCAGCGCAAGATCGGAGTACTTCATGTTCATCGCCGCAATCAGCTCGTCCATCGCGGCGCGCGTGCCGGAGCCGGGATTGCCGATGTTCAGCCGCTTGCCCTTCAGGTCGGCGAAGCCGTGGATGTTCGCTTCCTTGCGTGCGACCAGTGTGAACGGCTCCGGGTGCACCGAGAACACGGAGCGCATGTCGGGATATGGCTCCTTGAAGGCGCCCGTTCCCTTGTAGCCCTGGAACTGGACATCCGATTGCGCCATGCCGAAATCCAGCTCGCCCGCCTTGATCGCATTGACGTTGTAGGCCGAGCCGCCGGTGGACTCGACCGAACAGCGCAGCCCGGTCTTCGCGCGGTCCTTGTTGACAAGGCGGCAGATCGCGCCGCCGACCGCGTAGTACACGCCGGTGACGCCGCCGGTACCGATGGTGACGAACTTCTGCTGGGCGCCGGCGCCGGGCGCATGGATCAGCAGCGCGCCGGCGAGTGCGGCGATGACCGGAAGCGGGGAAAAGCGCATGGCTGTCTCCTGTCAGGCGGGTTCGAGCAGGCCGCCCCACCGCCGGGCGGTCGTGGCATGACGGGCGGCCGTGGCGTGACGGCCGGTCGTGGCGCGCCGGGCCGCAGCCGCGCGGTTGGCGCAACATATGTTGCAGGCGACGAGTCTATGCAACATCCGGACGCCGTCAAGTCCCGGCCCTGCGCCGGTCGCGGCCGCGGTGATCCTGGGCGTCAAAGGCGGGAATTGCTGCGGCGCCGCGCCTCGAGATAGGCGCCGAGTTCGGCCAACTGCTTTTCGGCCCGCTCGATCCGCCGCACCACCGGCGCCCCGCCTTCTGCCACCAGCAGTTCGAGCAGAGCCTCCGCGGCCGCGATCCCGGCCGCCACCGACGGAAAGAACGACGGGCTGTCGACGGCGAAGAGGACCGACGCGTGCGCGCTGCGCGCCAGCGGCGACGCCTCGCTGTCCGTCAGCGCGACGATCCGGGCCCCGACGGCCCGCGCCGCATCGATCACCAGCAGGCACTCGCGCGAGTAAGGTGCGAAGCTCACCACGATCACCGCGTCACGGCGTCCGATCGGCCGCAACTGCATCTCGAGTCCCCCGCCCTGCCCGTCGAGCAGGAACACCCTGCTGCTGAACAGGCGCCAGCCGTAGACGAGGGAGTACGCGATCGGAAAGCTGGCGCGGAACCCGGCGACGTGCACGCACTCGGCGCGCTGCAGCAGGCGGGCGGCCGAGCGCAGCGTGTCGATCCCGTTGCCGTGCGTGGTTTCGAGATTGCGGCGCTGCGCCTCGAACATCTCGGTCAGCAGGTCCGCCTTGCGTCCGCGCGTCGCCAGCTTTCTGGCGCGCTGGCCGTAGCTCGCGGAATTCAGCCCGAGGTCCTCGGCCAGGCGGGACTTCAGATCGGGCCAGCCGGCAAAGCCCAGGTGCTGGGCCAGCCGTACCAGCGTCGCCGGCTGCGCGCCGGCCTTTCCGGCCAGCGACCGCATCGACTCGATCACGACCTCGTTCGGATGATCGATCACGTAGCGCGCGGCCGCTCGCGTCTGCGGGCCGAGCGCGGCAAGCCGCTCGAGGATCAGGTCCTTGGTGCGCACGTGGGCCATCAATGCGCCAGATCCCAGTTGCTGCCCACGCCCACCTCGACCAGCAGCGGCACCTTCAGTTGCGCCACGCCGCTCATCAGCGCCGGCACGCGCTCGCGCACGAAGTCCAGTTCGGATTCGGGCGCCTCGAACACCAGTTCGTCGTGGACCTGCATCACGATCCGGGTGCGAAGGTTGTCGCGCACCAGCCAGTCGTGCACGGCGATCATCGCGAGCTTGATCACGTCGGCCGCAGTGCCCTGCATCGGCGCGTTGATCGCGGCGCGCTCGGCCGCGCCGCGGCGCGGGCCGTTGGGCGAGTTGATCTCGGGCAGCCACAGCCGGCGGCCGAACACGGTCTCGACGAAGCCCTGCCGCCGCGCCAGCTCGCGCGTGCGATCCATGTAGTGCTTCACGCCCGGATAGCGAGTGAAGTAGCGGTCGACGAAGTTGCGCGCCGCGTCGCGCTCGATACCGAGATTGGATGCGAGTCCGAACGCGCTCATGCCGTAGATCAGGCCGAAGTTGATCACCTTGGCGTAACGGCGCTGCTCGCCGGTCACTTCGCCCACCGGCACGCCGAACACTTCGCTCGCGGTCGCGCGGTGGATGTCCTCGCCGGCGGCAAACGCGCGCAGCAATCCTTCATCGCCACTGATGTGCGCCATGATGCGCAGCTCGATCTGCGAGTAATCGGCGGACACGATCAGGCTGCCCGCCGGCGCGATGAACGCCTCGCGGATACGCCGCCCTTCCGGCGTGCGGATCGGGATGTTCTGCAGGTTGGGCTCGCTCGACGACAATCGCCCCGTCACCGCGACCGCCTGCCCGTAGCTGGTGTGCACGCGGCCGGTTGACCGATCGATGCTGGCCGGCAGCTTGTCGCAGTAGGTCGACTTCAGCTTCGACAACGCGCGGTGCTCGAGCAGCGCCTTCGGCAGCGGGTAGTCGGCGGCGAGCTTCTCCAGCACTTCCTCGTCGGTGCTCGGTGCGCCCGACGCGGTCTTCTTCACCACCGGCAGCCCGAGCTTTCCGAACAGCAGTTCGCCGATCTGCTTGGGGCTGCCAAGATTGAACGGCTGCCCGGCCAGCTCGTGCGCGCGCGCCTCCAGTTCGTTGATGCGGCGGCCCAGTTCGACGCTCTGCGCCGCGAGCTTGTCGCGGTCGATCAGCACGCCGGTGCGTTCCATGTCGAACAGGATCTTCGACACCGGGATCTCGATCGACCGGTAGATGTGCGCGAGCCCGGGTTCGCCCTCGATGCGCGGCCACAGCGCGCGATGCAGCGCGAACGTGACCTCGGCGTCCTCGGCGGAATAGTCGGTCGCGCGGTCGAGCGCGACCTCGTCGAAGCCGATCTGTTTCGCGCCCTTGCCGCACACCTGCTCGTACGTGATCGTCGTGCGGCCGAGGTGGCGCTGCGCCAGCGAGTCCATGTCGTGATTGCGGTGCGGTTCGAGCACGTAGCTTTCGAGCAGCGTGTCGTGCGCGATGCCGCGCAAGAGTACGCCGTGGTTGGCGAACACGTGCGCGTCGTACTTCAGATGCTGGCCGACTTTCTTGTGCTGTTCGCTTTCGAGCCAGGGTTTGAGCCGCGCCAGCGTCGCGTCGAACGGCAGTTGCGCTGGTGCGCCGGGATAGCGGTGCGCGAGCGGGATGTAGCACGCCTGATATGCATGCACCGACAGCGAGATGCCGACCAGCTTCGCCTGCATCGGGTCAAGCGAGGTGGTCTCGGTGTCGACGCAGACGAGCGGCGCGGCGCTGATCGTGTGCAGCCAGGTGTCGAGCAGCGCGTCGGTCAGCACCGTCTCGTATCGCAAAGGCAACTTGCCCTCACCCGGGCCCTC
>JAKORH010000345.1 GCA_029777935.1 Pseudomonadota bacterium
CGACCGCCGACTGCCGACTGCCGACTAACTTCCATGGGCGCTCCTGAACGATTCACCAGCGGCCTGATCCCGAAGGAGCAGGTCACTGACGCGGCCGCCTGGCAGTTTCAGCCGCTGGCGGGCAAGGTCGTGCGCACCGATCCGCTCGACGGCATGTCGGAGCGCGAGCGGCGCGCTTACGAGCGCGGCCGCAAGGAAGGCTTCGACGCCGGCGTGCGCGCCACCGTCGAGCGCGCGCAGCGCGAACACGCCGGCCATGGCGCGCAGCTCGAGCGCGTGCTGAACGAACTGCGGGCGCGCTTCGCCGAGCTCGAATCGGCCGGCGCCGACGCGGCGTTCGACCTCGCGGTCGAGATCGCGCGCCAGGTCGTGCGGCGCGAGGTCGACGTGAGCCGCGACGCGGTGCTGGCGCCGCTGCGCGAGGCGATCGCGCTGGTGATCGACCAGCAGACGCATCCGCGCGTGCACCTGCACCCGCGTGACCTGGATCTGGTGCGCGCGGATCTGGACGCCGACGGCGCTTTCAAGGGCTGCCGCTTCATCGCCGACGCCGGCGTGGCGCGCGGTGGCTGCCGCATCGAGACCCATCAGGGCGAAATCGACGCGCAACTCGCCACGCGCTGGCGGCGCGTGCTGGCCGCGCTCGGGGTCGAGGCGACGTCGCCGTGACGGCCGCCGCTCCGTTCACGCAGTTCCTCGCGCAGTCGCGCGTGATCGCGGCCTCGGCGCTGCCGCTCGAGGCGCGCGGTCGGCTGACCCGCGTGGCCGGGCTCGTGATGGAAGCGGTCGGCCTGAAGCTGCCCGTGGGCAGCCAGGTGGTGGTGGTGCAGGACGAGGGATTGCGCGTCGACGCCGAGGTGGTCGGCTTCTCGGGCGAGCGGCTGTTCCTGATGCCGACCACGGAACCCTACGGCCTGCGTCCAGGCGCGACGGTGATCCCGCACGAATCGGTCGCGCCGCGGCCGCGGCTGCACCGGCACAACCATCCGTGGCGGCGCGCCGAGGACCGCACGCGCCAGTTGCCGACCGGCGACGCGCTGCTCGGGCGCGTCGTCGATGCCAACGGGCGCGCGCTGGACCGCCTCGGTGCGCTCGACAACGCGGAACCGCGCCCGCTGGAATACCGGCCGATCACGCGGCGGCCGATCAACGCGATGGAGCGCGAGAAGATCTCGCGTCCGCTCGACGTCGGCGTGCGCGCGATCAACGCGCTCGCCACCGTCGGCCGCGGCCAGCGCATGGGCCTGTTCGCGGGCTCCGGCGTCGGCAAGAGCGTGCTGCTCGGCATGATGGCGCGCTACACGAGTGCCGACGTCACCGTCGTCGGCCTGATCGGCGAGCGCGGGCGCGAGGTCAAGGAATTCATCGACGACATCCTCGGCCGCGACGGGCTGCGGCGCGCGGTGGTCGTCGCCGCGCCGGCGGACACACCGCCGCTGGTGCGGTTGCAGGGCGCGGCGTACGCGACCGCGATCGCCGAGCATTTCCGCGACCAGGGCCGGCATGTGCTGCTGCTGCTCGATTCGCTGACGCGTTACGCGATGGCCGCGCGCGAGATCGCGCTGGCGATCGGCGAGCCGCCCGCGACGAAAGGCTATCCGCCGTCGGTGTTCGCCAAGCTGCCGACGCTGGTCGAGCGCGCCGGCAACGGCGCGGGCGGCGCGTCGGGCTCGATCACTGCCTTCTACACGGTACTGACCGAAGGCGACGATCCGCAGGACCCGGTCGCGGACGCGGCGCGCGCGATCCTCGACGGCCACATCGTGCTGTCGCGGCAACTGGCCGAAGCGGGCCACTATCCGGCCATCGACATCGAGGCCTCGATCTCGCGCGTGATGAACGCGGTCGCGGGGCCGGACCAGATCGAGCTGGCGCGCCGCTTCAAGGCACTGTATTCGCGCCATCGCCGCAATCAGGACCTGCTCGCGGTCGGCGCGTACGTGCCCGGCAACGATCGGCTGCTCGACGCGGCGATCGCCGCCTGGCCGCACATGGAGACGTTCCTGCAGCAGCAGATGCACGAGCCGTCTTCGCTCGCCGAGGCGCACGGTCGGCTGGCGGCGCTGATCAACATGATTCCGGCCGCCTGACGATGGAACCGCAGAGCCTCGCCGTGCTGACGGAACTGGCGCAGGCCGCGCGCGACGCCGCACTGGCGCGCCACGCCGAACAGCAGCAGCGCATCGCACAGGCGACCGAGCAACTTGCGCTGCTGCGCAGCTACGTGCGCGACTACGAGCGCCGCTCGCGGGCGCAGCTCGCAGCCGGATGCGATGGCGCCGCGCAGCGCAACTGGCAGGCGTTCGCGGTCAAACTCGCGCAGGCCGTGGCGGCGCAGGAAGCCGAGGTGCAAACGCGCGAGCAGCAGCTCGCGGCGATCGACGCCGAAGTGCAGGAGGCACAGCGGCGGCTGAAGAGCATGCAGGCGCTCGCCGAACGCCGCGCGGCGGCCGCGCGCGGTCGCGCGCAGCGACTCGACCAGAAGCAGACCGACGAAATCGCGCGCAACGCGCGTCTGTCGGCCAACGATTGGTAGAACCTATCTCGATCCAGGAGACGCGAGATGCCCGAGCTGAATCTTCCCGCTGCCGCGCCCGCCGCAGCCGGCACCGCCCCGGCGCACGCTTCGAACGCCGCGCCCGAAGACGTGGACGCCTCTGCGTTCGGTTCGGCGATGGCGCGGGCCCATGCCAGGCAGGCCGCGAACGCGGAGCCGGCCGCCGGCGTGCGCGGCGCGCACGCCAACGCGCACAAGCCGATCGCGGCCGAGACCAAGGTCAAGCCCGCCGCCGAGCGCGCCGACACGAAGGACAAGGACGACAAGACCGATGCGGAAGACACGCCC
This sequence comes from Pseudomonadota bacterium, assembly GCA_029777935.1. The sequence goes on from JAKORH010000345.1 coordinate 2,846, forward strand.
GCGGTTTCCTGTGTGCCGCAGTTCGCGCTGAACGCGTCAGCGGTCCCGGCCACCGCCGACGCGGCAAGTGCCGCCGTGCACGCCAGGACCGCCAGTATCGACAAGGCAGCGCCGCGCGTGCTTGGCGAACGCCGCTTCGATGTCGCCGCTGACGCCGCGCCCGCCGCGACCGCGAGCAGCACGGCAGCGCACCCGGGGCCGCAGCGCGCCGACGCTGCGGCCGCGGTCAGGCGCGACGAATCCCGCGCACACAGCGCGCCGGCCGAGCGCACGGCCCCGGGCGCAACCGTCACGGCCAACGCGAGCGCGCCGCACGATCGGCTCGGTGAGGACTTCCAGCAGCGCTTCGAACGCGCGCTCGCGACGGCATCCGCAGCGCCGCGCATCGAAGTGCTCCCGGCACATGCGGCGGCGGTGCACACGGCTGCCGTGGCGCCGGCTCCGGCCGACACCGTTCGCATCGACGTGCCGACACCGATCGGCACCGCGGCGTTCGCGGAGGACTTCTCGCAGCGAGTGGCGCTGGTCGCGCGCGGCAAGGTGGCGAGTGCGGAGCTGTCCCTGACGCCGGCCGACCTCGGCCCGGTCAGCGTGTCGATCGAAGTGCGCGGCAGCGAGGCGACGCTCGTGTTCGGCGCCGCGCATGCAGCCACGCGCAGCGCGATCGAAGATGCACTGCCCCGCCTGCGCGACATGCTCCACGCGCAGGGGCTGCAGCTCGCCGATGCGCGCGTCGACACGCAGTCCGACCCCGGCTTTGCGCGCCGCGATTCGCGCCCTGCGCCGGCAGCGAGCGGCGCGCGGGCGCGCCCGATCGACGGTACGTCCTCCGTGGCTGCGCCCGCAGTCACGCGCCGTTCGACGCGGCTGATCGACGTGATCGCATAAAACCTGTCCTGGAACTGCCGCTGGTCGCGGGTTTCGCGAGAGGTTCCGAAAACGGCGGTATTGCGGCGCGTTTTCCGCCGATTCGCCACCCTCAAGTCCTCGAATAATCCTGCCGAAAAGGTTGCGCCCGCGGGCGCGACCGCCGCAAGAGGTTGCGCCCGCGGGCGCGGCCGATCACCGAGCGAACGGAGCTCCATCGATGGCAGGCAAGCAGGCCGAAAAGAGCGCGGACAAGCCCGACACGGGGAAGGACGGCGCCAAGCCGCCGGCGCCGAAAACCGGGAACCGGAAGAAGCTCGTCGTGCTCGTCGCGGCCGGCGTGCTGCTGCTGGCCGGCGCGGGCGGCGCGGCCGCGTTCCTGCTGCTCGGCAAGAAGCACACCGAAGCGGAGCCCGCAGGCGAGAAGAAGTCGGAGTCGAAGAAATTGCCGGTGTTCGTCGACCTCGAGACCTTCACCGTCAATCTGCGCGAGCCGGATGACGACCGCTTCATGCAGGTCAAGCTGGTGGCGGAGGTCAAGGATGCCGGGAGCGGCGAACTGCTGAAGACCATGATGCCCGCCGTGCGCAGCGAAATCCTGCTGCTGCTCGGCTCCAAGCGCGTGCAGGACGTGGCCACGCGTGAGGGCAAGGAAACGCTGGCCAGGGAAATCGTGGCCGCCGCCAACAAGCCGCTCGCGGGCACGCCTGCCGAAAGCACCGTAGAGGCGGTGAACTTCACGCACCTGATCGTGCAATGAAGGATCGAGGATTGGGGATGGAGGATGGAGGATGGAGCGAGTCTGCGACTGCGCACTTGCCTTTGCTCGATCCTCGATCCTCGATCCTAAAGACTAAAGATGGCTGACCAGTTCCTCTCCCAGGACGAAGTCGACGCGCTGCTGGAGGGCGTCACCGGCGAGTCGCAGAAGCTCGACAAGGAGGAGCCCGCGAGCGGCATTCGCGACTACGACCTCGCGAGCCAGGAGCGCATCGTGCGCGGGCGCATGCCGACGATGGAAATCGTCAACGAGCGCTTCGCCCGCAACCTGCGCATCGGCATCTTCAACTTCATGCGCCGCACGCCGGAGGTGTCGGTCGGGCCGGTGCGCGTGGTCAAGTACTCGGCGTTCCTGCGCGACATCGTCGTGCCGACCAACATCAACATCGTGTCGCTGGCGCCGCTGCGCGGCTCGGGTCTGCTGATCTTCGACCCGAAGCTGGTGTTCTGCGTGATCGACACCCTGTTCGGCGGCAGCGGCAAGCTGCACGCGCGCATGGAGGGGCGCGACTTCTCGCCGACCGAGCAGCGGATCATCCAGCGCCTGCTCGAGGTAGCGCTGGCCGAGTATGCCAAGGCGTGGGGCGCGCTGTATCGCTTCAACTTCGTCTACCAGCGCTCCGAGATGCACACGCAGTTCGCCAACATCGCGTCGCCGAGCGAGATCGTGGTGGCAACCACGTACAACGTCGAGGTCGGCGACGGCGGCGGCGAGATCCATGTCTGTTTTCCCTATTCGTCGCTGGAACCGATCCGCGACGTGCTGTATTCGCCGCTGCAGGGCGACGGGCAGGAGCAGGACCAGCGCTGGATGCACCAGTTGACGCGCCAGGTGCAGGCGGCCGACGTCGAACTGACCGCGGAACTCGCACAGACGCAAGTCACCGTCGGGCAGTTGCTGCGCCTGAAGCCCGGCGACTTCGTCGACCTGCCGTTGAAGGAACTGATCCACGCCAAGATCGACGGCGTGCCCGTGATGGAGTGCCGCTTCGGCACCGTCAACGGCCGCACCGCGGTCCGCGTCGAGCGCATGCTGAAGTACTCGCAGTACGGCGAGCGGCGGCGCGGCACGGACTGAATTTCACCTCGGAGCCGCCCCCATGAGCGACACGACGCAAACGCCCGCCTCGGCCGAAGAAGACTGGGCCGCGGCGCTGGCCGAGCAGCAGACCGCTGGCCCGGCGCTCGACGCACAGGCACAGCCGGTCAACATCTTCCAGCGACTGTCCCCTGGCGCGTCGGCCGACGGCCCGCAGGACCTCGACCTGATCCTCGACATCCCGGTCACGCTGACGGTGGAACTCGGCCGCACCAAGATCCCGATCAAGAACATCCTGCAGCTCGCGCAGGGCTCGGTGATCGAACTGGACGCGCTCGCCGGCGAGCCGATGGACGTGCTGGTCAACGGTTGCCTGATCGCGCAGGGCGAAGTGGTGGTCGTGAACGAGAAGTTCGGCATCCGGCTCACCGACATCGTGACGCCGAGCGAGCGGATGAGAAGGCTGCATAAGTGACGCGTGCGTCCAAGAGCAAGCGGCGCAGCCGCGCGGCGATTGGAGACGCACGCGTCATCCCGGTTCGGCGAAGCCGAGACCGGGATCCAGTTTGGTCCGCGGATTGCGGATTGCGGATTGCGCTGAGCGCTTCACTCGGCGCACCGGCGGCAGCGCTGGCGCAAGCGGCGCCGACGCCCGCGCCGTCGATCCTGCCGATGATCCTCGCGCTGGCGTTCGTGCTGGCGCTGATTCCTCTCGCCGTGTGGGTGATGAAGAAGCTCGGCGCCGCGCAGCCGGCGCTCGCCCAGGCGGCGGGCCTGAAGATCGTCACGCAACTGCCGCTGGGCGCGCGCGAACGCGTGGTCGTGCTCGAAGCCGGCGACCGCTGGCTGCTGCTCGGCGTTACCACGGGCGCGATCAATCGCATCGGCACGTTGCCGAAGCCGGCTGGCGATGCTTCGACCGCGCCGCCTTCGGCTACCGCGTTCCGGCAACTGCTGCAGCAGATCCGGGCCGGGCGATGAGTTGTCACGCGTCATTTCCGCGCAAGCCGGGACTCAGTGTCCTTTGCGCAAAGTCCCCGGATTCCCGCTTCCGCGGGAATGACACATCGAGTGCCGTGTCGTCCCCGCGAAAGCGGGGACCCGGTGTCATTCTCGCGAAGCCGCTCAAGGCTCGCTTGTGCGGGAATGACACATCGAGTGGCGTGTCATCCCCGCGAAAGCGGGGATCCAGCGCTACTTCGCATAACCGCTGGATGCCCGCTTTCGCGGGCATGACACTCGTGCTGCTACTGGCGCTCGCCACCCCTGCCCTGGCGCAGCAAAGCCCGATCCAGATCACGGCCGCTCCCGCGCCCGGCGGCGGCACCGCGTACTCGGTGCCGGTGCAGACGCTGCTGTTCTTCACGCTGCTGACGTTCCTGCCGGCGCTGCTGCTGATGATGACCGCGTTCACGCGCATCATCATCGTGCTGTCGCTGCTGCGAATGGCGCTCGGCACGCAGACCACGCCGCCCAACCAGGTGCTGATCGGGCTGGCGCTGTTCCTGACGTTCTTCGTGATGGGGCCGACCTTCGACCGCATCCACGACGCCGCCTACGTGCCGTACAGCCAGCAGAAGATGAACTTCGAGCAGGCGCTGGCGGCCGGAGCCGAGCCGCTGCGCGGCTTCATGCTCAAGCACACGCGCGGCAACGACCTGGAACTGTTCACGCGCATGGCGCGCGTCGAGCAGGCCGATGCGCCCGAGAAGCTGCCGCTGCGGGTGGTGATTCCGGCCTTCGTGACCTCTGAGCTGAAGACGGCGTTCCAGATCGGTTTCATGGTGTTCATCCCGTTCCTGATCATCGACATGGTCGTGGCCAGCGTGCTGATGTCGATGGGGATGATGATGCTGTCGCCGGTGCTGATCGCGCTGCCGTTCAAGCTGATGCTGTTCGTGCTCGCCGACGGCTGGAACCTTCTGATCGGCTCCCTGGTCGCCTCGTTCAATCCGTGACCCGCCGCTCGATCCTCGATCCTCGATCCTGAAAGATGACTCCCCAAGCCGTGATCTCGCTGGGCCAGCAGGCGCTGTACGTGATGCTGATGATCGCCGCGCCGATGCTGATCGCCGCGCTGGTCGTGGGCCTGATCGTCTCGATCCTGCAGGCCGCCACCCAGATCAACGAGATGACGCTGTCGTTCATCCCCAAGCTGCTGGCGATGATTGCCACGCTGGTGATCGCCGGGCCGTGGATGATCGCGGTTTACGTCGACTACGTGCGGCGTCTGTTCGAGTCCATCCCCACTTCAATTGGCTGAAAGACAATTCATTCACTGCACGCCGCAGAGCGGCGGAAGGCGGCGGGCTTGATCACCTTCACCGACGCCCAGCTCTCGGCCTGGTACGGCGCGCTGTTCTGGCCGCTGGTGCGCGTGCTGGCGCTGTTCTCGGTCGCGCCGGTGTTGTCGCACCGCGCGATCCCCGCGCGCATCAAGGTGGCGCTGGCGTTCGCGATCACGCTGGTGCTGACACCGAACCTCGCGGCGCCGCCGCTGGCCGACGTGCTGAGCGCCCAGGGTCTCGCGCTGCTGCTGCAGAACGTGGTGGTCGGCGTGCTGCTCGGCTTCACGGTACGCATCGTGTTCGCGGCGCTGGAACTGGCCGGCGAGGTGATCGGGCTGCAAACCGGGTTGTCGTTCGCCGGTTTCTTCAACCCGGCGCTGGGCGCAACACAAACGGCGACCGCGAGCTTCATGTCGCTGCTGGCGCTGCTGATGTTCGTCGCCATCGACGGCCATCTGATGCTGATCCACGCGCTCGCCGAGAGCTTCCGTGTCTTTCCGCTCGCCGGCGGCGAGTTCCCGCTGTCGTTCGACCGCGTCGCCCGGCTGGGCGCCGAGGTGTTCGCGATCGGCCTGGCGATCGCGCTGCCCTTCATCGCGGTGATGATGCTGGTGAACCTCGTGCTCGGCGTGCTGGCGCGCGTGGCCCCGCAGCTGAACATCTTCGCGGTCGGCTTTCCGCTGACCATCCTGGTCGGGCTGGGCGCGCTGTTCGTGCTGCTGCCCTATCTCGAAACGCCGCTGCGCGCGGCGCTGGAGCGCGGCCTGACGCTGTGGATCAACTGACCCCTTCTGCTGGCCAAGCGCGGGCAAAAGGTCTTCCTGATTCGCGACGAATCTCAGCCGCAGTGAACCACAAGACCGTTCGCGATCGGATCGTCGCCCCGGCGGAGGCCGGGGCCCAATTTGCAGCGTCGAAACTTGGGTCCCGGCCTGCGCCGGGACGACGATGCCCGCTCACCTCTCGAAAAGATAGCGATGAGCGGCAACGCGGAGCTGACCCACTACACGATCAAGAACGGGCTGGTGGAGTAGCCGAGCCCGCGAAAGCCGGGCCCCAGTGTCTGTGCGATAAAGTCGCTAATGGATTCCCGCTTGCGCGGGAATGAGGTCGGAGCGGTGAGCTTCATCGCTAATCAGGAAGGTCTCTAGTTCCCGCCTCGAATGGCGGCTGCATGAGTCAGGTCGAAGAAATCACCGGCGTGAACTGGTCCGACAGCATCGGCGCCGCGCTGGCGGAGCGCGCGACCGACGCGCTCGAGGCCGGCTCCGTGCTGCGGCTGCTGCTGCCGTTCGCGCCCGAGCGCGGCGAATCGAGAATCCTGCGCGACCGCGTACTGGCGGGCCACCGCAAGAACGTGAGCTTCGATCCGCGCACGCGGAGCGTGAAGGGCGCGGTCGAGGACGCGGCGCTGCGCGGCGTGCTTGCATCGGCCTGCGCGCGCTATCAGCGCCAGACCGTGGAGCTTGCGCAGCGGCTGTTTCCCTCGTATCAAGGCGCGTTGCAGATCGGCCGCACCAGCTTCCGGCCGGCCGAAGTGGCCGGACGCGTCCCGAAGAGTCCGCGCAAGGACGATGCGCGACTGCACGTCGACGCATTCCCCGCCACGCCGGTGCGCGGGCTGCGGATGCTGCGCTTCTTCACCAACGTCAATCCGGACGGCGTGGCGCGCCACTGGCAGGTCGGCGAATCGTTCGAACTAGTCGCCGCGACTTTCCTGCCGCGGGTGCCGCGCTACTCGATGCTCGCCGCGCGCGCGCTGGCGACGCTGCAGGTGACGAAGTCGGTGCGCAGCGAATACGATCACTGCATGCTCCACATCCACGACACGATGAAGTGCGACGCGGCGTACCAGCGGTCGGCAGCGCGCGAAGACGTGCATTTCGCCGCCGGCGAGACCTGGATCGTGTTCAGCGACCATGTCTCGCACGCGGTGCTCGCCGGCCGTTTCATGTTCGAGCAGACGATCTACCTGCCGGTGGCGGCGCAGCGCTTCCCCGAGCGCTCGCCGCTGCGCGTACTCGAGCGCCTGACCGGCCGGGCGCTGGTCTGACGCCGAGCCGCGCCCGCGGATGCAGGCCGCCTCACTCGTGCCCGTGGCGGCGGTTCTCGGCTGGCTGCTGTTCGTCGCGCTGCTTGCGCACGCGGGCTGGCGCGCGCTGCGGCCCGCGGCGCGCCGCGCATTCCTGCCGCTGTCGATCCAGCAGCACGCCTGGCTGGCAGGGATCGTGACGCTCGGCGTGCTGTGGTCAGCTTCGATCCGGCTCGGCGCCGGCGCTCAGCTCGCAATGATCGGCGTGTCGCTGTACGCGCTGCTGTTTGGCTACACGCGCGCGCTGCTCGGCGCGACGGTCGCTCTCGGCGGTGTGACCGCGCTCGCCGGCGGGGCCTGGCTGCCGGTCGGGCTGCACGCGCTGGCTGCGCTCGCACTGCCCGCCGCGCTCGCGGGCGGTCTGCAGGCACTGATCGTGCGCCGGCTGCCGCGGCACCTGTTCGTCTTCATCATCGGCAACGGCCTGTTCGTCACGCTGATCGCGGCCGGCTGCGCGCAGCTCGCGCTGCTCGGCATCGCGCACATGATCGGCGCGGCCGAGACCGGCGACATCGTCGGCTACGCGCTGCTGCTCGCGTGGGGCGAAGCGCTTGCCAGTGGCATGGTGTTCTCGGCGCTGGTGATCTTCCGCCCGCAGATCGTGATGACCTACGCGCAGGACAGTTACCTGCCGCGCCGCTGACCGGTCATTGCGGACGCCCCCACACGAAGTACAGCGCAGTGGCACCGCCGAAGGTCTTGCCGAGCGCGAAGTACAGGGGGCCGACCGCGCTCTCGGCGCCGAAGAAGAGCGACCCCGCGCGTCGGAAGTTCGACCATGAAAACGCCTCGCCCTGCGAGAGCGCCGCGGCGGCCTCGAGCGAGAAGCCGCCGAAGATCGGCATCTGGATGTCGCCGAACGCGTCCGACACGTTGCGATAGAACACGCCGCGCACCAGCATGCCGCTGGAACCGGAGAGTTCTCCCCGCGGCGTGCCGGACAGATTGAACAGGCCCCCGTAGCGCACGCCGAACGCCTGGTTCGAAGTCGCCACCGTGGCGCTGGCGAGCATCGTGTAGCGCCCCCACGTCATCGGTGACGCCGCGCTCAGCAGCGCCGCGGTCTTGCGCCCGCCGCTGCCGGGCTGCCCGTCGTAGTACGTGATGCCGCTCGCCAGCGAATAGCCGCTGCGCGGATAGCCGACCGCGTCGAGCGTGTCGAGCGCGAACTGCGCGCGCGCGATCGGCCCGTCGGTGCCGCCGCCGACCGGCAAAAGTGGCAGCAGCGGCAGGCCGCCGATCAGCCGCAGCTCGCTGCTCGCGTGGCCGACGCCGACCTGCGCGATGCCGGAAGTGCCGATCAGGTAGCGCAGCGCTACCTCCTGCGACGACTCGCGCGATTCGAACTGCTCGACCGCGCGCCCGCCGGAGAACACCTCGAACGATTCGCGCTCGAGGCGCAGGCGCGGCACAACGAGCCAGCGGCTGCCGGCGGCAAGCGGTTGCAGGAACTCCGAGCCCAGCCGGCGTGTGGTGCCGAGCTGGATCTCGTTGCGCCAGGCGCCGCCGGCGGAATTCAGCCACGACCACGTGTGCAGCAGCAACAGGTCGAAGCGGTTGTCGTTGCTGAAGTTGGTCTGCACGGTGCCGCCGAGCTGCAGCGAGTTGTAGCCCCAGCTCTTCTCGATCGGCGTGACGACCAGCACGCGCCCGCGCGGCTCGTCGAGCAGCCGGTAGCTGACCGATTCGAAATCTCCGCTGGCGTACACGCGCCGGATCTGCTGCTGCACCTCGGCCGTGTCGACCGGCACGCCGCGCGGCAGGTCGATCTCGGCCAGCACGCTCCGCGGATTGACCGTTTGCAGCCCCTCGACGCGCACGTCGACGATCGGCCGCGGCGGCATCGGCGCGTGCAGCGGCGCGGAGCGCGTCTGCTCGAACTGCGCGTAGCGCTCGGGGGTCACGGCCAGCGCCGCGAGGCGCTTTGCCACCTCGCGCGCGGCCGCTTCGCCGGCAGCGACGATCGCTTCGCCCTTGTTGAAGTCGCCCGCGGTGTATTGGTGCAGATCCGGCTTGATCAGGATGTCGCGCGGCGTCAGTTCCGCCAGGCTGCGCTCGACGTTCTGCTCGGTCAGGATGTTGATCATCTGCTGGCCGACCGCGATCACGTCGGTCAGCCTGTCGCGCGGCAGCAGCGGCGTGCCGGCGTTGACGACGATCACGATGTCCACGCCCATCCTGCGCGCGATGTCGACCGGCAGGTTGCGCACCAGCGCACCGTCCACCAGCGGCCGCCCCTGCACGTCGATCGGAGCGAAGGCGCCCGGCACCGACATCGACGCGCGCATCGCGGTCGACAGCGACACGCCCTGCTGCAGCACGACCAGCTTGCCGGTGGCCAGATCGGTGGCCATCGCGGCGAACGGGATCGGCAGTTCCCCGAGGTCGTTCACGTCCTTGACCACGCCGCCGAGCGCACGCAGCATCAGCCCCAGCTCCTGCGCGCCGACCGCGCCGCGCGGCAGCGTCAGGCCGTCCTCCTTGATGCCGAATTCGAACGTGAACAGATTGCGGTAGTCGTCCTCCTTCTGCTGCCACGACAGTTCGGGGCGCGGCGCGCGGCGCTCGAACATCGTGGCCCAGTCGGTCGCCCGCACCAGTTGCTCCAGTTCCTGCGGCGTGTAGCCGGCGGCGTAGCAGCCGCCGACCACCGCACCCATGCTGGTGGCAGCGATGGCGTCGATCGGCACGCGCAGTTCCTGCAGCACCTTCAGCACGCCGATGTGCGCGAATCCGCGCGCGCCGCCGCCGGACAGCACGAGGCCGATCTTCGGCCGGGCCTCGGTCTGCGCATGAGCGGATGCGCTCGCGCAGGCAAGCAGCGCAATCATCACCAGGGCCAGAAGCTTGGACATACGCCGTCGCCCCGGCGCATGCCGGGGCCCAAGTTGAACGTCGGGAATTGGGTCCCGGCCCCGGATCGAGTCCGGGGCAAGCTCTTCGCCGGGACGACGCACTGCGCTGTTATCCTTTCGCCGCCCCAATTTACAGGGTTTCGCGATGACCGCGCGCACCGGTGCTCGCCTCCTCGTCGACCAGCTTCTGGTTCAGGGCGTCAATCACGCGTTCTGCGTGCCGGGCGAAAGCTACCTCGCCGTGCTGGACGCACTGCACGACGCGCGCTCGATCAAGCTGGTCATCAACCGCCACGAGAACGGCTCGGCCTTCATGGCCGACGCATACGCGAAGCTCACGGGACAACCGGGCGTGGCGTTCGTCACGCGCGGCCCGGGCGCGACCAACGCGGCGATCGGGGTACACACCGCGTTCCAGGATTCGACGCCGATCATCGTCTTCATCGGCCAGGTCGGATCCGACTTCGTCGAGCGCGAGGCGTTCCAGGAAGTCGACTACCGCCGCATGTTCGGCCAGATGACGAAGTGGGTGGCGCAGATCGATCGCGCAGACCGCGTGCCGGAGTTCGTCGCGCGCGCGTTCCAGGTCGCCACCAGCGGCCGCCCCGGCCCGGTCGTGCTCGCGCTGCCCGAGGACATGCAGCTCGCGGCTGCCGACGTGCCCGACGCCGCGTGCCACGTGCCGGTGCAGGCTTCGCCCAGCGACACGCAGATCGCCGCGCTTCGCCGCCTGCTCGGGCAGGCGCAGCGGCCCCTCGTGATCCTCGGCGGCTTCGGCTGGTCCGTCGCCGCCTGCGACAACCTGCGGCGCTGGGCCGAATCGAACTACCTGCCGGTCGCGTGCGCGTTCCGCTACCAGGACCTGTTCGACAACCGCCACGCCAACTACGTGGGCGACGTCGGCATCGGCATCAACCCGAAGCTGGCCCAGCGTGTCAAGGAGGCCGACCTCGTGATCGCGATCGGCCCGCGCCTGGGCGAGATGACGACCGGCGGCTACACGCTGCTCGAAGCGCCGCGGCCGAAGCAGGTGCTGGTGCACGTGCACCCGGGCGTGGAGGAACTGAACCGCGTGTACCAGGCGCAGCTCGCGATCTGTTCCGGCATGCCGCAGTTCGCCTCGCGCCTGGCGATGATGATGCCGATCGAGTCGCCGCCATGGCGCGACGAGCTCTCGCATGCACGCGCCGACTACGAGGCGTGGCAGGCGCGCCCGCCGGTGTACGCGCACTCGGTGCCGAAGCTCGACCTGTGGCAGGTGGTCGAGCAGTTGAAGCGCGCCGTGCCCGAAGACGCCGTGATCACCAACGGCGCCGGCAACTTCGCGACCTGGGCGCACCGCTTCTACCGCTATACCCGGCTGCGCACGCAACTGGCGCCGACCGCGGGCAGCATGGGCTACGGCGTGCCGGCCGGCGTCGCGGCCAAGATCGTCGCGCCCGAGCGCACCGTGGTGACGCTCGCCGGCGACGGCGAATTCCTGATGACCGGGCAGGAGCTCGCCACCGCCGTGCAATACCGGGCGGGGCTCGTCGTGATCGTGTTCAACAACGGCATGTACGGCACGATCCGCATGCACCAGGAACGCGAATTTCCGGGGCGCACCTACGGCACGCATCTGGCGAACCCGCACTTCGCGCTGCTGGCCGAGGCCTACGGCGCCGCAGGCAGCGTGGTCGAGACGACCGACCAGTTCGCCCCCGCGCTGGAGAAGGCGCTCGCGCACACGCACGAGAAGCACCTGCCGGCGCTGATCGAACTGCGCTGCGATCCCGAGGTGATCACACCCAACGCAACGCTGTCGGCGATCCGCGCAACGGCGCAACTGCAGCGCTGAGAGAGCCACACTCGCCGCGGCGGGTCAAGATCCGACCGAGGATGCAGCGGCATGGCGGGGCTGCCTCGCGGCGGACGTCTCCCCTCACCCCAACCCCTCTCCCGGAGGGAGAGGGGCTCTTCTTCCCTCTCCCTCCGGGAGAGGGACCGAGGGTGAGGGCGGGCAGCGCTGACAACGAGGCGCGTCAGCCACCTCCTGGAGCTTCATTCACTCGCGTACTCCCGAGCCAGCGCTTAAGCGCGCGCGAACTCCCGCGCGTAGGCGCGCACGATCGATTCGAAGTCGGCGTCGCGCTGGAATCCCAGCGCGTCGGCGCGCGCGGTGGTGAAGCGGCCCGGCCACGTGCGCACGATCGCGGCGATGCGCTCGTCGGGCTGCATCTGCACGCGCGCCGCTGCCGCGTCGCCGCCGACCGCGCGCAGCGCCTCGATCATCTGCGCCACGGTCGCCGTCAGTCCCGGCAGGTTCAGCGAGCGGCGCCAGCCCCAGGCATCTGCGGGCAATTCGTGCGCGTGGATGAAGTTCGCGATCGCCGACTGCGGGGACAGCACCCACACCGCTGTCTCGATGTCGACCGGGCACGGCGCGATCTCGCCCGCCAGCGGCTCGCGGATGATGCTGCTGGCGAAGCTCGACGCCGCCGCGTTCGGCTTGCCGGGCCGCACCACGATCGTCGGCAGCCGCACGCTGCGGCCGTCGATGAAGCCCTTGCGCGTGCAGTCGCCGACCAGCAGTTCGCAGACGAGCTTCTGCACGCCGTAGCTCGTCTGCGGCGTGGGCTGCGTCTCGTCGCTCAAGACCGCAGGCATTTCGCCGCCGAACACCGCCACGCTGCTGGCGAACACCAGCTTCGGCTTGCCGCTCTGCCTGCGGCAGGCGTCCAGGATCGCGCGCGTGCCGTCGAGGTTCACGCGCATGCCGAGATCGAAGTCCGCTTCCGCCGCGCCGCTGACGACCGCGGCGAGATGGAACACGCTCGCGGTGTCGCCTTCCATCACGTGCTCGACGAAGCCGCGTGCAGCGATGTCGCCGACCACGTAGCCGACGCGCTCGTCGACGAACAACCTGCCGCTCTGCGACTGGTCGACCGCGACGATCTGCTCGATCGTCCGCTCGCGGCCTTCGGCGTCGGTGAGCTGGCCGCGCGCGGCGAGCGCGCGCACCAGCATTTGTCCAAGGAAGCCGGCGCCGCCGGTGATCATGATCTTCATGGGTTGTGCCCCTGCAAATGCTGTCGCCCCGGCGCAGGCCGGGGCCCGATCTTCCGCGCACCATCTTGGGCCCCGGCCTGCGCCGGGGCGACGGAATCATCACGCGTGCTCCGCAACGGGCGGAACACGCATGCGTCATCGTAGAACCGCGCGTCCGCGTTGTCCGCGCACCAGCCCGGAATGCCCAGCACCGGCAGGTGTTCGAGCAGGCGTGGCGTGAGGTCCGGGCGCGCGACGAAATCGGCCGCGGCGGCATCGATGGCCTCGATCGCCGTGCCGCGCACCGGCAGCACCGCCGCGGTGATCGCCTTGTACGGACCCACGAGCTTTTCCAGCAGCGCATGGCCGAACGCGAACGCGGCGATGTCCGCGCCCCAGCGTGCGCGCCGCTCGACGAGCAACGCGTGCCACTGCCGGCGTTCCAGCAGCTCCAATGCCGAATCGTCGCAGGCGAGCAGCAGGCCGCTCTCGTCGATCAGCGTGGCGGCGTCGCGCGCCGCGCCGCGCGTGTCACTGATGCCGAGCCGCGCGATCTCGGCTGCCTGGCGGGCATTGAGCGCGCGCTTAAGCCGAGGCCAGGCGAGCCACATCAGCGCGTTGAAGCGATCGTGCAGGTTGTCGCGGCTCGGCACGCGGCCGGTGGCGGCGATGTGCGCCTCGTAGGCCACGCCCGGCGGCGCATCGTCGCCTGACGCGAATTCGATCGGGTGGCCGCCCGCGCCGCGCACGCCGCGCGCACGTGCGAGCTGCGTCAGCGCGCCGCGCCAGTCTTGCGCCTCGAGCGCCGGCCGCAGGCCCGCGTGCGGCGCGAGCCACGGCGCGGACCAGTCGATCACGGCACGAGCTGCCACGCCAGTTCCTCACCCGCGCCGAGCGGAACGATCGTCGCGTCGCCGAACGCGAGCTCCGGCGGCAACGTCCACGCGCGCCGCGCGAGCGTGACGGTCTGCGCATTGCGCGGCAGGCCGTAGAAGTCGGGGCCGTTGAAGCTGGCGAACGCCTCGAGCTTGTCGAGCGCGCCGGCCTGCTCGAACGCGGCCGCATACAGCTCCAGCGCGGACGCCGCGGTGAAGCAGCCGGCGCAGCCGCACGCGTGTTCCTTGTCGCCTTTCGGATGCGGCGCGCTGTCGGTTCCGAGGAAGAAGCGCGGATTGCCCGAGGTCGCCGCCGCCAGCAGCGCGCGGCGGTGCGTCTCGCGCTTGAGCAGCGGCAGGCAGTAGTAGTGCGGGCGGATGCCGGTCCGGCCTTCGGCCGTCATGAAGATCGCATTGCGGCTGTACAGCAGGTGATGCGCGGTGATCGTGGCCGCGATGCGGCCGGACGCACCCGTCACGTAGTCGGCCGCCTCGCGGGTGGTGATGTGCTCGAGCACCACGCGCAGCCGCGGGAAATCGCGCCGCAGCGGGATCAGCACGTCGTCGATGAAGTACCGCTCGCGGTCGAACACGTCGACGTCGTGCGCGGTCACTTCGCCATGGGCCAGCAGCGGCAGGTCGAGCCGCTGCATCGCCTCCAGTGCGCCGGCGCACTTCGCGAGGCGCGTGACGCCGGAGTCCGAGTTGGTCGTCGCGCCGGCCGGATAAAGCTTCACGCCGTGCACGAAGCCGCTCGCCTGCGCGCGCGCGATCTCGTCGGCCGGCGTGTTGTCGGTCAGATACAGCGTCATCAGTGGCTCGAACGCCGCTCCGCGCGGCAGTGCGGCCAGGATGCGGCTGCGGTACGCGGCCGCCTGCTCGGTGGTCGTCACCGGCGGGCGCAGGTTCGGCATCACGATCGCGCGCGCGAACCGGCGCGCGGTGTACGGCAGCACGTCGGCCATCTGCGCGCCGTCGCGCAGATGCAGGTGCCAGTCGTCGGGGCGCGTAAACGTCAGGGTGGCGGCGGTCATGCCGGGATTATCGCCGCCCACTAAGATGCCGGCATGCACAATCGCGAACCGATCGCGCCGCCACGCGACTACATGCGGCCGCTGCTCGCCACGACCGCGATCGCTCTGCTGGCAGTCGCGACGTTCTGGGTGCTGCGTCCCTTCCTGCCGGCGATCGTGTGGGCGGCGATGATCGTCGTGGCCACCTGGCCGATGATGCAGTTGATCGAGACGCGCGTCGGGCGCCGGCGCTGGATCGCGATCACCGCGATGACGCTGCTGCTGCTGCTGGTGTTCGCGATCCCGCTGTTCCTCGCCATCGCCACCATCGTCGAGAACGCCGACCGCCTGGTGGGCTGGTTCAGGGTCGTGGCCGATGGCGGCCTGCCGTTGCCGCCGCCGTGGGTCGAGCGCATTCCGCTTGCCGGTGCGCCGCTGGCGCAGGCGTGGCATGAACTCGCCACCGGCGGGCGGGGGGGCATCGTGGCGCGTCTGGCGCCGCACGTCGGCGAGGTCGTCAAGTGGTTCGCCGGGCTGGCCGGAAACGTGGGGCTGACGACGGTGCAGTTCGTGCTGACGCTCGGCATCGCCGTGGTCATGTACGCAAGCGGCGAATCGGCGGCGCAATTCGTCGTGCGCTTCGCGCGCCGGCTGGCAGGCGCGCGCGGCGATCAGGCGATCACGCTCGCCGGACAAGCGATCCGCGCGGTCGCGCTCGGCGTGGTCGGCACGGCGCTGGTGCAGACCGCGCTCGCGGGCATTGGACTCGCCGCAAGCGGCGTGCCGTTCGCGGGGCTGCTGACCGCGATCGCCTTCATGCTGTGCATCGCGCAGATCGGCGCGCTGCCGATCCTGCTGCCGGCGGCCGGGTGGGCGTTCTGGCAGGGCGCCACCGGCTGGGGCGTGTTCCTCGTGGTGTGGTCGGTCGTCGTCGCGAGCATGGACAACGTGCTGCGGCCGTGGCTGATCCAGCGCGGCGCCAAGCTGCCGCTGCTGCTGATCTTTGCCGGCGTGATCGGCGGGCTGCTCGCGTTCGGGCTGGTGGGCCTGTTCCTCGGGCCGGTCGTGCTCGCAGTCACGTACAAGCTGCTGACGGCGTGGGTCGAGGAACAACCGGCACGTTCGCGATAGCGGCCGGAACCAATTCGCCGCACGGAGGTTGCGCATGAACCGCAACGATCTTGCCAAGCTCGCCACGATTGCATCGTGGCGGCTGCCGGAAGCCGACGCCGATCCGCAGGAAACGCAGGAGTGGCTCGACGCGCTCGACGCGATCATTCACGACATCGGTCCGCAGCGCGCGACCTTCATCCTGCAGAAGCTGGTGCAGCATGCGCGCCGCCGCCGCGTGCAGTTGCCCACCGTCGCCAATACACCGTACATCAACACGATCTCGCTCGCGCAGCAGACGCCGTTTCCCGGCAATCTCGAGATCGAAGCGCGCCTGTCCGCGCTGGTGCGCTGGAACGCGCTGGCGACGGTGGTGCGCGCCAATCGCGCCAGTGGCGAACTGGGCGGGCACATCGCCAGCTACGCTTCGGCGGCGGATCTGTTCGAGGTCGGATTCAATCACTTCTTCCGCGCGGGACAAGGGGGAAAGGAAGGGGCCCCCTCCCCTTCCTCGGGAGATCTCGTCTACTTCCAGCCGCACTCGGCGCCGGGCGTGTATGCGCGCGCGTTTCTCGAGGGACGCCTGACCGAAGAACAGCTCTCGAACTATCGGCGTGAAACGGGAGGCAAAGGCCTCAGCTCGTATCCGCACCCGTGGCTGATGCCGGATTTCTGGCAGTTCCCGACCGGCTCGATGGGCATCGGCCCGCTGTTCGCGATCTACCAGGCGCGCTTCATGCGCTATCTCGCGCATCGCGGCCTGCTCGACACGAGCGCGCGCAAGGTGTGGGCGTTCGTCGGCGACGGCGAGATGGACGAACCCGAGGCGCTCGCCGGCTTGTCGATCGCCGCGCGCGAGGGACTCGACAACCTGGTGTTCGTGGTCAACTGCAACCTGCAGCGGCTCGACGGGCCGGTGCGCGGCAACGGCTCGATCATCCAGGAGCTCGAAGGCCTGTTCGCCGGCGCCGGCTGGAACGTGATCAAGCTGCTGTGGGGCTCGGACTGGGATCCCCTGTTCGCCAGAGACGAGCACGGACTGCTGCTGCGCGCGTTCCACGAAACGGTCGACGGCGAGTTCCAGCAGCTTTCCGCCACCGACGGGCGCTTCAATCGCGAGCACTTCTTCGCCAAGTATCCGGAGCTGCAGGCGCTGGTCGCGCATCTGTCCGACGACGACATCGACCGGCTGCGCCGCGGCGGCCACGACCCGCTGAAGATCCACGCCGCGTTTCACGCGGCGGCCCATCATCGCGGCCAGCCGACGGTGATCCTGGCCAAGACCAAGAAGGGCTACGGCATGGGCAGCGCGGGCCAGGGCCGGATGACCACGCACCAGCAGAAGAAGCTCGACGTGCAGCAACTGCTCGAGTTCCGCGACCGCTTTGCGCTGCCGCTGTCGGATGCGCAAGTCGAGGCGTGCGAGTTCGTGCGGCCCGCCGCCGACAGCCCGGAGATGAAATATCTGCACGCGCGGCGCGCCAGGCTCGGCGGCTATCTGCCGGCACGCGCGCGCAGAGCCGAACCAGTGCCGATTCCGCCGCTGGACGCGTACGCGAAGTTCGCGCTCGAAGCCAACGGCAAGGACATGAGCACGACGATGGCGCTGGTGCGCATGATCGGCGCGCTGCTGAAGGACCGCGAGCTCGGCCCGCGCATCGTGCCGATCATCGCCGACGAGGCGCGCACGTTCGGCATGGCCGATCTGTTCCGCCAGATCGGCATCTATTCGCCGCTCGGGCAGCTTTACGAGCCCGAGGACCGCGAGCAAGTCAGCTACTACAAGGAAGCGAGGAACGGCCAGATCCTCGAGGAAGGCATCACCGAGGCCGGCGCGCTGGCCAGTTGGGTCGCCGCCGCGACCAGTTACTCGGCGCACGGCTACCCGATGCTGCCGTTCTTCATCTACTACTCGATGTTCGGCTTCCAGCGCGTGGGCGATGCGATCTGGGCCGCGGCCGATTCGCGCTCGCGCGGCTTCCTGCTCGGCGCCACCGCGGGCCGCACCACGCTCGCGGGCGAAGGGCTGCAGCACCAGGACGGCACCAGCC